>CAZDKX010000024.1:0-28140 GCA_964505935.1 uncultured Syntrophobacteraceae bacterium
TGGATAGATAACAGAGTGAAGTATCGAAATGATTGGTGCAGTTCTCAAGAAGATTTTTGGCAGTCAAAATGAGCGGAACCTCAAACGTATTGTGCCTCTGGTGGATGAGGTCAATGCCTTCGAACCAGCCATTGGGAAGTTGAGCGACGAGCAGCTCCGCGCCAAGACCGGGGAATTCCGCCGCCGCCTGGACAACGACGAACCGCTGGACGAGCTCCTGCCGGAGGCCTTTGCCGTCGCACGGGAAGCCTCGATTCGCGCTCTCGGGATGCGCCCCTTCGATGTGCAGGTGATCGGTGGCATCGTCCTCCATCAGGGAAGAATCGCCGAAATGAAGACCGGTGAAGGGAAGACCCTGGTGGCGACCATGCCCGTCTATCTGAACGCGCTGACTGGGCGGGGCGTCCACTTGGTCACGGTGAACGACTACCTGGCCCGCCGGGACAGCGAATGGATGGGCAAGATCTACCGGTTTCTGGGCCTCAGCGTGGGTTGTATCGTGCACGGCCTCGATGACCGCGAACGCAAGGAAGCCTACCAGGCTGATGTCACCTACGGGACGAACAACGAGTTCGGCTTCGACTACCTGCGCGATAACATGAAGTTCCGTTTTGAAGACATGGTGCAGCGGGACCTCCACTACGCCATCGTCGATGAGGTCGACAGCATCCTCATCGACGAAGCCCGCACCCCTCTCATCATTTCCGGACCGGCCGAAAAATCGACCGAACTCTATTACCGGATCAACCGCATCATCCCCCAGCTGCGGCCGGAGTCGCACTACACCAAGGAAGAAAAGAGCCGCACCGTGGCCCTCACCGAAGAAGGGGTGGCGCGGGCCGAAAACCTGCTCGGGGTGGACAACCTCTACGACCCTCGCAATATCGATATCCTCCATCACGTGCAGCAGGCCCTGCGCGCTCATACGCTCTTCAAGCGCGATGTGGACTACATCGTCAAGGGCGGCCAGGTGATCATCGTCGATGAATTCACGGGCCGGATCATGCCGGGACGCCGGTACAGCGAAGGGCTGCACCAGGCGCTGGAGGCCAAGGAAAACGTCAAAATCGAGAACGAAAACCAGACGCTGGCGTCCGTGACCTTTCAGAATTATTTCCGCATGTACGACAAGCTGGCGGGCATGACCGGGACGGCGGACACCGAAGCGGCTGAATTTGCCAAGATCTACAAGCTCGAGGTGGTGGTCATTCCGACCCACCGGGAGATGATCCGCACGGATTACCCGGATTGCATCTACCGGACCGAGAAAGAGAAATTCCGGGCGGTGGTGAAGGAAATCAAGGAATTGAACCGGCTCGGGCGGCCGGTGCTGGTGGGCACGGTGAGCATCGAGAATTCGGAGCGGCTGAGCGAGGCCCTGAAGCGAGAGGGCGTGCGCCACCAGGTGCTGAACGCCAGGCACCACGAGCAGGAAGCCGAAATCGTGGCTCAGGCCGGGCAGCCGGGAACGGTCACCGTTTCCACCAACATGGCGGGGCGCGGCACCGACATTGTGCTGGGTCCCGGAGTGGCGGCCAAGGGCGGGCTGCATATTCTCGGCACCGAACGGCATGAAGCGCGCCGCATCGACAATCAGCTCCGCGGGCGTTCCGGGCGTCAGGGGGACCCCGGCTCGTCCCGCTTCTATCTCTCTCTCGAAGACGACCTCATGCGCATCTTTGCCGCTGAACGGCTCTCCGGGCTGATGCAGCGGATTGGCATGGAAGAGGATGAACCCATCGAACACCGCATGATCAGCAAAGCCATCGAAAATGCCCAGAGCCGGGTGGAAGCCCAGAACTTCAGCATCCGCAAACACCTGCTGGAATACGACGATGTCATGAACCAGCAGCGGGAAGTGATCTACCGGCAGCGACGCGAAGCCCTGCGGGGCGGGGACCTCAAACCCGTCATCCTCGATATGGTGGAGGATTTGGTCGACGATCTCGTGCAGGAATGCAGCGACGAGAAGACTTTTGCCGAAGACTGGGACCTTGAAAAACTGAACGTTGAATGCGCGCGGTTGTTCGGGTTGCAGATGGGTTTCACGGTCGAGTCCCTGGCGGATACCAGCCAGGCCGATCTGCTCGACAATCTGCTGGAGGCGGTGCGGGCCCGCTACGAAGCCCGCGAACGGGAATTCGGGCCGACGGTGATGCAGGACCTGCAAAACTACATCCTGCTGCAGACCGTGGACAGCTACTGGAAGGACCACCTGCTCAACATGGATCACCTGAAGGAAGGCATCGGCCTGCGCGGCTACGGACAGCAGGACCCGCTGGTAGCCTATAAGCGCGAGGCTCACCAGGTCTTTCAGGACATGATCGAGCGCGTCAAGGAAGAAACCGTCCGCCTGCTCTTTCACATCCAGGTCCAGCGCGAAGAACAGGTGCAGGATTTGCGTCGGGAGCAGGAAGAGCAACCCATGTTTTATGAAGCCGCCGGGGGGGGATCGTCGAAACCTCAGGCCGTGAAAAAGAGTGGAAAGGTTGGAAGAAATGACCCCTGTCCCTGTGGAAGCGGGAAGAAATACAAGAAATGTCACGGTAAGTAGGGCGCCGTTCGTCGTCCCGGGCTTTCGAGCGGCCGCCGCCGCCTCGGGAATGCGCTACCGGGGGCGAACGGATTTGGCGCTCATTGCGACGGATGCAGAAGAAGGCGCCGTCGCCGCCGGGGTCTTCACCACCAACCAGTTCTGTGCCGCTCCCGTGAGGGTCTGCGAAGAGCATCTGCGGCTTTCGATCGCGACTACGGCGATTCTTGTTAACGCCGGCATTGCCAATGCCTGCACCGGTGAACCCGGGCTGGTGAGGGCCCGGGAGACGGCGCGCCTGACGGCCAAAGCCCTCGAGAGCGCCCCGGAAAAGATCCTGGTCGCTTCCACGGGAGTGATCGGCATGCAGCTCGAGGTGGAAGCGGTGGCGCGGGCCTTGCCGGAGCTCGTTGCCGGGCTACGTCCGGACGGCTGGGCGGCAGCGGCCCGTGCCATCATGACCACCGACACCGTGCCCAAACTGGCCGGCACTCAGGTGGAAATCGGAGGAAAGCCTGTAACGATTGGCGGGATTGCCAAAGGCGCCGGCATGATCGCTCCCAACATGGCCACCCTCCTGGCCTTCGTGTGCACCGATGCGGCGATCGAAACAGAAATTCTCGAATCCTGGGTGCGGGCGGCGGCGGCCTCATCCTTCAACGCCATCACCATCGACGGCGACACCAGCACCAACGACACCCTCCTGGTGCTGGCCGGCGGCGCTGCCGGAAATGCCGTCATTACGGACTTGGACAGCCCTGAAAGCCGTCTCTTCGGGGAAGCCCTGCAGGCCGTGCTGCTCGATCTCGCCCGCCAGCTCGTCATCGATGGGGAAGGGGCGACCAAGCTCATCACCATCCAGGTAACGGGAGCTTCCGACGAGGCCGACGCCCGCCGGGTGGCCTTCACCGTGGCGAACTCGCCCCTGGTCAAAACCGCCTTCTTCGGCGAAGACGCCAACTGGGGCCGCATCGTCGCCGCCGCCGGCCGCGCCGGCGTACCGCTTGTGGCGGAACGGGTGACTCTCTATTTCGACGGCCTCTGCGTCTTCCGGGAAGGTACGCCGCTTAGCGGTCAGGACGTGGAGGAACAGGCCAGCCGGGTTTTCAAACAAAAAGAAATCACCGTCCAGCTCGACCTCGGCCTTGGAAGCGCATCCTTCACGGCCTACACCTGCGATTTCTCTTACGACTACGTCAAGATCAACGCCTCGTACCGGTCGTAGGCGAACGACGTATGGTATTGGGCAACATACCGAACCCTGTATGTGAACGCCGTGCTCCCTGTAGCCAGCCCTGAGGCGGTATCCGAAGTGCCTGGTTCTATAGGTCTAGGTGATTTGCCCTTCAGTGAGTATCACCCTCACCTCACCTCTTGAGGGAATCAATACCGGTGATGATCGCCTCAATAAATTGAATGGATAAATCGCGATATCTAGCCATGGGCTCCAGGATTTCAAGCTCCTCCAGATACCGCTCACGATCGACGTCACTCAGCGCTTCCCGCCATTCAAAGAGTTCATCAAGCGTAACGGCATTCTGATTGATCAATTCCTTCAGTATGTGCAGCGAGTGCGTCAAGGCAATCCCAATGTCGACAATATCCTTCGTTCTTGCCTGAGCCCTTCTATAACGAATCTTCTTCGCAATGATTTCTTCAAGTGATTCAACATAGCAATCGACCTGGCCAACTCTCCTCAGCGTAGACGGTTTATTGGTGAGACGAGGGGCCAGGAGCACATCCACTCGCACGCCGGTCAGGGTGGCCAATGAAATAGGGTCTGCCTGCTCGAGATACTCGGATTGGAAAACTGCCTGATGATCGATGAACCATTTTGGTGAAAGAAAGACGAGGTGGGGAATGCGGATGAGAACTTCCGAACAAGCAGTTTCCAGGGCAGTGATTTGATCCTATAAGCTAGCCAAAAAACCACCCATACTTGTCTCTCCGCTCCTTGGGCTTCAGCGCGGTTCGTTCCTGAATGAAAACGCGATACAGAGTCTTAGCGTTGGACAAGGGGATATGGTGTTGCCGAAGGAAGAGAAGAATCTCTTGAAGGGAGGCTTCGCTGAAGATGATGGAGGCGGCATAACGTTCGATGGGATCAAAGGCCCCCGTCTTATAGAAGAGGCCGACGATTTGGTCTTCCTGCAAATGGCGAGCTTTGGAACCGATGGAGTTGTTGACGGTCTCCCTGAGCATCTGCTGCCTCTCGATGCCGCCATCCCAGTTTTCATTTGTCCGAGCCTTGCCAATAAGCCCGCCCAGAATGGCATTGGGATCGGCAATTCCCGAAACTTTCCGCGACAGCCACCTTTAAAGTGTACCTTTGACCGAGCTCAAAAGCAAACAAATGTCATCCACGGATCGGCCTGAAGAAAGACCGCAAAATAAGCTTCAATGTGCCGGGTCAAGGCACATGCTGTGGATGGCGGGCTTGAAAAAGACTATACTTGATCGTAAGTGAGCACACATGTTCTCCATCGCATTAATGAAAGTAACTCAGGGTTCGATGGTTGGGCTTGGTGACAGGTACGGAGAGGACACACTGAAACCGGTGGAAGCCCCCGCCAAACTTAAGAGGAGGAATGCCATGTTGGAAAGCTCTTTGCTGGAAAGACTGATTCGAGTGATAGAAAAACATGCCAAAGAAATGGCTGAGGACCTAAGACAGAGGCTCGCCAGAGACCACCGGACTTCATCTTTTCAGGTTTTGGACGATAGAGTGCTCTATGAGAATATTTTCGAGCTCTACAGCCATCTGGGTAACTGGCTGCTCCGAGATACGGAGAAGGGAGAGGTGCCAAGCTATTATGCTGGTCGTGGAGAACGCTCGTTTGAAGAAGGTTTCGCGCTCCACGAGATAGTCCTGGCGCTCATTACGACCAGGAGACATATCAGGGATACGATTGCGGAAAAAGGGATTACAGCAACGGCGAAAGAGTTGGATACGGTTATCGATCTTATCACCGTCCTGCATCGGTTCTTTGATATGGCTATCTATTATACCATTGTTGGATACTACAGGCCTTTGGGTATGGAGATTGAAAGGATTAAAATGAAAAAGTAGATTCATAATATACATACAAATCTTCCAAAAACTGAAAAGGAGGCGCGTTATGATTACGAAAAAAATCATTCAGCTCATTGAAGCCAATGCTTCAAAATTGGCAAAAGACATCCAGCTAAAACTTCTAACGCACCCCTCCACCCGTTCTTATCAGAATATTGATGAGAAGACTTTGTATGATTGGGTCCATGACGTATGCAGCCGCTTCAGCTATTGGTTGGCCGAGGATAAAGAGAAAGGAGAGGTGGAGCGGTACTACAGAAATCTTGGGAAAGAGCGATGTCGTCAAAATTTCGCGCTGCATGAAGTAGTCAGTGCCCTTTATATTACCAAAAGACGGATCTGGGAATTCATTGCGGCGGCTCGGGAAGTTGAGTCAGGCCTCAATCTAAATCAGATTGTGGAGACCGCGCCGTTAGTGTGGCGTTTTTTTGACCACGTGGTGCTTCACGTAACTGAAGGGTTTGAGGAGGTGCTTCAGACCCAATATGGCTATGTGGCGCCCCTGCAAAATCCTGAACGGTTCGCCGAAGCGTTGGCCGCCAAGAAGAAACGAGCAGAAGCGGCGACGGAAACCCCGAGACTCCCCACTCTCTGTTTCACTAAAGGGATGATCAGGCTTGATTTGAGGTAGGGTGACGGCACCTTGCCAGAAAGTATGATGAGATCGTTTCCATCGGCATGCTTGAACACGTAGGGCAGGAATTCATGCCGACATTCCTGCTTGGCAACCCTTGTCAGACTGAGGCATGCCAAGGCAACTGCAAACAGATACTCATAAGCCTGCAAAGCAAGTCGACTGTGTCAAGGCTTATTGAATTTCAGCGTCCGACGATCGGTGGAACAGGTTGACATATTGGGCTGGAAAAGTGAGGGTGTATGGATCCCGTATGGTCTCCAGGACGCCCGGTAGTACTTCTCTGAAAGCGCAAACCAAAATCGGTATGTTCACAAAGACATTTCTGCAGCAAGCATTTCTATAGCGAATCCATGCAAATCGACAGAGCTCTTGTACAGGTTTCCCTGAAAAATATATGGAGAACTACACCTCGTCGGAGGCACGTCAGCCAAGCCAAAAGTCTATACGAGAGCGCAAGGATGGGCGTCCGTCATGGACTGAGGGCATCTGGCGACTAACCGCGATGCTCGAAGTAGCACGATTATGGTGTCAGCTGTCGCTATCCTCTGCTGCTGAATGAGTTTGCCAGAGCCTGCCGACAGGTCATTGATCAGGCCGTTGATCCTTATGTATTCTTGGGCGTAGGCCTCGTTGGGACTTTCCTGAATGCTGGCCGTGATCTGGGGGTTCATGGGCATGACCCATGAGATGGCAAAGGGGAACCCCTGGCACGGCCACGATTCCTCTCCGCGAATGAAGCTTCGGTGACAAAATTGGTAAGCAAAGTGTCAAATTATTTCATTTCGGCACAAGACTCCAGTCGCATTAACATCAAATTGAGGGGTCGCGTTGAGGCCCTCAATGGGGGGGCCTTCCTTGCGCAGGCTGAGCCAGCCGATGAAATTCGAGAACGGCAGGACCCGTGGAGCGCGAAAGGTACGAAGACCCCACCGTAGGCTTTTGCCTGCACTCATGTACGCAAAAACGGTCAGCAAGTGGTCGGTCGTGCTTCCAGCAAAGACCGAGAACCGCGGGAAAGCGCCCCATCCTTCAATGTGGCATGCTGCATGCTAAAGAATGCCTGTTCAGGATAGGATTTCAGCAATATTGAAAAGTATCCTGTGACGCAAGAGGCTGTTTCTGAGTAACTGAGGTATGAGCAGAGGGTGGTGGAGAGTGGTATGCAAACGAAACAGAGGAGGTGTTATGAAAAAGACAGCGTTACTGATGGCGGCTCTTATGGTGACCGTTCTCGCCTCGACCGCGGCGATGGCCGGCCAGGGGGGAAACTTGAAACCAGGGATGGAAATCAAGGCAGGGACCCTGTTTCTTTTCCAGAAATGTGATGTCTCGCTCCATGAAGCATACCCGGACGACTACGACGCCTCGGGCTGTCCCATGGGCGATGGTCCATGGCCCATTCTTCCCGGCAACCGCTGGGGGCAGATGAAATACAATTTGTTGGGAGAGACGTTCAGGTTTGCCTTCGAGGCGAAAAAGCTCGCCCCCAACACGGAATACACGCTTATATACTATCCGGATCCATGGCCCGGAAATAACCTGATCTGTTTGGGCAGTCGCAAGGCCGGTCGTGCTGGAAACCTTCAACTCAATGGGAGCAAGGAGATCCTCAACAGTGAGGGTGAGCTTTCCGGTTTACCGACCTCCGACGACGCAAACTTCTCAGCCACATGCTCCGGAGCCGTGGGGGCCAAGATCTGGCTAGTGCGTTCGGAAGATGTTGAATGCGAGGTCACGACCCAAGTTGTTGACGAGTCGGAAGTGGCGGTTCCGCCCCACATGACCGGTTGGAACCCCGAAGATTATCTTTTCGAAGGCAATCTCATTGTCTATCAGTATCTGGAGCGGCCAACCAAACAATAGTGCCGGCGCAACTGCCAACAGGAGCTTTGTGCCGTAAGGGGCCCTTTGAGGGCAATGTTGTTGAATCAGGCGAGCTGATTCCCCCTTTGAGGGGGGCCAGGGGGGTGTATCTGGTTGCAGGCTCAGCAAGAGCACCCCCCTTACCCCTCAAGGGGGGAATTTATTCTGTGCAAGTTCCCTTTTTCAACAGCATTGCCCTTTGAAGGCCCTCGCAACTCACGTGTGCTGATACTCCCTCCCGGGTGATTCCCTCCAGGAGATTAAACCCGAAGACCCAACCCTTCACCCATCTCCGCCCGGCAATACGAACCCGCCGCACGGGGCATATCCCCCCTGATGATCATCTGCCAATTGGTCACCACCCTCGGATTCATTTGCTCAGGAATGAATTCATTTCCGAAATTATGCTAGATCCTCATCGTAGTGGTGTGTAACGTCAGGGCGTGCCCAATAAGTGTCATTTCGAGCCGAAGGCGAGAAACTTTACTCGCTGGCGTGGCTGATTCCAAAGATTTCTCACGTCGCTTCGCTCCGTTCGAAATGACACGGCGAGGACTTCTTGGACACCCTCTTTGAGAAAGCGGTTGACTGTTGCGAAAAGGTACCGTGAATGATATATGTTCAAGTTCTCAAGACCCCAATTTGGACCGTGAGAAAAGAATTAGTCGAAAGTACTCAATATCTTTGCTGATATTGACAGGTCCTTGATAGAAATTATGGATCAATTAATTCATAATTGGAGAGGATGTTACAATGGAACTAAAACCCATAAAGATTAACGATTTGACCTCGGTGCAAGTCAAGGCGGTCATGGAAAGGTCCATGGAGGACATCTCTTCCATCTATGAAGACGTGAGGAAACTCGTGGCGGATATCAAGCAACGAGGCGATCAGGTAATCCTGGAACACTATAAGAAGCATAAGTCTGATATCACAACGGCTGACCTGGAGGCTACCCCAGGCGAGATCAAAGAGGCTTATAGTCAACTCGATCCCAGGGTTGTTGAGTGTCTGAAGATTGCGGCTGAAAATATTGTGAAATTCCACAAGGCCGAATTGGAACGCGACATGTGGTCCATGGAGATTCGGGAAGGCATCCTCGCCGGCCGCATCACGCGGCCCATGGATATTGTCGGGTGCTACATCCCTGGAGGAACAGCCGTATATCCGAGCTCCATCCTGATGACGGTCCTGCCCGCCAGGGTTGCCGGTGTGTCTCAAGTGGTGGCGATCACCCCGCCGGGCAGGGGCATGAAGGCGAATCCGGCCACCCTGGCGGCTGCGGACATTGCCGGATGTGACCGGATCTTCAAAGTGGGAGGGCCGTGGGGGGTGGCCGGACTGGCCTATGGAACAGAAACCATGCCACGGGTCCACAAGATCGTCGGTCCGGGTAATAAGTACGTCACCGCCGCCAAGATGCTGGTTTACGGACAGGTGGACATCGATTCGCCGGCAGGGCCAAGCGAGGCCTTGATCCTGGCGGACGAGACGGGTGCCCCGGAACTCATTGCCATCGATTTCCTTTCCCAGGTGGAACATGACCCCGATTCCGCTGCCGTGCTGGTCACGACCTCGGAAAAACTGGCAGCCGCTGTCTGTCACATCATCCATCGGGAATTCGATGCCCTTGACCGGAAGGAGATCCTGGAATCGGCCCTGACTAAGCACTCCTATGTGCTGATTGCCCAAGATATGGAGCAGGCAATTGCTTTTGCCAACGAGTATGCGGCGGAACACCTTCAGATCATGACCGAGGACCCGTTTATTACCCTGAACAGAATAAGGCATGCCGGCTCTATCTTTTTGGGCCCCTATGCCCCGGTTCCGGTAGGGGACTATGCCTCCGGCACCAACCATGTTCTGCCCACCGGCCAATGTGCGCGGATGTTCTCCGGTCTCTCGGTGGACGATTTTATAAAAAAGCCGACCTTTCAGTACTTGAGTCGGAAAGGCTTGGCCAGTCTAAAAGATACGGTCATTACTCTGGCAGAGGCGGAAGGCCTTCCCCTTCATGCCAGGTCCGTTCGGGCAAGGTTTGAAACCGCCCAGTGAGCACCAACCCCGCAGCATTGCCTATTTCAAGTGGTTCCGCCCCCATTCCGCCGGTTCGGGTCGGTCCGGTGAATCCGGTGTGTTCATTCTCATCCCACCCCGGCAACGCTCTTTGCTCCGCCGCCTGCCGACGACTATACGGTGCTCTCGTTCCGTTCGGGAATTCTCTATGGCAATTGCACGGGCTGAGACCCGCCGGGATCGAATCGAAAAACGGGTGGCTCTATTGCAAACATATCCCGCCAGTGGCCGCTCACAGTTTGCGATGCAGATGATGCAAAGACCATTGCCTGGGCAGCATTGGCCAATGCCTGAAGCATCGCATCACATCCATGGACCGGCTCGCAACCATGCATTTCAATGCGCGGGACAATGGAGGTATAAGCGGTAGCCGACGCCACCCCCGGTCGATAAGGGCGACTCCATAGTGCCACAATTTGTGAAAAAGCCCCTACACTGGTGGCATCCATGGCGCTGGCAAAGTCTATTCTATCAACGGGTGCACCAACAAAAGGCGCGATGCCATGAGCTTCGAAGCGGATCACGTCCAAACGTCCAGGAGGCCGACCGTATTGACTCAGGATGTTACTCACAACAACAACCATCGTATCTTCCGGGCCAACCAGCGAGAACCAGTCATCCGGTTGCTGCCCCGACCTCGGGATCCTCAGTATCGGGTATGTAGCCTGCCTCGCCCTGGGGATGAAGGTAAAACCCCTCGGCGAACGACGGTCTATAAGATGGAGTTGAATAGCCATTTCGTTACCTCCCCGTCATTTTGAGACACCACAGATCAAAAAAAGCCGAGCGCCGCAACAACCCAAAACCATGACTTCGCCCGCTGTCGAACGGATCCAGTCTCTAATCTCATATTATAGGCAAATTTTTCCAAACGTTAATCCGAATATTCTTTAGTCCTCGACAACCTTCACGTCGGGTGCTATCGAAAAATCCCAAAGCGCAAAGGTCCTGCAAGCAGGCAGGCATAGCGCCCTGTGAAAAAGGACAGATGGTTCCGCCGGGTCGCACTCGGGAGCCTTGCCTGGTGCGGAATCGCATGACCGGCCAGGTTGTGCCGACGCCATCACCTTTGGAAGACAGAGGTCAGCGGCTCGAGGAATTCCCTGAAATGGCTGATGTTATCAAAATCGTGGTAATCATCGCCGGGATCATCGTGCTGGTCCGGCGCAAAGTGGCCTTGAGCCTCACCCTGATCGCAAGCTCCCTGATTCTGGGATTCATGTTCCAGCTGCGCGCCAATGCGATTGTCAACGGCGTGCTGGACACCCTCCTGAGCATCGAAAACCTGAAGCTGGTGATGGCCCTCGAACTGGTACTGCTCTTCAGCGCCCTGCTCAAGGAAAACGGTGCCATGAATCGGGCGATCTCCGCCTTGGGCGACGTCGTGCGAGATGCTCGTTTTACGGTGGCCATCATCCCCGCCGTCATCGGTCTCCTGCCGGTGGTGGGGGGAGCTATGCTGTCTGCGCCCCTGGTGGCTGAGGCCTCTGATGATCTTCAGCTCTCTCCCGAACACCGCACCTTCCTGAACTTCTGGTTTCGCCATGTTTGGGAGTATACGCTCCCCACCTTTCCCGCCGTGTTCCTGACGGCCGGCATCACCGGCGTGCCGATTCCGGAATTGGTGCTGGCGGGAACTCCCTTGACCCTGGCCGCCATCGCCACGGGAGTGCTCTTCGGTTTCCGAGGCGTCCAGCCGCCGCATGGCAGCGGCGCCGGCCCACCACCGGCGCCGGGAAGGCAGCTTGCCCGCTTTGTCTGGAACCTCTTCCCGTTATTCTTGGTGATTGTCCTGACCGTAGGCCTGGATATCCACCTCGCCTATCCGTTGTTGGTGGTGACCACGGGGGTGATCGTGCTGAACCGCATGCCTCTGAACAGGGTCCTGCGACTCGCACGGCAGCATTTCTCGATCGATCTCGCCTGCCTGATCTGGGGCATCATGCTCTTCAAAGAAATCCTCGTCGCGACCGGGGCGATGGGCAACATCGCGGCGGAACTCTCCGCCATGGGGATTCCCTCTGCAGTGCTGGTGGTGCTCCTGCCCGCCCTCATCGCCTTCATCTCGGGGTACACCACCGCCTTTGTGGGGTTGAGCTTTCCGGTGCTGGTTCCTTTCGTCCAGGCCGGTGAGTTGAGCGCCTATTACGTGATGCTGGGCCTGGCCGGCGGCATCTGCGCGCACCTGTTGTCCCCCATGCACGCCTGCCTGGTGATGACCATGCATTATTACGAGGCCGATATGGGAAAAACCTACCGGATGCTGTTGCTTCCAACCGCTTTGATCTTCCTGACCGGGGTGGGTGTCTTTGCGGCCGCCAACTGGCTGGCCGGCTGAAACAGCGGGTAAGGATTCTTTTCTTTGGGCTTGCTTTCTCCTGTCTCCGGCTTTGTCGGTGCTACCCGTGCGGCACTCCAGTGAACGCGGGCTTCACCCGCTCTTGAGAGGGGGCAAATCGCTATGGGGCAAGACCCGCCCAGCATAATCACTCCTCGCATTGGACCTTGGTTCCCTTGACCACCGAGCCCCAGATCAGCTCATTCGTCCCTGCTCCCGGCATCAGTTCGGTCAGGGCCGCATCAGTATGGGTGCCCGTTCCTATCTTGTCCCCTTCGAGATAAACCCAGACACGCGGCGTGCCTTTGCCGCCTGCAGGGTTTTCTCGATCAACCATCACGGTTCGGCGGTAGGCTCCCACGGGTATTCCGAAGTCTGTGGAAAGTTCATCGAGGAATTCATAAGACTGGCCTATGTTGCATGAGAGCAGAAGGACCCGACCGACGGAGGATTTTCGGAAGATCTTGGCGATCCGTTCGTAGAAGGGCTGAACGGTTGCGCGGTCTCCGACCTTTTTCTTCAGACGTTCGCACTGCTTGCCCTTGACTTGGTAATGGGTACACCATCGTGCCAGGGCGGCGTTTTGGCTCTTCGCTCCGGACTTGCCCTTCGCCGCGTCGAAACCCTCTGCTATTTTCTTGAGCTCGCATCCGGACTGTCCCGAGGTTGGATGGTAGAACGCGACATACTCGGTCACCCGTAAAATACCGTTTGGGCCGAAGTCCGCGTTGCCAACCTGAGGATTGCTGCTTGTTCCCCACCCGTGACCGACCGCGTAGACCACCCGCCCCTTTCCTCCTGCAAGCTGGGCTGCTTTCTGCGTAGCGGCTACCACAGCATCCCTGCTCACCTGAGCAATGGTCACCAGGGCACGGTGCTTTGGGTCCTTCTTGACGTACTGTTGGGCCCAGAGCCGAAAGTCGTCGCTGATCCCTCTGGTTCCCTCTGGTGCAACGATGATCACATTGTTCATGGACATCACTGTCCTCCCTTCAAACCCTTCTGTCTAAAGAGAAGGCCGAATGCCGTGCTTCCTTGCCGCGTCAAGCGCCGCTTCCAAGTCCTTCATATAGTATGGTTTGCGTAAGAAGACCTGAGGTTGCTCGGGATGGTCTCCCCGCATTACCTGCGCTTCGTCATACCCACTGGTGAGGACCACCCGCAGGTCGGATCGCAGCGCCCTCAGGGCAGCCAGGGTCTCCCAACCACTCATTCCCGGCAGGCTCTGGTCGAGCAGTACCAGACGGATGTCATCCCGGCGTTCCCGGAACTTCTCCAGGGCCTCGAGGCCGTCACGGGCGACAATCACCTCGTAGCCGAACGATTTCAGCATTTCTTCGCTCATAGTGCGGACTACCGGTTCATCATCCACCACAAGTACCAGCCCACCGTCTCTGAATGCCTCGGAGCCAACCGTTGGTTCTTGATCCGGAAGCGAGGTTTGTCGAGGCAGGAGTGGCAGGAATACGCGGAAAACGGAACCGACGCCGGGCTGGCTCTCTACGGCAAGCGCCCCTCCATGGGCCCGCACAATACCCAGGACAACGGCCAACCCCAGGCCTCGGCCAGTGAACTTGGTCGAAAAAAACGGGTCGAAGATCCTCGCCATCGTGTCAGGATCAAGCCCGGAGCCCGTATCGGCAATCGAAATGGCAGCATAGCCATCTTCCGTGGCCTCCCAGCCCGAAGGGAGAAGGTGAAACTCACGAAGCTTATCAGCCGCTACCATCGCAACGGCTAACGTGATCTCTCCCTCATCATCCCCGATAGCTTCTGCCGCGTTAAGGATCAAGTTGGTCAGGGCCTGTTCGACGTGAACCTTATCTCCCTCGATCGCAACTGCCTCGGGAGGGAGCTCCGTTTTCACTTTCACCCCTTGAGGCAACGATGGGGTCAACCCGAGCAGGGTCTCTCTCACTGCCTGGACAAGATTGCAGGGTCCTTTTTTGGCGACGGTGTGCCCCAGGTAAGTCAGCATCAGACGGCTTATGTCAGCCGCCTGCTGCGAAGCCTTCATGGCTTCAGTCAGGTGGTTGCGAGGTTTCGGGGCGGGAGGCAGATCGCGGAGAGCCAACTCCAGGCGTCCCATTGCAGCGCCGAGCAGGCTGTTAAAATGATGGGCAATGGCGCCAGCCATGCGACTCAGGCTCTCGGCTTTTTCTGCCTGGCGAAGTCGCTGTTCCAACTGGAGGCGCTCTTCCTCCGCCCGCTTGCGCTCATTGATGTCACGAACCGAAGCGACCACCCGCGTTTCGCCTCCGGTCCCGTAAGCCCGGAGAGCGACCTCGGACCAGAATACCTCTCCGCTGATGCGTCGGGTCTGCCACTCGAAGACCTGAGGTCCTTCTTCAATGGCCTGTCGCACCTTCTGCAGCCCTTCCGTTTCGGAATACGGCGACACTCCAAGACTGATATCGTTCAACGATATGGTGAGGGCTTTGTGACGGTCACACTGGAACATGGCGCACATTCGCTCGTTGACATCCAGAATATTCCCTTTTTCATCGTGAACAAAAAGCGCGTCACTCGTGGCGTTGAAGACATCACGATATTTTTGCTCGCTCTGCCGCAGGGCATCCTCCATGTGCTTGCGGTCGGTGATGTTACGAAAGTAGGCCAGAAGGGTTTCTTTCCCTTGGTAGGTGACTTCAACCGCTGAAACGTCCGCATAGACGATGGCGCCGTCGGGCCTGACTACCCTGACCTCGAAATGATCCGGTATCGGCAGACCCTTCAGATAGTTGTCGTAATAACCCAGAACCGTTGCCCGGTCATCAGGATGCATCCTGAGACCGATGGGCTTGCCTATCATCTGTTCCCTTTTCCAGCCCAACGTATCCAGGAGTTTCTGGTTGAAATAGATGTACCGGCCGTCCTGGATCATGGCAACGCCGTCATAGGAGCTCTCCAGGGCCGTTCGATAGAGCTCCTCGCTCTCCTGAAGCGCTTCCTCGGCTCGTTTCTGTTCAGTAATATCCTCTGCACACTGGATCGCACCGACAACATTCCCGGCAGCATCCCGCAGCCGAGTGGCCTGGATGGCCATGATGTGTTCTTTCCCCTTGATCCAGATGGAGCCTGTGCTTTCAAAAGCCTCCGGATGGATCTTACTCCTCCATAGCCCTTGGTGGGCGTAACGTCTTATGATTTCCTCGTCGGAGAGCTCAAGAACCAGGACGGCCAGGCTGGGCGGTGTCTTGTCTTTGAACAGGGGGCTTAGATCGAGAGGCTTCCACAGGACTTCTTCCTTGGGGATGCCGGTGAAAAATTCGTTGACCTTGTTCCACGCGGTGACACGATGCTCACGGTCAATGACAAAGGAACTGATGGGGCTGCCATCCAGAATGGCTGCCAGTTTCTGATGTTCGAACAGCAGGGCCTCTTCCATCAGTTTTTGTTCCGTTATATCTCTGACGGACTCAATGACGCCGACAATCTCCCCCTGATTGTCATAGATGGGGGCTGCCCTGCTGGAGAGGATCCGTTCTTTTCCCTTGAGGCAAGGGACGACCAGTTCCCCCTTCAGGATATCTCTTTCCATCTGGAAGGATGAATATCGTTTTTCTATAACGGTTTGAGGATCTCTTACCAGATCAGCGAGGACAGGGATGCGTTGGCCATAAAACGGCAGGGCATATTCAAAATTATCCTTGCCGACCATTTCTGCACTGCTGATTCCCGTCATATCTTCAATGGCGCGATTCCATGAAATGACTCTGCCTTGCTTGTCGATGACGAAAGTGGCATCAGGCAAAAAATCGATAATATTAGCAAGTTGACGTTGCGATTGTCTCAATGCCACTTCCGCCTGTTTGCGCTCGGTGATGTCGGTTGCCATGGCGAACGAGCCCTCGAAAGTGCCATTCTTGTCATCGAACAGCGGCGTGACGGAGAGAATAACCCACACCGCTCTGCCGTCTTTGTGCCGATAGCGTCGTTCGTAACGGTCGCTGATGCCCGTCCGCCTCTCGCCCATCTTTTGATGGAGGTGATCCAGGTCTTCTTGAAACATGAACCAGCGGACGGGTTGCCCGATCATCTCGGCCTCATCGTAGCCAAGCATCCTGGCCATACGTCTGTTAACAAAAGTCGTTATGAAATCGCCATCCACCGACCAGATGCCTTCATTGGCGGTATCGACGATCCGACGGTATCTCGCCTCACTGTCCCGCAACACCGCCTGCATCCGCCTGCGCTCGGTGATGTCATCCATGATCGCGACGGCACCCGTGATCTCTCCTTCGGCATTGCGCAGCGGTGCTGTCGAGATGCTGACGTCAATCAAAGAGCCGTCTTGCTTCTGACGACGCAGCTCCCTTGAATATTCCTCTCCGCCCAATACGCGTCTGAAATCGGTCCGGAATTCATCCAATTTGGGTTCAGGTACAACAGGATTGAACCGGCCGATCACGTCCGGTTCGCTCCAGCCGAATATGCGTTCGGCGGCGGGGCTCCACGTGATTACTTTTCCATCACGATCCACGGCGATGATTGCCACGGGGGAGGCGACAATGATCGCCTGGAGGGTTTCACTGGTCTCCCGCAACGACTCCTCCACAGCCCTGCGGTCCGCCAGGTCATTTTCCAACCCGGCAACCCGTCGGCGCAACGCCGCCAATTCATCGATAAGCTGTTTCCTGGCTTTGTCTTCATCCTTCATTTCGAGTCTCCGGAGATACCGATGGCCCTATTGGAGCCCCAAAGCCTGATGAGCACGGAGAAGCCTGGATTGTGAACCTTACGGCTCAATGGTGTGTCCGGGGTAGCGGAACTCTCTCATTCGTTATGGGCGACGATGACCAAACCAGCCAAGGTTACTGACACCATACCTGCTGCCACGACCTCGAAAAAGCATCGGATGGAAGCAGAATAGCAGAAACGCTGCCCACGGCAGGACTCTTCGTGATTCGGTCAGTATCCTTTCAGGCATGCCTCACCTTGCGGAAATAGCGTAATGCCGAAGGGCTGAAAGGGTGCATTCAAGGTATTCTGACGATGAAGTGTTGTCAAGGCAAAGCATGACCTTCCTTGCGATGAACGTTACGCGAGGCAGGCGCAGCCTCCCTGAGCCCCCACAAACCATCACCAGGCAATATTTACAGACATTTTCGGATCAATTGCCCACTCGGTTAGAGGTAGTATATATACAATATATGCACTGTAGGGGAGGCGAATGATGAACACGGCCAAAATCTTCAAAAGTGGCAACAGGCAAGCGGTTCGACTTCCCAAAAGTCAATCAAAACAATGAAAAGCAGTCGGCCACCGTAACCAGGAGCAGGGGCTGGAGGCTGGAAACGGGCTTGCATTTACTGATCAGGAATGATCTCTGAAAAGGACTCAATCACACCATGAAGACCATCGGGTTGATCGGCGGCATGAGTTGGGAATCCACCGTGGATTATTACCGGATCATCAATCAAGAAGTGGCCAGAAGGCATGGAGGACTCCACTCGGCCAAGATCCTCATGTACTCCGTTGATTTTGGCGAACTCGAACCCTTAATGCGTGAGGGGAAATGGGAGGAAATCGGCCAACACATGGCGACAATTGCCAAGACCCTTGAGAGTGGCGGCGCTGATGTCATCCTTCTTTGCACCAACACCGTCCACAAGGTTGCCGGATGGATCGAACGGGCCATCACGGTTCCCTTCGTTCACATTGCCGACGCCACGGGAGAAGCGATTGCCGGAAAGGGACTGAGGAAGGTTGCTCTTCTAGGCACTCGCTACACGATGGAAGGGGATTTCTACAGGGATCGGCTGACTGAGAAATTCGGGCTATCCGTCCTTATTCCGCCCGATGAAGAAAGAGGGATAATCAATGACGTGATCTTCAATGAATTGTGCAAAGGAGTCCTCAGCGAATCATCGAAGGATCGGTTCGCGAGGATCATTGAAAAGCTGGTCACCGATGGAGCCGAGGGCATCATTTTGGGCTGTACGGAGATCCCGATGCTGATCAAGGAAGGTGATTGTCCGGTTCCGCTTCTCGATACTACTTCGATCCATGCTGTTCGAGCTGTGGACTTCGTGTTGGGCTGAGAAAGTAATGCATGGACTGCTTATCCGAAATCCAATGGCAGGGATATATTTGCTCTCGAGATGTTTTCGGGGAGACCTTGGTGAAAATACGGAAGCGCATGGGAATCGAACCCACCCAGGACAGCCTTCACTACCCTGCACCGGATTTGAAGTCCGGGAGCCCCACCAGTGAGCTTGGCGCTTCCACCGGCAATGTACTCGATCAAGTCCTTCTTGGCAAGCCGTTCTTGAGGGTTGTCCGAGAACAGAGAACCAGCCGTCGCGCCAAAGCGCACGAAATCAATTGTCAGAGTTTTATCAGTTCGTAGGCCCGGTGGCCGAGACCGACCTGTTCGGCGTATTGGAGCTGGTGCTGCCAGTCGATTTTGGGGTAGACCGCCCTGATCTTGTCGCGCTCGGCTTCGGCGGTGCCCGCCAGGCACGATGATCCCAGTACCGGCTGGGCTTGGAGCAGGTCCGCCGAGGCCTGATCGATCGCCACCGGGTCCCGCGAGGCCATGATGCCGATGTCCGGAACGATGGGGGCGTCGGCAAAGGGGTAGCAGTCGCAGGCGGGCGAGATCTGGGTGAGGAAGTTGACGAAGAGCGACCGCTTTTCTTTCCCCTTGAGGACGCCCACGGTATATTCCACCATGCTTTCCATGAATTTGAGAAGATCGATTTCAAAGTTGATGCCCATGGCTCCTTCGGGACAGGCGTGGACGCAGCCGGCACATCCCACGCACCGCTGCTGGTCGATGCGTGCCAGTTTGGTGACTTTACTGGAGGGGCGTGGTGATTCAGACGGCCGTGCCACCATGCTGATGGCCCCATGGGCACAATGCTCGGCGCACGTGCCGCAGCCGATGCACTTCTTGGGGTCGATTTGAGGCTGGACCTCGGAATGCTGGGCCATCTTGCCGCGGCGGGAAGCGGCCCCCATGCCGAGGTTCTTGATGGTGCCCCCAAAGCCGGACATTTCATGCAGCTTGAAATGCGCAACGGAAACCAGGGCCTCTGCTCGGACCATCGCCGACGCGATATAGGTCTCTTGAAAGTGCTTGAGCCCGATCGGGACGGCGATTTCGTCGCAGCCGTCGATGCCGTCGGCTATGATGAGGGGGGCATCGAGTGCCGAGTAGGAAAAACCGTTCAGCAGGGCCGTCTGCAAGTGGTCCACCGCGTTGCCGCGGGTGCCCACATAGAGAGTGCTGGCGTCGGTCACGAAGGGCTTTCCGCCTGCCGCCTTGACCGCGTCGAGGATCGGCCTGAGCAACAGCGGGCGGATGAAGGCGGTATTGCCGCGCTCGCCGAAGTGCAGCTTGACGGCGGTCAGGCCGCGCCGTTTGATGGTTTTTTTCAGACCGGCGGTTTCGACCAGCGTCCGAATCTTGTCCAGCAGGCTCCGATTGTGGCCTGTCCTCAAATCGATGAAATAAACTGAGCTTGCCATGGTCGTCTCCAATCCTTCCCTCACTAGACTTGTTAAGATGGAAAATTTGCTTTTGGCTCATGCCGCATTTGTTGGGTTTCGTTACCACTCAACCCAACCTACACTTCCGCATTTGTTGGGTTTCGTTGCCACTCAACCCAACCTGCACCTCAGGACTTTTTTGAAAATGAAGGATTCAAACCCTAAAATAGTTAACAAAAACAGTACTGAGCTCTGGGTGCTGCGTTAGCGTGTGCATCCCCCGCTGGTTCCCCATCGTTCCAAGTGGGGCCGACGTCCCTTTGCTCAGGGCTTTCTCAAGCCAGCAAGACTGCCAGGATGCCGGTCAGAAAAATGCCGTCAAAGGTCCCCGCTCCGCCGATGGAGGCCACAGGAGCGTTGAGGTGCTTCAAATCGCCCAGATGGAGCACATCGGCGCCGATGAGCGTGCCCAAAGTACCCGCCACATAGGCGGTGGGGGCGGCCCACTGAGAGCTGATGAGCATCGCCGCCAGGGCTGCCACCAGCGGGGGAACGAACACCGGGGTGGCGATACCCACTCCCGGCAACGGCCGGGCCATCCGGTAGACCACGTACGTGACGACGGCCAAGGCCGCGAGCATCCGGATGGGGTTTTCGGCGTGGCTCAGGAGGTAAAGGGACAGACACGAGGGGAGGATCGCCCCGCCCACATTCACGGCCAGCACCATCTCCCGCCGATTTGGCCAGGGCGGCGGGCGAAAGCGCATGCCATAGAAATCGATGGTCCTCAACTCCTCGGCTTCGCTTTGCAGGCGTATCCTGCGAAGGGGAATGTTGACCAGGCTCCCGGCGATGCAAAGAAACAGGAAGGAAAAGAGGTACTCCGGAGAGATCCCCAGGCGGCTGAAGGCCCATGCGAAAAGGCCGAACTGAACCAGCGCGAAAACGAAGAAGAGCAGAAAGAGAAAGCCAAAAAAGAACAACAGGAGAAACGGTGGGAAAAACATGCGCGATCCCTTTCGCCATGGGCAAGCCATGGCTTCGTGGTTGGCAAAAAGGACCTCACGGAACGAGAAGATCCAGGGGCGAGCGGGAGTTGCCGCTTATCCTCAAGGCCCGTCGCTAGGTTCTCCACCCCTCAGCAAGGGTCAGAACCGCCTCGGTGAGGCTGCCAAAAGCCTGGAGTTGCGCCCAGGCCGACTCCTGCCTGAGGCTTGCGGCCAGCTCGCCAACCCGATCCAGCAACACTGCACGGCAGCCCGCCCGCCTTGCCGCCAGCAAATCGGTCTCTTTATCCCCGATGAAATGGGTTGCGGCGAGGGGAATCCGGAATCGCTCTGAAGCAGCCTGGAGCATACCCGGCAGGGGTTTCCTGCAAGTACATCCTTCATCGGGGCGATGCGGGCAATAGCACGCCCCTAAAACGGCGCCCCCCGCCTCCCTCACTCCGTCGATCAGACAGGCGTGGATGTCCCAGAAGTCTTCCCAGGAGATGAAGCCCCGGTTCAACCCGGACTGATTGCTGATCACGATGGTGCCGATCCGGTATTGATGCAGCCATCGCAGGGCCTTCAGAGAGTCCTCACAGAAGCGGAACTCACCGCGGTGCTTGATGTAGTCCGGGCGATCCTCGTTGATGATGCCATCCCGATCGAGCAGCAGGAAATGCCGGGCGTGGTAGTCGGCGGTGTCCACCCACATGAGCATGAAGTTCTCCTCGAAGCCCCTGAACGTCCTCGGCGCTCGACTCCCCCCGTGAGATCCGTCAGACAGTTGATCACTGGTAGCGAGCAGCGGATGCGACGCGCTGGAGGTGCCTGGCCAGCAGGCTGCGGCACCGGTTTCCAGCTTGACATCGGGAAAGGATCGCGGAAGAATCAATAGTCGAGCATAAACCGGCGTTTGAACCAGGGGCCTGAGCAGTCAGGGTAGCAAAAAGAGATGCGTGAAGCAAGCGATCTGGACGATCTGGAACGTGTCCTCGGGTATTCTTTTGAGGACCCGCGCAGGCTCTATCAGGCGCTGATTCATCGCTCATTTGCCCATGAAAACCCGCAAGTTCAGGAGGCCGACAACGAAACCCTCGAGTTCCTGGGTGATGCGGTGCTCGGCCTCGCCGTCAGTCACCTCCTCCTCGAACGCTTCCCAAATCTCAAGGAGGGGGAGCTTTCCCGCTTGCGCTCGTCCATCGTCAATGAGCGGGAATTGGCAAAACTCGCTTTGAGCTTGCATCTCGGGGATTTTCTGCGCCTCGGGAAAGGAGAAGAACTCACGGGCGGGCGGCAGAAACCGTCACTGCTGGCCGACACGCTGGAAGCAGTGCTGGCGGCGATTTATCTGGATGGTGGACTGGAGGCTACCATCCATCTGGTGGAGCGCCTCTTTCAAGCTTATCTGGATGCTGAAAGGGACGAAGACCCTCTGAAAATATGGGACAAGGATTACAAGACGCAGCTCCAGGAGCTCACCCAGGCGCGCTACCGACTGGCGCCCGCCTATGTCCTGGAGGTTGAGGCAGGGCCTGATCATGACAAGACCTTTGAAGTGAGCGTGGTGCTTGAAGGGCGGGTCCTGGCGCGGGGTTCCGGCAAGAGCAAGAAGGAGGCCCAGCAGGAGGCCGCCCGGGAGGCCCTGGCGGCGCTCAGTGGGGAGTAGGTGCGGGGTAGGGGAGAGCCGGGGGCACGAAGCGCTGGAAAAGGTGAGCTTTGGGGAAAACGGGACAGGGGCAGGGAAAGGAGGGTTCTGCTGTGTGGACCCGCCGAGGTGTTTCCCTTGCCCCCTCCAATTTTCAGTTTCAGGTTTTCAGATTCAAGGCTCCCGGTAAGTGCCGGGTTCAATGAACGGGCCGTACTCGGTCCTGGCACGTTGCAAGGTTTCGATGGTGCTCTTCCAGAGCGCAGAAAAGCTCTCCGGGCAATCCGGCGCGGTCTTTTCGTAGAAAGCGATGGCCCTTGTCAGTTTGGCGATCCAGGGGTCGATCCGGAACTTGAACAGTTCCAGGTAAAGCTCCCTCGAGAAATCTTCATCCAGGTATTCCCGGAACATGGGTTTCAGATCGTCGAAGTGGGGGATGAAGCCCAGGGGGGTCCGGTGGGCCCCCACTTCCCCGTGGACCCGGAGTTCCGCCCAGTGCAGCCAGACTTTCTTGGCCAGCTTGCTGGTCAGGAAGTTGCCGTTGTCATCCTTGAGAAAGTAATTGACGGTAAAGATGGGGGGGACCTTCTTGAGCCCCTTGACGAAGCGGATGTTGTTCATGAAGTACTGGCCAATGGGGTAGCTGATGAAGTCCAGATTGGCCATGGGCTGGGGGGCGAGCAGTCCTTCCTGGCCGATGGTGGCGGACGTGGTTTCCGATTCGAGGGTGCAGGCCTTCAGGATGATGCCCCTCTCCCAGTCCGGCGATTCTTCGATGGGGGTCGAGGTATGGCTGTCCCGGCCACCGTAGACAATGCCCTCGACGAGCACCCCGTTCTTGTCGTTGAAAACCGGGTCGATGTTTTCGAGATAGCCCAGGCGCAGGGTGTAGCGGGCGTTGCTGTGGGCGTAGGGGATCAGTCCGCCGTCGGTGTCGCGTTTGCCTTCGGCCCACTCCCCGGAGTGATTCTTGCCCCTGTTCGGGACGGGAACACCCATTCCCAGCCAGTAAGGCAAATTGTCAGGGCCGGTCAGGACATTGGAAAAAATGATTTCGAGGCCCGAGGTCTGCAGGGTTTTGAAAATCACCGGATCGTCTTCGGCGTTGACGTCTTTGATAATGCCGAAGATCCCGTTCTCGACGTTGACTGCGCGGAATTCGCCATTGATATTGCGGAAATAGGCGATATCATCGCCGACGATCTTTTCACCGGGAAGCATGGCGGTCGCGGTTTTGCCGCAGGCTGACGGGAACGCTCCGCAAAAGTAGGTGACGCGAGCCTTCTTTTCATGCTGAACCCCCATGACGAACATGTGTTCACAGAGCCAGCCTTCCTTACCGGACAGCCTGATGGCCAGGCGCATGGCATGTTTCTTTAAACCGACACTGTTGCCGGCATACTGGTTGTTGGTCGAGAGGACGATCATCTCCTCAAGGTCCTGATAGATCCTTCTTTTATCGAGATCGACGGAACAGCCCCGTTCATCGAGGCGGCCGGCGCTGTGGACAAAACGGAAGAATTTGTCCTTCTCCGCCATCTTGAGGAAGTGTTCGTAGCCTCTGCGGTAGAGCAGCTCTTCGGAATGACAGACGTAGAAAGAATCGCTGATCTGGGCACAGGCAATGGAGAAAGGGCTGAGCGTCGGCCCTTCGCAGCTGAGCTTGACGACAGCTTCCTTGCCCTGCATGATGCCCTTCAGGATCTCCCGCACTTCCGCCAGACCAGCGTCACGATCCTTCGCCTGGAGATGTTTCATGAGGGGCAGGTCAGCCTGGGAAACCAGGTTCTTGGTGGCACCCGGCGCTCTCCCCTGATCATCGTATCCGTCGTAGTGAATGGTATGACCGGGCCGAGCCAGGGGGGCTTCCTCCCCCAGTTCGACGGCCCTGCGGCGAATGTAGGCCGAGTCTTCATCGCTGTCATCGCACATATAAACCGACGCAGGTTGACACAATTCCACATATTCGCCAACGAAATCAAAAAGCCTTTCGTTCTCGAGCGCCGTCAACTTCTCGTAACTCTCCGCCGACATTTTGCTTTTCAGAAGCGGCGCAAAACGGTTTCCCTTCAGATCAACCATACCGTGATTTCCTCCTGTCTGTATGAAAAAATGCCTTACCGATAGCCCTGTACCATATGATATGGTGGAAAGTACATCAAGTAGAATTCTTGAGCACGGTTTCATCAGGTGGAGCCCGGGTTTTCGCCGTGAGGGCACGATGGTCTGAGTCGGTGTACTGAGTGGCTCGACACCGGTGTGCTCAGGAGGCTGGAAGTTCACAGGGGGAGTGTGGGTCAAGATGTCACATCGCAAGCGGATCTATCCGGTGTTCCTGGCCCACGCCGGCTGCCCGTTTCAGTGCGTGTACTGTAACCAGCGCACCGTGACCTGCCGCGCCCCCGCGACTGATGCCGATGCCGGGGTGGTTCCCCGGTTTCAGGCCCAGTTCAGCCGCCTGCTGGAGGACGCCCGGAAGCAATGCCGGCCCGGCGAACTGGCCTTCTACGGAGGGACGTTTACAGCGCTCCCCCCTGCCGTTATCGGAGAAATTCTGGATGTCGCGGAACCCTGGGTTCGCGCAGGGGTCTTCAGCGGTCTGCGCTTTTCCACCCGCCCTGACGGCATTTCCAAGGAGATCTGTGCGCGGCTGTGGCCATACCCTGTTGAGACCATCGAGTTGGGTGTGCAGAGCCTGGTTGATGAGGTGCTGGAGATCAGCCGGCGAGGCTATTCGAGCGAAAGGGTGAAGTGTGCCGTCGAACTGATTCGAAAGCAGGGGTGGCGGTTGGGTCTGCAATTGATGCTCGGCTTGCCGGGGGATTCCTCCGCCCGGTTCGCCGAAACCGTTGCTCGAGCCTTGGCCTTGAAGCCTGATTTTGTGAGGATCTATCCCACTCTGGTGGTGACGGGAACCGAGCTTGCCGAATGGTACCGAAGCGGGTCTTATGTTCCCCTCTCTCTTGCTGAAGCCGTTTCCTGGTGCGTGCCGGCATACGAAATCTTTCATCAAGCCCGGATTCCCGTCGCGCGTCTGGGTCTTCATCCTGATCCCGAGCTGCAAAAGGCGGGGACAGTGGTTGCCGGTCCCTATCACCCGGCCTTCGGCTATCTGGTTCGAGTCGAGTGGTGGAAAATGCGGGTAGACCGGTATTTGGAGAGCCATGATGGCCAGATTGCGGGGAAAGCGATGACCCTCTGCATTGCCGACCGGTCCCTG
This sequence comes from uncultured Syntrophobacteraceae bacterium, assembly GCA_964505935.1. Taxonomy (GTDB): domain Bacteria; phylum Desulfobacterota; class Syntrophobacteria; order Syntrophobacterales; family Syntrophobacteraceae; genus JADGQM01. Next base: position 25,812 of record CAZDKX010000024.1, read on the forward strand.
AGCGAAGTGATTGGGCCTGCCCATTCCAACATCCGATACTGGCTGGAAAAGTGGCATCTTGCCGAAGCTAAGGTGAAGGGCAGGGCGGATCAGCCGCCGGCAGAGTTTGACTGTCTCTTGAACTGAAAGAAAGCAAAGCCATGCGATCAGGCTACGTCGCCCTCGTCGGCCCCCCCAACGTCGGCAAATCAACCTTGCTCAATCAGTTCCTCAAAGAAAAGCTATCGATCACCGCCCCTCGGCCCCAGACCACCCGCAATCGTTTGCTCGGCATTCTCAATGAACCGGACCTGCAGATGGTGTTTGTCGACACTCCGGGGATCATGAAAGCGCAGGACGAATTCAACCAGATCATGGTGGATGCTGCTCTGGCAACGCTGACCGAGGTCGATGTCATCTGTTTCCTCGTGGACGCGCTCAAAGCTTACCGGGAAGCCACCGAGCTCGTGGTGGACTGTCTCCAACAGGTGGGGGCACCGGTGGTCCTGGTCATCAACAAGATCGACCTGGTGCGCAACAAAGGAGAGCTGCTGCCGTTGATCGACCATTACCGTCAGATCATGCCCTGGCATGCGATCATCCCCATATGCGCGCTCACCGGCGAGGGGGTTGACGATCTGCTGGCCCAACTCAAAACCCTGCTGCCCGAAGGCCCCCGCTACTTTCCGGAAGACCATCTTACCGATCAGCCGGAACGTTTCCTGGTGGCGGAACTGGTGCGGGAAAAGGTCTTCCATCTGCTGCGGGAGGAAGTGCCGTACGCAGTGGCGGTTACCGTGGAAACCTTCAGGGAAAGACCCGAGCAAAGCCGCATCGACATTGAGGCCACCATCCATGTGGAACGCGATTCCCAAAAAGGCATCATCATCGGCAAGAAAGGCCAGATGCTGAAAGAGATCGGCAAACAGGCCCGGGGCGATATCGAAGCACTGCTGGGCTGTCATGTCTACCTGGGGTTGTTCGTGAGGGTGCAAAAGAACTGGCGCAAGGACCCGCGTGCCCGTTCTGAATTTGGCTACCGGCAGGGGCGGTGAAGGGGCAGGCGGACTTCTATCCCAAACGGGCATGATTCAACAGCATCGCCCTTTCCCCCCGTCTCCCTCTTGCCCCCTCCCAGGACCTCCGGAGTTCATTGCTTGAAGGAAGCGTTGGGCAATGAGCTGCGCCATGCGGGGGGCGTTGCCTCCGGCCCGATTGTTGATGATGACGTTCATCCGCACCTCCTGTTTGACCCCCTCCACCATCAGGGTTGCCGTTTCGTCCACCATGCTCGGCTGCATCATGCCCTCAACCAGGTTGTCGAAAGGAAACGCCCGGGCATAGGCATCTTCGTAACGGAGGCCGCGAGGTGTCATGAGGCGAATGATGCTCTGCCGTCCCGCATTCAGAAAGCGGCGTCCGACTCGATCATACTGTCTCGCCAGGGAAGGCAGCCAGGTCCAGTGGGAGAGTACCTGCCCAATGCCGAAGGTCTCCAGGAGCCTGACCATGGGCTGGTCGAGGTAAGATTCCGTGCGCAGTTCCATGTGATAGCGGGCATCAGGAGGGACCGCTTCAAAAAAGCGCGTCATTCCCGAGGCCAATTGTGAAGCAGGCACGCGTTCCGCCTTGCGCCGGTATTCCTGTTCGAAAATGAAACCTGTCAGGTGGGACCCCAGTAATTCAGTGGCCGGCTGGTAAAAATGACGGGTGAAAAGCCCCGGATTGAGGTATTGCTCGTTGGCGGCATATCCGCCGCCCTGACGGATCTTTTGGGCGAAAATGACCTGGGGCACCTTGAGAAGGACCGCATCGCCAGACGAGAGATACTGGCGGTAGCCATTCAAGACATGCCAGGCCTGGGTGGGCGCGCCGCCGGCGTCGAGCAGCATTTGGTAGAAGGTGTAGTCGATTTCGACCACACGGAAGTGCTCGAAGTATTCTTTCACGCTGTCAACCGGGAGCACCTCCTCCCGAAAAGACTTCCCTCCGACCTTGTGGGAGCGGCTGAGGATCCGTCCCCGATAGCGTTCTTCAGAATAGACTTGGCCCATCCAGCCGGCGTAGCGGTCGCTGGCGGTGCCCAGTAATACATTGGGATGAAGCCCGCGAAAACGGAAGTGGTTCAGGTCCAACTCATCCGGTCGGTTCATGGTCATACCCAGGAAGCGGCAGCGGTGGCTGACAAATAGGGATCAAGGCTGATGGTCGGCACCACGGGGAGCATTGTAGTCAATTGCCTGCCATCGGAAAAGGCGATGATTGGTTTTTATCCACGGAGTGACACGAAGGCACACGAAGGCGCACGAAGAGGTCATTTCGTGATCTTTGCGGCCTTCGCATGCTTCTT
>CAZDKX010000025.1:0-27039 GCA_964505935.1 uncultured Syntrophobacteraceae bacterium
TCACAATTCCATAGACCACCGAAAGTCCCAGTCCGGTCCCTTCCCCCCTCTTCTTGGTCGTAAAGAAGGGGTCAAAGATCTTGCCCATAACGTCCGGCCTTATGCCGGTGCCGGTATCATTCACCCTGAGCTTCACGTATGGCCCGGGATTCAAATCGGGATAAAGCGGCAACATCTCCGGCGTAATCTCTGCCTTACTGAGGCTTACCTCAAGTACACCGCCTCTCTCACGCATGGCGTGAGCCGCATTGGTGCATAGGTTCATAATGACTTGGTGAAGCTGTATCGGGTCGGCGAGGACCTCACACACTTCCTGGGTGATTTCCTGGCGAATCTCGATGGTCGAAGGGATGGTCGCCCGAAGCAGTCTGAGCGCTTCCGTGGTTAGCGAACTGATATCAACCGGCTTGATTTCCTTATCCGCTTTACGGCTGAAGGCGAGAATCTGAGTGACTAAGTTTTTTGCGCGCTCGCTGGCTCTCAGAACCTGTTCGAGGTAGTGGTGCAGTTCTCGCTGCTGCAGCTTTCCTTTTACTAACTCTGTGTAGCCTATGATGGCCGCGAGGATGTTGTTGAAATCGTGAGCAATCCCACCGGCAAGCGTACCAACAGCCTCCATCTTCTGGGTCTGGCGGAAAAGACTCTCCATCTGATAACGCTCCGTGACATCCATGGTGTTTCCTAAAACTGCCAATTTCCCTTTATATGTAATTGATCTCACTGTCTCCATGAGCCACTTGATGTTACCCTTACGATCGATGATACGATATTCATAGGGGTTAGTTCTTTTCCCCTTTAACATGTCTATGGCATTTAATCGTAATAGAGCATGATCCTCAGGGTGGACGAAATTAAAAGTATCTCTTCCTATTAATTCGTTTTCTGAATATCCAGAGTACGCTGGAATGTGGGGATTCACAAATTGAAGCTTCTTGTCCTGGACTATGAAAACACCTGACTGTAAGCTATCCGTTAAGGTCCTATACAATTCTTCTGCCTGCTTGCGCTCGGTGATGTCGATCCCGACTCCCATCATCATTGCCGGGCCGTCAGGCACCAGCAGCCGGGTAATACTGATGAGATAGGGCACAAAGCGCCCTTCCTTGTTAACCAGGGTGGTCTCAAACGCCCCGCCGACACCGGTCTCGAGTACCGATTTGACGAGAGCCATACCTACTGCCGCATCTTCCGGGGTTTCGTGCCAGTCCGGGATGTACCAATCGCGAAGCTCATCGGCGCTAAAGCCGGTAGCGGTCTCGTGGGCCTTGTTCCAGCGCTTTAAATGGCAAGTCGAATCGTAGAGGAAGAAGATCCCCGGCAAGCTTTCCAATAGTTTCTCGGTGAAGAGTTTCTCACGTAGCAGCTCCATTTCCGCCCGCTTGCGCTCGGTGATGTCTTCGGAGATGCCCAACAGATATTCCGGTTCTCCGTTGGCATCGAAAAGGGGAACTTTCATAGTGTGCAGGATACGCGTTCCCTTGTCAGCAGTCAGCAGGGGTTCTTCAGGTATATCCACAACTCTTCTACCACATAGTGCTTCCCTATCCTTTTCTGTGAAGAAATCGGCCTGTTCCCTAGTGAAGAAGTCGTAGTCGCTCTTTCCTAGCAAGTCTTCCCTGGAATAACCTAGTAAATCTTCTCCTGCTTGGTTAAACCGCACGAACCGAAGTTCTCTGGCATCCTTAAGGAAAATCATATTAGGGATACTGTCGACAATCATGTCCAAGAGAGCACTGGTCCGGCGCAACTCGTCTTCAGCCTGCTTTCGCTTGGTTATCTCTATACACCGTCCCTCCCAGTACAGGACTCTCCCGTCTTCGCCATACACAGCATGAATCCTCAGGGACGCCCAGAAAGGGCTGCCATCTTTCCGCCTTTGTTCAACCTCAAAGTCACCTGTTTCGCTATGCGTGGCAAGGAGCTGTCTCAATTCCTCCCACTTTTCGGGGATCACAAAGATCTCGCGGCCAATCGATTCAACGGCCTGGATCATCTCTTCGGGCGACGCATACCCATAGATTCTTGCCATGGCCGGGTTCGCGCTGAGATAGCGCCCCTCGGGCGTACTCTGATAGATACCCTCCCTCGCGTTTTCAAAGATGGCACGGTATTTTTTCTCAGCTTTCCATACTATTTCCTCCTGGTTGTTCAGGTTCGAGACAGTTTGCTCCAACTGGTGGCGCAGCACATTGTTTTCCGAGGCGACTCTGGCAGCATAAGAAAGGTCGCTACCGATTACCAGGGTGGTGATCACACCATTATTGTGCCGATTGACCCCGTCATCTGCCAGTCCTTGTTCCCCAAAGCTATAAAAGCCTGTCACGGGCACACCAGGCGCCATCTGCATAATGTTTGAGATCTCTTCGTCAATCCTCTCTCCCAGTAATTTCTGCCGTACGGCACAGGAGAAGACGATTGCGGCAGCAGGATTCTCAACACTGCCGCGGAGCAACGATTTGCAGAAAGCCTCTTTCCCGGCGGATACGAGATTTTCCGGCTCAGACTGCATAAGGATCAAGGTCGACCCCTGGGAAACGGGCTGACTCAGGCGTATTCCATTGCCGGAGGTAAGATAGCTTGCCACCTTGATGCTGTATTGCCCATAAGGGTCGGGAACACCGATGGGTCGAGCGCTCGTTAACGTCAGGTGTTTGCCTTCCAGTGCTTTGACTGGTTTTCCCAAAAATCTCCCAAAAACCTCGGCAGCAGGCTGACCATTCAACTCCAGCACTTCATGACCTTCCGCCTTGGTGATGGCAGCTCGGTCGGGCCCAGGCACAAAACCATGATAGAAAGCCATGCCAAATTGTAAACTCGTCTCAAAAACGGCTAGCAGCAAGCCGTCAGGATAGGCCCTTCCATCATGCAGTACAAAGTTGGTTTCCATGTGCCAATCGTCAGCCGAGGAGCCACCGAAGATGGGGAGGCGGTTTTCAGATAATTGTTTGAGCTTCTCCAGGATCTCGAAGCTGCGGGAATCACAACAACGGGTGTTCCCGGGCGAAAAGAGCAAGCCAAAAGCCTGCTTCCCCTCAAGAGTCAGTCTATTCTGAACGGCTGCGATATCGGAGGCGAAGTAAGGCATCAACTCACCTGTGTTTACCGCCTGCATGACGGCCTCTTCCCAGTTCAAGGAAACCTTCTCACCAACCCCGACCGCCACCTTCAGAAAAGGGGATGCGAGCACCAGGACGACAACGCTCTCCTTTTGGGCGCCATTGCAGACCTCGCCAGCCGTGGTTGTTCCCAATATCGGTGCGCCACGTGTGGTATACTGAATACCCTCAAGGACTTTCTCCAGGTCATATCGCACCGAAGCAAAGACCAGGACGACTGAGGCGGGATACTCCATGATGCCAGCGGCTGCCCGCCGTGCTGCTTCGAGGCCTACAGCAAACGAATCCGTCCCTTTAGCAAACCCAAATCCGACCTTAATATTTGTCTCACTCATGGTGTGCTCTCCGCTTCCGCCAGGTCAGAGCGCATCCTTTCTTGGCAGCGAGGGCCATGCAGGCGTTAACCAGTCCATGTTCATGAAGAATGGGTCTGTTCTTGTCGGCTTCCTACAGGGCTCTGGGTATCCACATTGCAACTCATTAGGAACAGTGAGGACCCGACCTTCTGCATCCAGAATGGCGATATGCTCGGGAAGAGCATCAAGTGTCACCCTGGAGATGTGCAGACCCTCTTCGCATTTCGGTCAGTTCGTTGATGAGTTGCTCTTTGTCTTTCTCTTCGTCTTTCATTTTGAGTCTCCTCAGGAGCGACTGCTAGGGACTGCCAGGGTTGCCAGATTAGAGGGGGGAGCTCGTGGGCAGAGCCGCCTCTGCAGCCCGAATCTTGACTATGCCTTTCTGTGTGACTTAGTGGGGAAGACCTGATCGGTTACTTCCAAAATAAACAATCGAAGGGATTATGAGGGGTTTATGTAGTGACTTCAACACAAAATCAGGTGGCAAAGTGATTCAATCCTTGCATGATGCTATTTGGGGATGGATGGCAAAATGCCGGATAGCTTAACACCATGCCTCCTTGAGGGTGCGAGTGAATCGTTGAAGATATGCTAATGGAATCCTGCACTTTTTCATCTTCGCTTTTGCCTGAACCAAGGCAGCTACCTACACCTGAGTCATCGGTCAGACTCCGGATGTATTTCCTGGCCCTCAGCTCTATGGAAGTTGCATCCCCACCCTCGTAGGGCAAAAATCCAAGCACCTGTCGATGGACCGGTTGTCATTGAGGACTTCGACGACGGCTAGTCCGGATATGAAGAGCCTGTCTACGTCACCCACTAAAACTCCGGCGCTTGAGGGACCTCTCGCCGGCTTCATCGGGGCAGCTTGTCTTCGATCTGGCGGAGATATCGCCTTTCAGGCACTCCGGGCTGAATATGGAGCGCCGGAAGTCCCATTTGCACTGAACTCCCCTTCGAGGCGACCACCACGGTGCAGCACCGTGGTGTTTCCTGCCTTCATGTCTCCCGAAATCGGCACAAAACTGGCCTTGACAGAAGCCACAACACCTGCTACCCAAAAACCCTGGAAAAAAGCGATTTCATACCACCTATCACCTCACCCATCCGGGAGACCGGCGCGGCTGAAAGAGGCTGTGAGCAACATCCGGATAGGCATGGATCCTTGTCTCTTGACGATGGCCATACCGATCTCCTGGCTCAGCGATACTGCTCAGCCAGGAGGTTTGCCACTGATTCATCAAAGAGCTCCCGTTTCTGAACGCGGTCAAAGGCGGCAATGAGGTCGGGGATGCGGACTCGGCGTTTCATATCAGCACGGTAGTCTTCGACGATCTGCCCTCGGTGCATCATGACGATGCGGTCGGGCAGGTCCACGGCCTGCTGCATGGAGTGGGTAACCATCAGTGCGGTAAGCTTTTCCTGGTCGATGATCTGTTTGGTGAGTTCCGCGACCTTGGCCGCGCTTTTCGGATCGAGGGCGGCGGTATGTTCATCGAGAAGCAGCAGTTTCGGCCGCAGCCAGGTGGCCATGAGCAGGGTGAGCGCCTGCCGCTGGCCGCCGGAGAGGCTGCCGATGGGATTGTCCAGGCGCTCTTCCAGTCCCATCTTGAGGGCGCTCACCTTGTCGGCGATCGCCTGCCGGGCTTTGCAGGTGACGGCGGCTGCCAGGGTGCGCCGCTGGCCGCGATGCATCGCCAACACGATATTCTCGGCAATGGACATCTCGGCTGCGGAACCGGCGAAGGGGTTCTGAAAGACGCGGCCGATGAGGGCCGCCCGGCGGAATTCCGGCCAGCCCGTAATATCGCGGTCGTCCAGGAAGATGCGGCCCCGGTCCGGTTCAAAAGTACCGGCCACGGCATTGAGCAGCGTACTCTTTCCAGAGCCGTTGGTGCCGATGATGGCGGTAAAGGTGCCTTCGTCAAGTTCGAGGCTCACCTTGCGCAGCGCCCGCACCTCATTGGGCGTATTGGGGAAAAAGGTTTTCGACAGCGCTTCAATTTTCAGCATGACGCACCCCTCCGGTGAATTTCTTGGACAGGGATCCCAACCATTGTGGAGCCACGAGGGCGGCAAAAACAAAGAGCGCCGTCACCAGCTTCAAGTCGTTGGGATTGAGTCCCCAGCGCAGGGCAATGGCTATGAGCAGGCGGAAAAGAATGGTGCCCAGGATGGCTCCGGTGATGGTCATCCCGATACCGGAACGTCCCACCAGCGCCTCACCAATGATAATGCTGGCCAGCCCCCAGACCATCATGCCAATCCCCATCTGCACATCGGTAAAACCTTGATATTGAGCCAGAAGTGAGCCGGAAAGGGCGACCAGAGCGTTGGCAAGCGCCAGCCCGAAAACGATCATACGATGATGATCGACACCTTGCGCCCGCACCATCTGGGCGTTGTTGCCCGCGGCTCGCAGCGCGGTCCCGAAGTGGGTGAGTAGAAAACGCTGCAGCAGAAAGCCGATGACCGCAACCACCAGCGCCGCAGAAAGAAAAAGCGCCACATCCATCAGAGGCACCAGCCAGCCGAGGATACTGATCTTGGCGGCGGTCCCGGTCATCTGGGAGAGCAGAGTCTCCATGCCGCTGGCAAAGCTTCTGACATCCAGCAAAGGGATATTGCTGCGTCCCATAAGGCGCAGGTTAATGGAATAGAGCGCCGTCATCATCAGAATTCCGGAGAGGATCTCCTGAATCTTAAAGCGGGTATGGAGCACACCGGTGATCATCCCGGCAGCCCCCCCTGCGAGAAAAGCCATCACGGCCGCCAGCCAGGGAGGCCAGCCCTGAACAATCAACAACGCGGTGATGGAAGCGCCGAGGGTGATGCTGCCGTCGACCGTGATATCCGTGAAGCGTATCATTCGAAAACTGATGAGCATGCCCAGGGACAGCAGCGCGAGGATCAGGCCCATGGTGAAAGCGCCAACGACCAGACTCATGATAACACCTCCGGGTTCTGAACCGGTGCGCACCAGCATGCGCCGCGGATCAAAGCGCTTTGCCCCAGGCCGACGGCAGGACGGTTGTCGTCTACCAGATGCATCACGGCCAGCGGCGGCGGACCGTTGAAAAACTTTTGCACCGAGGCCGCCATGTCGATATTGCCATTCGGTAGTGGCTGATAGGGAAAAACCGCGGCGTGAATATGGGCTGCCAGCCCGGGGTGCGAGGGAAGCGGCGGCAGCAGCGGGTCGTCATGGTTGTCCCGATCTTTCACCACCCCGGTCAGCAGCACCTGCTGATGGGCAAAAACCCGCTCACCGCTAAAGCTCAGCCACTCTTTCACTTCGGGAAAAGAGAATGATTCATCGGCAGAAAGCAGTCCCGGCGATAGAATCAGCGCGGCACCTACCAGTCCTTCGATTTCGCCCAATATGACAAACCCGGCCATCATTTTCCTGCTCTGTTTCAGAATCATCTGCAGCAAGGCCGCGATGGGGAAGAAGGGCGTCTCATCCGACGGTACAAAACGCAGCAAGGCCGCCATTTCGCCGCGACAAACCAGGGCTTGAAGGCACTGCATGGCGGGGATATAGGATTTTTCCGCCAGGAGGTAATCGGGGCGGCTCTCTTCGGCCGGCGGTTGATAGACTACATTGCCGGCCACCGCCAGGAATTCCCCGAATTGTTCCCGGGCCATGGCGGAACTCTCCGCCGCACTGCCAATCCCCAGCGCGAAGGTATCTGTGGGAAAGGTGAGAGTCTGCACTGAATTCGCATCGCTTTTCTGCCACGGCAGCCATGCGGCATGACGGGTCAAGGTGAGCGTTGCGGCCGCGTTGAGAAGGTAATGTTCGCTGCTCTGGGCCGATGCGGGCGAAGCCTCAACGGGCAGGTCATCCGGCAGCACTTCCGCCAGCCAGACCTCAAACCCCGAGGTGCTCAGCGTCTGTTTCACAAAAGCGGTTGTTCCAACAATCCGGAAGCTGCCCTGCACTGCGATCAGTTCTTTATAAACCTTCAGCAGCGCACGGATTCCCGCAGAGCTGAGAAACGCCATGCCGGAGGCATCGAGAATCAGATCATGATGGCCGTCGCGAACATGGCTCATCAGGGCATCGGTGAAATAGTCCGCCCAGGTGGCATCCAGGCGCCCCTGGACGTCAATGAGCAGGTAGCGGCCTCGTATTTGATGGGTCAATTGCATGGTCATTCCTACGGCTTTTTGGGGGTATACGAAGTTGCCTCGGCAGTCACGGATTCCGGCAGGGTGAGCCGGTATTTTTGCGCCAGTTGGTGATTCAGCAGCAGCCTTTCCGATTGCGTATTGCTGAAGGGAATATCGCCCGGGCGCTCGCCGCGCAGGACTCGCACCGCCTTTTGCGCCGCCTCCAGACCGGCATCGTAATAATCCCGTGCCACGCAGACCACGCTGTTGTCCCCCATCTGGCTGCTCTCAAAGACGTAGACCGGCAGATTGTTCTCGGCGGCCTTCCGAGCGATGAGAGCAAATCCGGGACGAGTCAGATTATCAACAATCTGAGCCAGGGCCTGGATATCTTGCGTGCACAGATCCACGGCGGACTGAGCCACCTCGGCGCTTGAGGTCACCGGCAGGGCCACCAGTTCGATACCCTGCTTTTCCAACGCTTCCTTAAACCAGTCTTTGTAGAGCACGCTATTGATCTCGGCCGGGGTGAAGAGGGTCCCCACCGCTCTGACGCGAGGCAAGGTCTCCCGAATGATACGCGCCATACCGTCGAAAGGTGAACGGGTGGTGATGCCGGTCACATTGGGCAGGTGCTCGCTTTCGCTCTTTCCGGCGCCGGCCTGCACGGCGTCGCCCACCCCGGTAAAGACGATTTTTGTCTCGGCCCCGGCCTGCCTCAAGGCGGCCTGCAGGGTCGGGGTGGAAATGACCATCAGCAGATCGGGATGATCGGACTTGATGGCGGTCATAATGCTGGCAAGGGTGGACATATCACCCTGAGCATTATAGACCTTCAGCTCATAATCCCGTCCTTCCACGAAGCCCGCCTGCTTGATGCCGTCAATAAGGCCGTCGTGGCTGCGCTCGGCGAATTCGGTTTCGCTGTACAGCACCATCCTCACCTGCCAGGGAGCGCGACTGGCTTGCTTGGCCGGATCTTCCTGCGATGCAAGGCGCTCCGCACTCGTTTCCCGGCTCGATGACGTGAACGGCCCTTGAGCCGCGGCACTTTGGGTATCCAACAGTTCTTGAATGGCGGGGGTAATGGCAAATTTACCTCCCAGGGAAACCAGCACCTCCCGATTCAGTTTCAATTGTTCGGGAATGACGTTTTCGATGGGAAAATCCGCCGGTCTTTTACCTCGCAGAATAGCAACGGCCACGTTGGCGGTAAGTCGACCCACCGTGAAATAGTCGGCGCCCAGGCCGAACAGCGCGCCCGCGTCGGCATCGGCCGGGTCATTGGTGAAAACCGGTATTCCGGCTTGTTTGGCGAGGCTGATCAGGAGGCTGGAAGACGCTGTGGCAATGGTATCGCCGCCGATCCAGATCGCCTCGGCTCCTCTGGCAAGGAGGGATCGGGCAGCCTCCGACACTTCGGAGGTACTGCCGACGGCGGCCTCAATGAGCTCAATGCCCAATTCACGGCAGCTTGGCCGGGCCTCGCTCATACAGGCTTCGGAACATTGCTCGCCGACATTCCAGACCACGCCGACGCGCTTGATCGCGGGATTCATCTCGTGCAGCAGGGCAAAGGCGCGGCGCACCGGCTGAAAGGTGCCGATTCCCGCCATGTAGGGCGGATGCTGATGCGGCTCCTTGCCCGCGATCCCTACCCCGGCGCCGTAGGGATCGGTGACCCCACCGAACACGTGGTGCTTCTTGGCCGTTGCATTGGCTTTGGCGAACGTCTGCAGGGCCGGAGTGCTGGCAGTTATGACCATATCCACCTTAGAATTGACAATCTCTCGGGCAATGGTATTGGCGGTGGCGAAATCGCCCTGCGGATTGTAGCGCCGCAGATTCCGCCGTCCCGGCGCCACCATGCCTTCCGCCTCAAGCCGATCCAGCACCCCGGCTACGACTGCATCGAGCAGCGGGGTGGACGAGATCTGCATGATTGCAATGACCGGATACGTCGGCTGGGCGGATTTGCCGCCTGTGCGCTGGCGCCAGTCGGAGGCGAGCAGCAGCAGGGATGCCGCCAAAATCAGGGTCACCGCCAGCCAGAGTTCTCTTATCAACGTTTTCATTTACTTCCCTTCGTGGTCACGTTTCACCCTTCTGCGCCCTCTTCATACTCCACCTGGATCTTATCGGCATTCTATTGCACACCCTGAACGAAACCCGCAAACGCGTTGCATCGCACCTGGCAACTTAACTCAAATACCTTGAGATTCCCATGGAAAGCGCGCAAATGGATAGGACCTGAAATGGCAACGAGATATGAGCAGAAAACCGTCGAAAGTGGAGGCTTGGAAAAAAATTCTACCCCCTGAACGGTTACGAAAAGTCGATATTGACCTTCTGGTACTCTCTTTCTGCCTGGTGGCGCAGGCCCCCCCTTAGCAAAGCGCCAAGACCGGCCACCGATGCCAAAATACAGCGCTTTTTGGTCGGTCTTTTTGACCTGTTTTAAAGGAGCTCCGGACAGGATCCCGCCGCGATCCGCCAGACCCCCGAGCTTATATCGCCCTTGACAGCATCCGATCCAGAGGAATGGTCTGCTCGGGACCTGTGGTGTCCATCGGCAACCGGTTCACATTCTCAGCTGTTCATTTTGACATTGTGAGGATTTATGAAGGACGGACATCCTAACGCCCTGCCACTGTTCATATCCCTCTTTTCTCTTCTGACTGTTATTTACTTTGTTTTCTCATCAGCGCTCTATGCCAGTGAGACCGATATTGCTGAGCTTCGGACCAAAGCCGAGCAGGGAGTTCCCAAAGCTCAGTGTAGCCTTGGCCTTCTGTATCCCAATGGTGAAGGGGTCCCCAAGAACAGCGTGGAGGCGTATAAATGGTTAAATCTTGCAGCTGCAAATGGTTATGAAGATGCAATAAAGAGAAGATCTATTCTGGAACGGCAAATGACCCGAGACCAGATAGCCGAGGCACAGCGTTTGTCAGCAGGCTGGCAACCAAAATCCTCCCGTTAGGGCAGCTCCGGGCAGGATCCCGCCCGGATCCGCTAACCTGTCTTTTTCCTATCTTACACTAAATGTGCCTACTCACCCGAAACGTGGGTATGGGAAAGGCGCTGAAAAAGCGATTCATCCCGGTTCTCGATCATAGGGTTTCCACGCATGCACAGCGTCTCAGACTCCGCGGCACTTGTGGTTGGTTCGCTGTCTAACGCCGTCCCTCAGTGTTGCCTTCCGCTTCGGACCACGTGGATGGCATCCCGGATGGGTGATACCGGAGCTCAATGGCTCGCTTGTGTTTCCCCCTGTCAACTGCTTTACGTGTAGCCTCGCGGCCACCCGCACATGACTCGGGGCCATAATGGAGCAGCTTCTCCTCTTATGTAGGGCTCTTTCATCCCCTACTCTATGCCGGTTTATCCCGGCGCTTTCGGCCCGACCCTCGCTGATTCTTGAGAACCAACGTCTCGAGAAGCGCCCGTTGACAGGTCCCTTCGTTCGGTCTGTATGGATATGTTTTCGCGGAGCTGGTCAGGATCGACCACGTGGAGGGCTGAGCGGGTCTGATCGACTGGGCAGGCAAGCCGGTCAGCAGGGCCCTCAAGTCTTGCGGCTTGTCTTTCACCTTTTATTCACCTATCTTTTGTGCTCACGGGGCAACCCTTGCAGACCCAACCGGCCCACTGCAACACACGGTGCTGCCCCAGACCGGCGGCTTGCAGCGCAAGTGGGAAGCAGCCCCCTTCCATGCCGCTCGTGCAGCGATGGCGGCGTCCCCTCAAACGTGAGTCGGAGTGCCGTAAGAAGGATTTCCAATGCCTGCCCTCTCGCCCTTCTATCACCCCCGGGAGCCCACTGATTCTCCCTTGTGGAGGATCCTGCACCAACACTATGCCGCCTTCAAGTCCGGCTATGATGAGTATTGCGAGAAGCAGTACGGCTTCTTTCGGCCGGTTGTGGACGAAGTGGTCGAGGAATACCTGAGATGCGGCGATTTGCACAAAGCCTGTCCTGAGCTTGTCGAAGGGGATTCGCCAGGGTGCGGACAAAAATCTGCGGAATCAGTTCAAAAATAATGCAGGGTATCTTAACAGAATCAGGATCTCAAAGCGGCGATAGTCTGCTGCTGATAGACGAAACATATCTTGCCAACATTGTGAATTTCAGGTCGGCTCTTCCCACTAAGATATTGATTTCATATATGAACGACTGGCATAATAGCCTTCGAACCGGGACGCACCTTCCCTCTGAGTTCCAAACAAAGATACTACTGAGAACATGCCGCACCAACGAGGGTTGTCGGATGGTGCGCATATTCCCTTTGCAGGATCTGGCCGACCTGGAGAACCCCGGCCTGAGGCGGCGTCTGGAGACTGCCCGCCGAGGCCTGGAGGCTGAAACCGGCAAGGATCTGGAGAGCCTCATCACCAAACTGGGGGATCAGTACGTCTGAGTGAAAAGCGAATGATGAATGTCGAATATCGAACCGTCGAATGAAGAAGGGCTTTATCGGTAGTGGAGCTGCCGTAGCGAGGAACGATCGAAGAACAAGAACTCTTCCTTCGAATTCGATGAACAACCGGAGCCTGGGCTTTCGCTGGTTCCCAAGCTAGAGCCTGGGAACCAGGGTTTGAAGGATTTACTTCGCTGATTCCCGAGCTCCAGTTTGCGAACCAGCTTTTAAATCATTGATTCGTGTGACTCAGTGGATGAGAAGACTGTTGGGAGACCGCGATATCTTGTTCTTGAAGGGTGCCAAGGAGGGAAACTGGGTATGGCGAGCATCACTCTGAAGGAATGCCCCAAGGTTTACCTGCTGGAAACCCATCGCGCCAAAACGCCTGATTCAACCTTGCGGTTCATCGAAAGGACCAGAGAACGGATCGATATGGTATCGTTCGAGGACGCCACCGACCGCGACCGCATCGGACTTCCGGTTTTCACCTGTGACCGGATTCGCCCTGATGGCTCCAGAACCAGTCATACCGGCAAGGGCTTCTCCAAAACCCAGGCGCAGGTCTCCCTGATGATGGAGGCCATCGAACGCTACTGTGCCGAATTCCGCGATGAATACCGGGATCGGCTCATCTTCGGAAGCTACCGGGAGTTCCAGCACCACTGCCATACCTTGGATCCCGAGGAGCTGATCCTACCCAGCTTTGCCGGCTATCGCGCCGAGCAATCCCGGCACTGGGTATGGGGCTTTGATCTCGGCGCAAATGAGCCAATCCTGGTCCCCGCGGCTGCGGTGTATCATCCCTTTGCCCTCGATGAAGAGCCTCTCATGCGAACTCATACCAATGGGCTCGCCACCGGGAACACCGTCGAGGAGGCCGTCTTTCACGGCATGACGGAAGTCATCGAGCGGGATGCCTGGAGCATCGCCCGCTTCAACAACGAAATGAACGCCGCGCTGAGCGTCGATGATCGGCCCGAGTATCAGTTTCTCCATCAAATCATCGAAAAGTACGAGCGGGCAGCGATTGAGGTAACGGCTCGAGACCTCACTACTGATTTCGGTGTGCCCGTCATTGCGGCGTTCTCACAAGATACCCATCATCCTGACCTGATGCCGTTCGACGGTTTCGGGGCCCACCTCGATCCCCGCGTGGCCATGGCGCGTGCCCTGCTCGAACTGGCCACCACCCGCGCTTTCTTCCTGCAGAAATATGGCATCGAAAGGCTACGGCAGCCTATGCCTTATGTTTACGCCGAGCCGGAGGGCGGGGACCCACGCTTCCATGCACCCGAACTGAAGCCGCTTGGACAGATGCCAAGCCACTACTCCAATGATATTCGCGAGGATATCAGGACCCTCCTGAGAATGCTCGATGGCCGTGGCTTGAAGCGCACCCTGGTGGTTGACCTCACTCACCCAAATATCGGGATCCCCACAGTACGGGTGATCATTCCCGGCTTGGAAGTTTACTGCTTCGATCGGGAGCGCAGAGGCGACCGATTGTTCCGACCGTGACAGGGCCGAACAACCGAAGAGCGAATCACTATGCCAGCTAGGATAGGGAGCTGTTTTTCTGCATGAGCGATCTCTCGCAACCGGTGCTGTACCAGAATAGCGAGGATTTCGGGAAATTCTTGAAGCAGGCCTCCGACGATTACGCCAAGCTCATCAAAGAGCTGAACATCACCTCTGAGTAACAATCGATGAAAGGAGCACCTCGGAATGAAAACAGGATTTATCGGCCTGGGCATAATGGGCAAACCCATGGCCAAGAACCTCTTGAAAGCCGGCTATCACCTGGTGGTCTTCAACCGGGGCCAGGAACCGGTGAAGGAGCTCGTGGAGGCAGGGGCGGCAGCCGCTTCTTCCCCCAGGGAAGTGGCTGCCCAATGCGGCGTCATCGTGACCATGCTGCCCAATTCTCCGCACGTCAAGGAAGTGGTGCTGGGCCCAAGCGGCATTCTCGAAGGTGCCAGGTCCGGCACGGTGATCGTCGATATGAGCTCTATTGCGCCCCTGGCCGCCCAGGAGGTCGCTGCAAGGGCCGCCGAAAAGGGGGTCGAGATGTTGGACGCGCCGGTGAGCGGCGGCGAACCCAAAGCCATCGATGGGACCCTTTCCATCATGGTGGGCGGCAAGAAAGAAGTCTTCGACCGCTGCTTTGAGATGCTCGGCAAGATGGGGGCGTCAGTTGTCCACTGCGGCGGGATCGGAGCGGGTAACACCACCAAGCTCGCCAACCAGATCATCGTCGCCCTCAACCTTGCCGCCATGTCCGAAGCGCTGGTTCTCGGCGCCAAGGCCGGGGTGAACCCCGAAACCATCTACCAAGCGATCCGGGGGGGACTGGCCGGAAGCACGGTGCTCGAGACCAAAGCCCCCATGGTGCTGAATGGCAATTTTAAGCCCGGTTTTCGCATAGAGCTGCACATCAAGGACTTGGCCAACGCCATCGAGACCGGGCATGAGGTCGGCGTTCCCCTCCCCCTGACGAGCCAGGTGATGGAAATCATGCAGGCCCTGAAGGTCGATGGCAAGGCCGGCAACGATCATGGCGGGATCATTCAATTCTACGAAAAACTTGCCCAGTTCGAAGCGAGGAAAAGATAGAGGGCGGAAGACAGGATGAGGAGTGATTTGAGAACAAGCGCCCCTGGCTGGTGCACTGAATACCCATCATGAAAGGCAAGGGGGAGCGTCCCTTCGAGCCGGCGCCGGGAGAGAACGTTGTCGGGCTGTTTTCGTTTTCATCCATCATTGAAAACACCCCACGATGGGAGCCGCAACGGATCCGGCTCCCGGCCGCTTCAAACACCTTTGTCGGAAATACGCGCAACAACCGAAGACCGCCAGCCAGAATGCGGGAAGGGGTGTTGGGGCCTCATGAGTGTGCTCGTTCCCAAGCTCCCGCTTGGGAACGCGGATTCGAAGCTCCCGCTTCACGCGCCGCTCATCAACAAGAGCTGGTCGCGCGGGTGAAAGAAGCCGGAGCTTCGACCGCATGGGTTCCCAAGCTGGAGCCTGGGAACCAGAAGCTGGCCCCCCGCCTGCGCGGGGGTGACAACTTGAGCGGCTTGCCGGACAACCTCTAGCCGTCGATGAGGGCCTGAATATTCGCCGGGTAGTCCACCTTTTGCGGCAGGAAGATCAGTTCCGGGTCGACGAATTCCCGCAGCACGAAGAGCTCCCGGTAGGTCGGCCGGGGGGTATCGCCTTTGACCCGTGAGACGTTCAAATCAAACCCGCAGTTTTCCTTGATTTGCTCCACCGTGACCCCGGGGTGAGCGGTCTCCAGGTAGATGATGCCGTTTTCATCGAAGCGGTAGACGCCCATGTTCGTGACCACTGCCACGGGACCGCTATCAGCAAAGGGGGTCCCTTTCCACACTTCCCGTTTCGGCTTCCATTCCTTGGTCTTGAAATCCCAGCACCACCATCCCGGCGTCGTAGTGTATTCGTTTCTTTCCAGAAACCGCCTCTTTTCCTGAAGGATGATAAAAGCCGTGCGGCGGGCCAGAGTACCGATATCGGCATTGCCGCCCGAACCGGTGAAGCGGTGCGTAGGTTGAAAGTAGTCGCCGATGGAGGTGACATTGACCCCGCCGTACTTGTCGATGGCGGCTCCCCCCAGAAATCCGAGGCTCACAAAACCCTGCTGCAGGTAGTAGCCGAAGGTGTCAACCAGGCCGCCCAGGCTGGAGCTCATGTTCGCCGCCCGCTGATCGCAGACCGACATGGGCACGTGCATGGTTTTGCCGTCGCAGATCCCGGACTCGTAGATCAACAGGGCGTGCGGGGCATTCAGGAAATTGGCGGTCATGATCCCAACCATGGGAAGGCCGGTGCCGGCGAAAACGATGTCGTCATCCCGGACCTCATGAGCCACGGCGATGGCCATCAGTTCCGGAAGAATGAATTCGCCCGGATTGGCCGGTTCATCGGGAATCCGATCGATGAGTTCCATCAACTCTTCCATTGATTTTGCCATGTTCGCTTCCCTCCTTCCTAATAGCCGCTGCGGGCGACTGACAGGGGCATTTTCATCCTGGGGGCGGGCTTCTTCCCTCGCATGATACGCGTGCTGTAGCCGGTGACGCTGTCGGCTTTGAGATCCAGGAGTTTCTTGGCACCCAATTTGGCGATCATGTCTTCCCATGACTTTGGCTCGAAGACCCATTCGTCGAGCCATTTCTTGAGGTCCTCCTCCTTTCTCGAGGCCGCATCCATGACGCGCATGAACGGAGCATCATAGTCATAGAAGAACGGCACCGAGCTGGGAAAGGCCCCCCAAGGCTGTTCGACGACGCAATCGACTACGAAGTATGGAATCTGATTGGCTTCGGATTGCTTGCGCAGCTCCGCTTCAGGAACGATTTCTTCACAGATCACCACCACCTTATCGCTGGCAAAGGCGATTTCCTTATCAATGGTCCCGACCCCGCGCCATCTGGCCGTGCCCTTGTCCCCGGCCTGGGCCACATGGATTACCGCCAATTCGGGCCGAGCCGCCGGCAGCAGCACCAGTTCGCCGTCCCCGAAAAACGGTTCTGCCATTTGCATGAATTTCTTTTTGGAGATTCTGGGGTCCTTGCCGTCTCTCAGGCCGGCCCGCCCTAAGGCATCGTACTCCGGGTTGTAGAGATCAGAGCCAAGGGGCGCGTAGTAGGGAATAAACGGCGCACCAATCGCACCAGCGAGAAATCTCATGGCCATGGCGCCGTGGGAGTAATCCTCGAGGATCATCTTCCCGGCCTTGTAGTTCCTTTCGAGATTGACGTCCAGCTTGCCCGCCATCTCACCCCAGCCCATCCAATCCGTTTCATAGATCTTGATGGCACTGACGGCGTTCAACAGCCAGGTGCAGACGCTGCCATGGCGGTCCAATACGTGAATGTCCTTGAATTTTTGCCTCACCACTTCCCAGGCGAAGGCCACCGGGTTGCGATTGAAGCCGGTAAAACCGCTGAAGGCCATGACAATCCCATCATGCATGTACTTCCTGACCGCCTCCTCGAGGGTCAGGACTTCCGCTTTCTTAGCCTTCTCACGAATCCGTGGCATGGTGCTACCTCCTTTTCGTGTTGGGTAATGAGCCAAGAGCAAAGAGCCATGTTTCATCCCATAGAACACTGAGAGACTATCTATCGGCACCCGCTCCTTCCCCTTGATGGGCGAGGCTGGAGCGGGGTGTTTTGAGATAGTCTCCAAGTCAGCAGAAGGATTTGCTCGCCCTCTTCTTGTCCGTTGCGTATTAAAATGAGAAGCAGTTGTTCATGTCCCTCGGGGAGACCCGGAAAAACATGATGAGGACCACGGTCGACCGGCACCCGCAACCCGCAACTCGCAACTCGCAACTCGCAACTTTTCAGAGCGGACTAATGATGTTCATGGACATAGAAAGGCCATTTATGGAAAAACCATTCATTCCACAGCAGCGGAATGATCCACCAGAAATTCCAGATGAGGGATTCCCCGTTGATGTAGCGCTCCGCCAGGTCGCCGGCCATATGGTGAATGCCAAGTCCCCAGTGGCCGAAATTGACCACGTAGTAAAGGATATAGTTGATCACCATGAGCACCAGCACGCCGCCGCTCCGATACCAGAAGGCACCCCAGGAATCCTTGTCCGCCATGGGGCACATGTCATCGAAGTAATGGTGCCAGGCCAGGAAAGGAATGAGAGTAAAACCGGCAATTTCGGCAGCGTGATACCAGAGGAAGCGGGGTACCTCCTTCACCCCGCCCGCCAGATGGTGCACGACCTGCTCCATGTTGATCCAGCTCGGCGCCAGGACCACGCACAGCCAGGCCAGGGCGTAGCCGAGCACCACATTCCCGATAAAGGAGGCAACTCCTTTCCAGGGTTGGGGAAGGGTAATGAGGGTCCAGGGTTTCATGCGCCAGACGTTGGGGGTCATGAAGAGGACGATGATCATCCACTCCCACCAGCCGAAGACCCAATGCACGTGAGGCGTTCCGGCGATGCCGCCCCACCATGGGGTGCTCATGCCATAGGCCTTGCCGAAAGTGCCCTCCCAAACCAATCCCCAGAACGGGACGATGAGCACCACATAGAAGAACATCGTCAGCGTGCTGCACCAGCCAATATCCGCAAAACCCGCCTGCGGTTGCGTCAGATTGCTGGGCCGGATGGGCCATTTGCCAAAAAGAATGGTGACAAAGGGATAGGAATAGAACCCGATGAGGACAAACGTCACCACCGCGCGCTGGGCAAACAGGCCCTTCTCGGGATTGGTCAGCACCTCAAGCGAAAGGGTCTTGCCGCAAACCTCAGGCAGGGCGGTCGCTCCAGCGGCAGCCAGGTTCTCGAGATTGACCTGGCTGAGGAAATTGAAACCGATGCCGAGGATGCGATAGAAGATGATATGGATCACAAACCAGACAACGACCAGGTTGACAATGGTTTCAATGATCCCCCGCCAAGGCTGGCCGATGTCCTGAAACGGCCAGTCGCCCAGGAACATGTGCTGCCACAGGCCCACCAGAATCATCATGGCCAGATACATGACGAAGGGATAAGGGAATCCCCCTACTGGC
Source organism: uncultured Syntrophobacteraceae bacterium (assembly GCA_964505935.1). GTDB lineage: Bacteria > Desulfobacterota > Syntrophobacteria > Syntrophobacterales > Syntrophobacteraceae > JADGQM01. Next base: position 18,571 of record CAZDKX010000025.1, read on the forward strand.
CCGCGGGGATCACTGAAAAGATACCAGGTAAACCATGCCACCAGGAAAAAAACAATTGATGAAATAATGCCGGTGAGGGGCTGCCCCCAGCGAGGTCGCGATTGCTCGGCCATCTCCTATTCCTCCCTCAAAAAGGTCCGGTGCTCTCCTGCCATAGCCTTCCAGGTTTACCAATAGTCTTTACTGGAGCCGGTTTATCACCTCCATTCCCGGGGACTTTGTCTTTCTGGCTCCTCACCGAGCCAATTGATGACTACCCACAGACATTGCTATGGTGCAAGAGCAGCAGAAGCAGCAGGAGTCGCGGTGTTGATCTCGCCGGGCCGTTCCGGCAAGAGGTCTTCCACCACCATGGGAACAGGAAGAAGCGACAGTTTGGCGTTCCGAATGATCTCGCTTTGTCAGCCTGCGGTTGCAGGGCACCTGCCTTGCCCGCATCGGGGAACGCCCCTGCCGGTTAGTCCGGAAAAACAGCGCACCGACTTCGAGATGGCAACCTCAGCTGGAGACTTCTATGGTAGAGCGGTAACACTCGTCACGGAACAATCGTATGAGACCCCTTCCGACCAGCAGATAAGGAGTATCGGGACAACCGGGCATTCCCAGCCAGAAGCGGTAATGAAGAAAAATAGGCTCATTGCATGATGGTGCTCTTGCCGAGCAACATCACCAAAGCACCCATAGCGCACATCTCCCGGCACGGTCAAGCAGAATTTCATTGACACGGCACAAGGCTCTGTTTTAAGTCTTTTCGTACCGACAACTTTTTGATGCTCCGCCCCCCGCCCTTCATGAGCGCTTGGAGCGGGGGCAGAAAAACAACCGACGCTCCATGCCCGACTCGCTGCTCTCTTTCCGCGACGCGCACCTCCCGCTGGGCTCAAGGTTGCCTTCTTCGGCGCAGGCATCGTGTCGATCCCATACGTTCTGAACACATCGCCGTAATCCGGTCTGAATTTCTCATTTCAAGCATGGAACCAAACAATGTCACAAGATAGTGGGAAGAACGAAGGCTTTTGATGGTGTCTTTTTCGAAAATCCAGGAGGTTAGCGAAAATGGGAAACAGGATGCTCTCCGAAGCAGCACTCGACAGGATGGAAAAAGAATACCAGGAATGGCTCGCAGAGTACCAGAAAGCCGCAAAAAAAATGCCTGAGCGGTTGTCTCGATTCTCCACGGTTTCCGACATGCCCGTCGGCGCCCTGTATACCCCGCTGGACATCAAGGACCTGGATTATTTTGAAGACATCGAACTGCCGGGACGGTACCCCTTCACCCGAGGGGTTCAAAGTACCATGTACCGGGCGCGGTTGTGGACGATGCGCATGTTCGCCGGGCTCGGTTCCGCGGAAGACACCAACAATCGCTTTCACTACCTGATCAATCACGGGGAAACCGGGCTCAGCACAGCTTTCGACTTCCCTACCCTCATGGGCTACGACACCGACTCGCCGCTCGCGCGCGGCGAATGCGGCAAATGCGGCGTGGCCATCGACACCATCGAGGATATGCAGCGCCTCTTTGCCAGGATCAATCTGGAAGAAGTGACCACCTCCATGACCATCAATCCACCCGCCTCGATCCTCTGGGCCATGTACCTCGCCAACGCGGAGAACGAGGGATACGACCGCAAGAAGCTCGGCGGCACGATTCAGAACGACTGCCTCAAGGAATTCATTGCCCAAAAGACCCTGATGCTGCCTCCCGAAGCGAGCCTCCGCCTGGTGGTCGATACGGTGGAATACGGCACGCGGGAGGTGCCGCGCTGGAACACCATCAGCATCAGCGGCTATCACATTCGCGAAGCCGGCTCGACCGCCGTCCAGGAACTGGCCTTCACCATTTACGACGGCATCTGCTACGTGGAAGAATGCATGAAGAGGGGCCTCAATGTGGATGACTTCGCCGGCCGACTCTCCTTCTTCTGGAATTCTCATATCGACTTCTTCGAAGAAATCGCCAAAATGCGGGCCGGCCGCAGGCTTTGGGCACGCCTCATGAAAGATCGTTTCCACGCGAAAAACCCGCGTTCCATGCTGCTTCGCTTCCACACCCAGACCGCCGGCTGCTCGCTGACGTCCCAGGAACCCTACAACAACATCATCCGCACCACGACCGAAGCCCTGGCGGCCATTCTCGGCGGCACCCAATCCCTCCACACCAATTCCCTGGATGAGGTCTACATGATCCCCAGCGAACAGGCGGTGCTCATTGCCCTTCGCACCCAGCAGGTGCTGGCTGACGAAGTGGGCGTGGCCAACGTCATCGATCCCCTCGCCGGGTCCTACTTCGTGGAGGCGCTCACCAACAAAATGGAAGAGGAAGCCAACGTCTATATTCGCAAACTGGATGAACTGGGAGGCATGGTTGCCGCCATCGAACGGGATTATCCGCAGATGGAGATTGCCGATGCCGCCTACCACTATCAACAGCAGCTCGAGGCGGGGGAAAAGGTCATCATCGGCGTCAACAAATACCCCTCGGATCGTCCGGAACTCGAGTTTGTCCTGAAGATCGATGAGGAACTGGAACGTCGGCAAATCGAGCGGACCCATGCTTATAAGGCAAAGCGCGACCAGGCCGCCTTTCAGAAAGCCATGGATGAGTTGAGACGCCGGTGCGAAGGACCGCCCTGCTGGGAAAACAATGTCATGCCGGCGCTGCTCGACGTGGTCCGGGCCGGAGCCACCGAACAGGAGTGCTGCGATCTCTACCGGCAGGCATTCGGCACCTATTCAGATCCCGGCTCGTTTTAGGCAGTTGCTCATGCCCCGATGGGACACCCGAAGGCACATGAAAAGGACCGCGGTTGACAGGCAACTGCTACTCGTAACTCGCAACTTTTCGGAGCAGCAGCCATATCAGAAGAGCTTAGCCTGAAGGGTCAGGTCTTGTATTTTGACATTTTCGAGGCATAGCGCCCGACACGATTCCCATCCGGTTCTCCTCTAAAAGGAAGGAGCATTTCCATGGAAAGTGCACGCAAGCTGCGGATATTGGTGGCCAAACCCGGTCTCGACGGCCATGACCGGGGCGCTCGAGTCATTGCCAGGGCTTTTCGCGATGCCGGCTTCGAAGTGATCTATACGGGGTGCCATCAGACTCCGGAACAGATTGTCAGCACCGCCATCCAGGAGGATGTGGACATGATTGGTCTGAGCATCCTCTCCGGGGCTCACACCTATTCCTTTCCGCGTGTCCTGGAACTCCTGAGAGAGAACCAGGCCGAGGATATCACCGTCATCGGCGGCGGGATTTTCCCGCTGGAAGATATTCCCAAATTGAAGGCCCTGGGGATCAAGGAAATCTTTGAACCGGGTGCCAAACTCCACGAGATCACCACGTGGGTCCGCGAAAACGTTAAGCCGAGGGAGACTCTGGTTGCCTGAGTGCCGGTTTATTGGGATTGGGAACGGGGGCCCGGCCTTTTCGAGCCCATGAAAACCGTCTTCAGGATTTCGCCGACACCCCTGAAGGGACCTTGAAACATGAGCATGGTGGAAAGGATTCTTGCTGGTGACGTGCGAGCCGCCGCTCGTCTCCTTCGTGACATCGACGATCAGATCCCGGGGGCCCGAGACCTCCTGAAGGAACTCTACCCTCACACCGGCAGGGCCCACGTCATTGGTTTCACGGGCTCCCCGGGGGTCGGCAAGAGCACCCTGGTGGACCAGATCACCGTGCTTTTTCGCCGGGACGGCCGGAGCGTGGGCATCCTGGCGGTCGATCCCACCAGCCCTTTTACCGGGGGCGCGATCCTCGGGGATCGCATTCGCATGCAGCGCCATTTCGTCGACGCCGGTGTCTTCATTCGCAGTCTCGCCACCCGCGGTGCTTTCGGAGGCTTGACGCGATCCACCAACGACATGGTCAACGTCCTGGACGCCATGGGCAAAGATGTGATCCTGGTGGAAACCGTGGGCGTGGGCCAGGATGAGGTGGACATCGCCAGCAGCGCGCACACCACGGTCCTGGTGACGGTGCCCGGCATGGGGGATGAGGTTCAGGCGATCAAAGCCGGCATCATGGAAATCGGGAATATTTTTGTTGTCAACAAGGCGGATCGTGAGGGTTCCCGCAAGACCATTCGGGAATTGCGCAACCTTATCGAGCTGGGGCTCAGACGGCGCGAAGAAAACGGATGGGAGCCCCTCATTGTCGAGACCGAAGCCATCAAGGGGCGCGGCCTTGAGGACCTTTACCGAAGTATTCTCCAGCACCGCGAATACCTCACCGCCCATCCGGAACAGCTGAACGAGGTGCTGCGCAAGCGCGCTTCCAGCCAGCTGGTGGAAGCCTTGAAAGATCAGGCCCTCCAAGCCATCCTCACCCGGCTCGCCCGGCAGGGGGACTCACTCGAATCCCTGATTCACAAAATCCTGGCCAAAGAAGCCGATCCTTACTCGCTGGTAACCGCCATCCTGGAAGCTCAGCTCCGGTAGGAAGCGTCCAAGAACCATTATCACGGTTAACAGGAGCGCAGGGTGGGCTGTGCCTGCATGCTGCGTTAGCTTCCAAGCCGCAAGGTTGTTCTTGTGACAGTCGATTGGGTAACCGTTCACCAGAGTTTTTTTCAGACCCGCAATTTAGGTCGGGACAAGCATCACAATCTCTGATAATAGGTAAGTCCAACACTGTGAGAAGCGATCCATTTCATTGCGATCCGCATTGTGTGAGGGTGTATGGACATCCGGGAAGCCGAGCTTATCTACGAAGCCGGCAAGGAGGCAGTCGTCAAGACACTCCTGGAGCTGCATGCCCGGGTAGAGTCCATCTCAGAGCAAGTGATCACCCTGGAGAGGAAGATCGCCTCCCTCTCAACCAATTCCACCAACTCCTCCAAGCCGCCTTCCTCTGATGGTCCCAGGGTGGCCAAGCCGAAAAAGAAGAAGTCCCGTCGCTCTGCTGGAGGCCAGAAAGGCCACAAGGGCCACAAGAGAGAACTGCTTCCCTCTTGAGGAGATGAATAGAGTCCATGAACATTACCCTCCTGCCTGTGGCCAGCGCGGAGCTCCTCTAAGCCCGGAAAGCTGCGAGGAGAATTCCGATCCTGAAAGATACCAGACTTTCGAGCTACCGAAGATCAAACCCGTCATGGAGGAGCACCGCTGTCATGAACTGGGATGCACCTGTGGTCACAGGACACAGGCCGAGCTTCCGCCTGAGGTTGCACACAGCCAGTTCGGCCCTGCAGTCCATGGGGCCATTGCCTATCTTACCTCTGTCCACAAGATCGGCAGAAGAGGCATAGATAGAGATCCTGAACACCTTCTTTGGCTTGAATCTGTGCCTTGGAAGTGTGTGCAACTGTGGACGTGGACGGTGTGGACGGGGTCGGGTATTGGACGGTTGGACGGGGTCTGGACGGGGTCGGGCTGGACGGGGTCGGGCCAAGCCAATAGGTTGATTTGCTTATGACATGCTCAGAAATAGGGCCTCATTCAGGCCTTAAACGAGCGTTTTCGGGAGTGAAATTACCCATCTAAGCAGAAGACAGGAAAGCGTCAAACTGTCGGCAAGCTAACTTTCACTGGAGCCGACGCCCAAGAAGCCGGGCGCGACTCACCTGATAGTCATGTGTAGAATGAATTTGACTTTGCGTGACAATCGTGTACACAATTAAGGCACGATTGGAGGTAAGCTATGAAATTCATCAGTGTACGTGACTTGCGCGGAAAATCGGCTGAGGTCTGGAAGGAACTTCCTGCGGAGCGAGAGGTCGTTGTGACCAGCAACGGTCGGCCCATTGCCATTTTGTCAGCGGTGAGCGAGTCGAATTTGGAGGAATCGCTTTCTGCTATTCGGCAGGCCCGCGCTGCCGAGGCTGTCATGAGCCTTCAACGACGATCCGTTGAGAAAGGTACCGACAGCATTGTCACGGAGGAGATAGACGCTGAAATAAAAGCGATGCGGAAAAAGCGCGCACGATGAAGATCGTCCTTGATGCAAATGTGCTCGTGGCAGGCCTTTTGTCACCATTTGGTCCTTGCGGCGACATCGTGCGTATGGTCTCTTCCGGAAACCTTACTCTGTGCGTCGACGCACGGGTTTTGTCGGAATACCATGAAGTATTGAAGCGTCCCAAGTTTCAGTTCGATGCCGACAGGGTTGCCTCCATCCTCGATTACATTGAGCATAGCAGCTGGGCAGTGTCGTCCGCCCCCCTTTCTGCATCATTGCCCGACCCTGATGACGAGCCATTCTTGGAGATCGCTATCTCAGCCAACGCTGACTATCTGGTCACAGGTAATGCTGTCCACTTCCCTCCTGAGTTGCGTCAAGGGGTTAAGGTGGTGTCACCATCCGACTTCCTGAAACGTGCGGTGAAGCAGAGTAAGACCAAGAAGAAGAACACATAACCTCGCAATCAACCAGACGCACGCCACGCCTTGGTTTTGTGAGAGTCATCGGCACCACGGCGCGCGCTGGTTATCGCCACGTTGGCGGGGACATCTCTTGCCCCTATCAAGGAGGGCGATCTGACTGTGGCAGATAAAGAAATACCCCACGAATACTATGGTTGGTGGCGGATCATTGAAACGTCACAGTGGGCAAATGATCAGATCGACATTTTGGGGACGGCATTGATTTCGCTGACAGGATATGGCGACCGATTGAGGATGTCTGTTCTCCTCGCTTATGTGAACTGCAAACCCACCAAGTCGGGCGTGTCGTTTACGTGGCAAGGGACCTGGGAATACGACCCTGTTTCGGGATCGGGGAGCGTGAGACTTCGAAAAGACGGGCGTCTTGCAGGCAGGATCCGAATCAAAGACGGTGATGAGAGCACATTTATTGCGGAAAGAGCTGAGGAGCCGGACGAGCCAATCCCTGGCCCTCCGAGCTTCCGCGACAAATGGCGACGCAGATGGTGAATATGACAATCTCGCCTATCCCTGCAACTCTGGACTAATCCAAAAATGTGAGAATCACATCCATGGATAAGAAAACAGTCTATATCGAGACATCGATTATCTCTTACCTGACGGCTCGCCCTTCAGGTGACCTATTGGCCGCCGCATGGCAGAAGGTTACCATTGATTGGTGGGATACACAACGGGACCGCTTTGACTTGTATACATCGGACATCGTGATAGAAGAGGCCGGAAGAGGTGATGATTTAGCCGTTTCCAGGAGGCTTGGAGCTTTGGCGGGGATCCCCACACTCGAGATAACTGATGAAGTTGTCGCATTCTCCGAAGCACTTATTGATGCCAAGGCGCTCCCCCAGAAAGCCGTAGGCGATTCCCTCCATATCGCAATGTCTGCCGTGCATGGGCTCGATTATCTCCTCACCTGGAACTACCGCCACATTGACAATGCCGAAACGAAACCGATAGTCCGAGCGGTTTGTTTGGCAAATGGGTATGCATACCCTGAGATATGTACACCTCAGGAGCTGATGGGGGTATTTTGAAAATGGCTGATGAAATAATTACGGAACTATGGAAAGTCAAAGATGCTATCGCAAAGGAATTCGGCTGCGATGTGAAGGCACTTGTGGCCCACTTGCGCGCAAAGAAACGTGAGGAAAACCAGCAGGTTATTGACCTTGGCTCCATGAAGCAAGCCGCCGAACAAAATAATGCAGCGGCCGGCGAATCCGTGGGAGCGTGACAGTGAGTGGTGTTTTCTTCATACACGTGGGTACTTACGCCGCCGCTGGTTTTTGCCGTTAGGGTGTGCAATTGGAGGGCACATGGGCCGGAGAGAATGCATAGGGTTCTCTCTCGGGTGTGGATTTGGTGGGTTCGTGCAAGCAAGTCACTGGTGTCTGTGCAAGCTGTGGTTTCCGGAAAATCGATTGACGGAGCTATGTACATTGGTGGACCAGCCTTTTCCAACCAGCGCATCAACCGGACGCGCGAATTGCGCCTCGGAACAAGGCACTGCGCCCCCGGTCGATTTGCTGATCCGCGCCATTAGGCAGTGACTAAATCTATTCACACCCGCAAGGAAATTTGCCACGATGGACATCCCACGGATATTCAACATCACTGAGAGTGCTCACCGCATCCACAACCCGATCACACCCGAAAAGCTCGCCACTCTCGGCGCGGCGCTGCGTCTGGAATCGGGGGCCCGAGTGCTCGACCTCGGCAGCGGTTCGGGGGAGATGCTGTGCACCTGGGCACGCGATCACGGCGTCATCGGCACCGGCATCGACATGAGCCAGTTATTCACCGAGCAAGCGAAACTCCGTGCTGAAGAACTCGGCGTCGCCGATCAAGTCAAGTTCATCCATGGCGATGCTGCGGGCTATGTCTCTGACGAGAAGGTCTGTGTGGCAGCCTGTGTCGGTGCCACTTGGATCGCCGGAGGAGTCGTCGGCACTATCGAGCTTCTGGCGCGGAGCCTGCGCACCGGAGGGATCATCCTCATCGGCGAGCCCTACTGGCGGCAGTTGCCGCCGACGGAAGATGTTGCCAAGGGGTGTCTTGCCAACTCAATCTCCGACTTTCTCATGC
>CAZDKX010000026.1:0-18563 GCA_964505935.1 uncultured Syntrophobacteraceae bacterium
TATTATTACTGCTTTTAGGGAGCGCTTGGGATATGTAGGCTGCCAATTTAGCATAGATCGTAAAGCGAAGCCGTGGGTATCCCCAAGTGATCCCGCGGCGCTTTTGTTTTTGGCGACAAAAACAGTTTCGGGCCGCGGGAGCAAGTTCCTGGCGGCCCTTTCTTTTGGCTGGGCATCCTGAGAGGAATCAGGAGGCCTTGGAGGAGGTAGAAAGCTCATGATTATCGTATTGAAACCGGATCACCAGGAGGATGATTTGCATCGCCTGGTAAGAAGACTGGAAGACCTGGGACTGCGCGCTCACATTTCCAAAGGGGAGCACCGGACCATCGTCGGTGCCATCGGGGATGAGCGCATCTTACGGGAAGTGCCCCTGGAGTCGATGCCCGGCGTGGAATCGGTGTTGCCGATCCTCAAACCGTACAAACTTGTCAGCCGGGAATTCAAGCCGGAAGACACCGTTATCAAGGTAAACGGTGAGGAAATCGGGGGGCGAAAGATCCAGCTCATTGCAGGACCGTGCGCGATTGAAAGCCGGGAGGTGCTGGAGGAAATTGCCGCGGCTCTGGTGCCGTCGGGGGTCCATTTCCTGCGGGGCGGGGCCTTCAAACCTCGCACCTCTCCCTATGCTTTCCAGGGCTGGGGTGAAAAAGCCCTGAAATACCTGGAAGGGGTGCGGGAGAGGACCGGCATGCTGGTGGTGACGGAACTGATGGACCCGCGTGATGCCATCCTGGTCAGCAGATACGCCGATATCATTCAGATCGGTACGCGCAATATGCAGAACTTCCGGCTGCTGACCGAAGTGGGGAATATCGAAAAACCGATCATCCTCAAACGCGGTATGAGCGCTACCATCAAGGAGTTTCTCATGTCCGCCGAGTACATTCTGGCTCAAGGCAACGAAAGGGTCATTCTCTGTGAGCGGGGCATCCGCACCTTTGAAACCGAAACGCGTAACACGCTCGATATCAGTGCCGTGCCCCTGTTGAAGCAACTGACCCATCTGCCGGTAATCGTCGATCCCAGCCACGCGGTGGGGCGGGTGGACCTGGTACCGGCAGTCTCTAGAGCGGCGATTGCCGCCGGAGCCGACGGCCTGCTCATCGAGGTCCATGTCAGACCAGAAGAAGCGATGAGCGATGGTCCGCAGTCATTGCGGCCAGCGGCGTTTGCGGCCATGATCGAGGAATGCCGGAAAATTGCCCAAGCGGTAGGGCGGACGCTCTAGCACCCTTGATTTGTGCCATGAAGAGGAAAACGCATGCAGGCTAGCCATGAGTCACTTCATTTGCAGGTTCAACCACCGGGTGAAGCATTGAATCGCTGGGGGCCCGGAAAAACCGTGGGTATCATTGGCGGGCAGGGGCAGATGGGCCAGATGTTCGGGCGTTTTTTCCGGTCCCAGGGTTACCAGGTAATCCTGGCTGACCGCTGCTCCGAAAAGAGCAACGAAGAGGTTATGAGACTGTCGGATATCGTTCTTTTTGCCCTGCCCCTTCATGATACGGTGGACATCATCCGCGCTCTTGTTCCCCATGCGCGGCCAGGCCAGTTACTCATGGACGTGAGCAGCCTGAAGGTACGTCCCATCGAGGTGATGCTGCTGTCTCCCGCAGCGGTGGTGGGACTGCATCCCATGTTTGGCGGAAAGACTCCGTCCTTTCAAGGGCAGACGATAGTGGCCTGCCCGGTGCGAATTCCTCGCGGCGAGTGGGAACCGCTGCGCCGGCTCTTCGAAAAGCAGGGCATGCGCGTCAAGGAATGCACTCCGGAAAAGCATGATCGGCTGATGAGCATCATTCAGGTCTTGTTTCACGTGACGACCATGCTGACGGGGAGGGTCCTGAGGGAAATGGGCGTCGACGTTGCCGAGACCATGGAATACACCAGCCCCAGCTACCGCCTCGAAATGAACCTTCTGGGCCGCATTTTTGCGCAAAATGCCTTCCTGTATGCGGCGATTACGCAAATGAACCCATACGCACTGGAGGTCCTCGACCATCTCGAAGAAGGCCTGAAAAGCTACAAGGAATGGTATGCCGCGGCTGATCTCCAGGCCTTTGCGGGAGATTTCAGGAAGAGCAGCGCGCATCTGGGTGGCTTCTGCGCGACGGCCTTCGAAGAGAGTTCCGCGCTGCTGGATTTTGCCACCAGGCTCGTCGAGGGCGAGCCGGCAGGCAGTTCCGCGCAGCCAGGGGAGACGCGACGACCATGACAGGCGCCGGCCTTTTGCCGTATGCTGCTGAGGGTCCCTGGTCTCTGCCATTCATTAGGTCAGCGATCAGGATTTCTGCTCAGCCTCCGAGGGGTTGATCTTCTCGAGGCAGACCTTCACGCAGTCTTCGCAATTGGAGGTCTGGGAACCACGCTGGCAATAGCGGGCGAAGGCGGTGAACCAGTCGAGATTGGTGCGCGGGCACATCTTGATGAACTCAAGAAAGCGCACCAGGCGATCGACGGCCAGCGGATCTATGGCATGCTCAATGCGGCAGGCATTGGCTTCGGCTTCTTCGGGAGCCAACTGGAGAGCCGTACTGAAAAATTCCTTGAGCGTCTCGTGGCGGCGGATAATGTCCTGGGCAACGGTACGTCCGGCGGCTGTTAAAGTTATGTAGCTGTAGGGACTGTAGTTGATCAGACTCCGGGCTGCCAGAGCCTTGAGTGCTCCGGTGACCGAAGCCCGTTGAACGCTCATCTGGTCCGCAATGTCCTTGGCGCGGGCCACGCGATGCGACTGCTCAAGGTGAAAGATCACCTCGAGATAATCTTCCAGGCTCGCGGAAAGCCCCTCGGCCGACGCATCAACCACCGTCCCCACCTCTCTTGACCTGAAATGTTTCGTTGAACTCCTCACGATCGGCAACCAGTGAGCTCCAGGTCGAAAACCGCATTATGGTACCTCGCCACCCTTTCCAGAACTCCCCCTCAATTGTCCGCGATGGTTACGGTGGCACTGTTTGAGGTGCCGACAATATACCTGAGCGTCGGTTTGATGGTCAGGATAACGGTCTCGCTCCCTTCGGCAAGGGTATCGGCCTTGGGCATGACGGGTATATCCACAAAGGATTGGTTCATGCCGATATCCCAGGTGCCCGGGATTCTGATGTAGTCTTTGCCGTTTGTTGCCGTGCCGCTCACGGTGAAGGCAATGGTGGCAGCCGAAAAGGTGCTTCCCGTTCGCGTGATGGTGAAGGTACCGGACGTTAGGCCGCTTTCCGAGGCGTTCGGATTCTTGGCTGTTACGTTCACGACCGGCAAATTGCTTCCCAGAATGGTAACCGTGCCCTTTTTGGGGGTGCCGATGGTGTAAGTGCTGTCGGAAGAGAGGGTCAGGATGACCGTCTCATTGTCGAGCACCTCGCCGTCAGCAAGGGGAGTCACCAATAGATTGGCCGAGGACGCACCAGCGGGGATGATTTTCTTGCCGGCAATCTTCTTGTAGTCGGTTCCGCTCTTGGCGGTGCCCGAAATGGCAAATCTGACGGTCAGAGCTTCCGTGGTCGGACCAATTCTGCTGATCCTGAATTTGCCGGTATCACTGGGCAGGGCCGCGATGTTGTCAGCAACGGCAACCGAAACCTCCGGGAGGCCGCTGTCGGAAATGTTCACCACAGCCGTGCTCGGGGTTCCAAGAAAATAAGCCGCATTTTCCTTGACCGTTACCTCGACCGTGCGGTAGGCATCGGTCTTGTTGTCATCGATGGGAGTCACATACACGACTTTGGAAGCCGCGTTCTTTGGAATAATCGTGCTCCCGCTGAGGGCCTTGAAGTCGGTGCCACTCTTGGCGGTACCGCCGATCGTGTACTTGACCGTGAGCGCGGAGTTGGTCACTCTGTTTCGGGTGAAAGTGAAGGCGCCTTGCTCCAGACCGTGCTCAACCGCATAGGGGTCGGTGGCAACCACCGTTACATAAGGGAGATCGGTATCGGTAATGGTGATGAAAGCGCTCTCCGAGGAGCCCAGCTGGTATCTATTGGCATTGGCAAGAGTCAACTCAACCGTCAGGTCGCCTGTCGTTCGATTGTCATCGATGGGGGTCACCTGCAGGATCTTGGAGGCTTTCCCCGCAGGAATGGTGATCTTTCCCGGGAGCGCTTGATAGTTGACATTCTTCACGGCCGTACCACCGACCGTATACCTTACCACCAGCGGCACGCGGATATTGCCCACCCGCGAGAACTTGAACCGCCCCTTGGTCCCCGACTCCGTGGCATTGCGTACGGCTTCGATGGAAATCACCGGCGGATCATCGTCAACGATGGCCACTGTCGCCTTGTTGGGAGAACCGACATAATAGGCTGCGCTGCTGGCAAGAGTAACGACGACCGTCTTGTTCATTTGCGCCGTCTGGTCTTCGCGAGCCGATACCACCAGGTCGGCGGACGACTCGTTGGCTGGGATCGTTACGCTGGGAGGAAGAGCAGCGTAGTGGGTGTTGGGAACGGCCGTACCGCCGACGGCATAGGTCACCTCCATCGCCGTGCTGAGGTCTCCGGTTCGGGTGATTCTGATGGTCCCATTGTCCGTCCCGTCTTCGGAAGCAAAGTCCTTGACAGCGACAATGGTTACTGACGGCATTTCATCGTCGAGAAGATTCACCACCGCACTTTTCGAAGTGCCGAGGGTGTAGCTTGATCCGGAAGTCAGGTTGAGAATCACGGAACGGGTGCCATCCAGAATCTCATTGTCAATCGGCGAAACTTCGAGGTCCACGAAAGTTTCTCCGGCGGGAATCGTCACTGTCCCGGTAAAGGAGGCGGTGTAGTCAACCCCCTCGACGGCGGTGCTGCCACCGGCGACCGTGTAGCTGACCACCAATGGCGGGGCCAGCGCCGCGGTCCCATTGCGGCTCACCCTGAATATCCCGGCTTCAGTGCCGTTTTCCGCGATGGCACCCACCGGTGCCGTAATCGAGACCGTTGGGATATCATTTTCGTAGATGGTAACCGTTGCACTGTCGGGCGACTTGGCTTGATAGAGGCCGGTGCTCACGATGGTCAGGGTAACCGTCTCGTCACCTTGATAGGTAGTATCATCGTAAGGACTAACGGTTACGTCGGCAGAGGATGAACCTGGAAGGATGGTGACGCTGCCGTTGAGTTTCTCGTATCGGCTTCCATTCTTAGCCGTGCCGCCGACGGTGTAATAGACCAGCAACGAGGAAGTGGCGACGCCATCGCGCGCAACCCTGAAGACACCCGCGTTGCTGCCGGCCTCGGAGGCATTGTCGTCAACGGCGGTGACGGTCACTCCAGGAAGATCGTTGTCCGCGATGTAGATGGTGTCCGTGGTTTTCCAGCCGATGGTGTACCAGCCATTCTCGGCCAGGTTGAATTCCACGGTTTCGCGATCTTCATCAATGTCGTCGTCAATGGGGACGACCTCGATGATCGCATAGGAAGAGCCGTTGGGAATGTCGATGGTCCCGGAGAGGGTATTAAAGTCCTCGCCATTCTTCGCGGTACCCCCCATGGTATAGGCGACGGGAACGACTCCCGTGGTACTCCCGCCGGGCCGGTAAACCTTGACTTGAGCCGCAACCTGGTCGGTTTCGTAAGCGACGGTCTTGCCCTTGATCGCTTCCAACTGGATGTTGGGGCCGTCGTTGTCGGCCACGGTAACGCTGGCGCTGGCCGCGGCGCCAAGATCGTAGAGCCCGCTGCCGCTGGGCAAGAGCGTCAGTACGACGGTTTTCGGGCCTTCATAGACGTCATTCTCAATGGCTTGCACGTCGATGGTGGCTGAGGCGTAGGATTTTGGTATGGTCACGGAACCGGACAGACCGGTGTAATGAGTGCCGGGGCTGGCCGTTCCGCCGATCTCGTAGGGAACGGTGAGCTGCTCCGTCGTCATCTTCGTGCGATAGACGGTGAATTGACCGGCACTGCCGCCTTCCTTGGCCAAAGGAGTCGTCGCCGAGATGGTCAGCGTTGGCGTGCCACTCTCGTAGATGGTTACGGTAGCGGAACTGGGGGAGCCTATGGTGTAAAGAAGAGGGTTGCTCACCAGAGTGATGACGACAGTTTCGGCGTCGTCCGGAAAGACGTCCTCGAGGGGTTCAATGGCAATAGCCCGGGAAGAGGAGCCCTGAGGAATTGTGACGGCATTGGCCACGTAGACATAATCCTCTCCGTTCATCGCTGATCCCGTAACACTATAGGTGACGGTGAGCGGGGAGGAGGTGATTCCCGAACGCGTGACGAGAAACTCACCGCGGGCCCATGCTGATTCCTCAACCGTGGGCACGGACGCCGTGATGGTGACGGTGGGCACATCCTGGTCCACGATGACGGCCGAGGCAGTGCCCGGGGAGCCGACGTTGTAGCTGGAGCCGCCGGCAATGATCAGCATCAGGGTCTGGTTGCCGTCATAGAGCCCGTCGGAGAGGGGCGTAACCTCAACGATTGCCGAAGTGGCATAGGCGCCAATCGTGACGGTGCCCATCGGTGGAGTATAGTCCGTACCGCTGATCGCCGTACCGCCGGTGGTGTAATTGACGATCATTTCCCGGGATGAGGAAACGCTGCGGGTGACGGCAAAGGTGGCTTTTTGCGAGCCCTTTTCCATCACTTTTGCGATCGTTGCCGCAACGGTGACCGTGGGCAGTTCACTGTCCAGGATGGTGACCGTTGCGGAACTGGGCGATCCGACCTTATACCAGTCGCTGCTGGTGATAGTGACCACCACGGTCTTGTCACCGTCGCTGACAAAATCTTCCAGCGGAGAGACCTCGATGTAGCCGGAGGCATGGCCGGCCGGAATATCCACCCAACCTTGCAGCCTGACGTAATCACTGCCATAAGCGGCGCTTCCGGTAACGTCGTAGGTCACCCTCAGCTGGCTGTCGGTGTGGGCAGTGCGGGTGACGGTAAACTGCCCCGTGCCCGTGCCCATTTCGGCTTCCCAGACGGTGGGACGAGTCGCGGCAATGCTGACCGTGGGGCCGTCGTTGTCGGCAATGGTGACGGTGGCATTGCCGGGAGAGACAATGCTATAGGCGCTCGGGTTGGCTGTGAGCGTGAGGATCACGGTGGTGGGTCCCTGCCACTGGGATTCTTCGAGAGGCGTAACGGTGATGGTCTTCGTTGTGGCATCAGCTGGAATCGTGACTGTTCCCTCCAAGGCCGTGTAGTTGGTGTCGGGCTGCGCGGTCCCACCCACGGTGTATGTTACGGTCAGCTTATCCGCGGTATTTCCTGATCGAGACACCGTGAACTCTCCCGGTACCGTGGCTTCGGTAGCATTGGGCTTGCTGGCGGTGACCGTAACCCTGGGAACATCACTCTCCGTTATGGTTATCGTCGCGGAGCCCGGAGAGCCAATGGAATAGAGGCTGCTCGGCACAAGGGATAGCACCACGGTGAGGTTGCCGGTGAACTCATTGTCCCGGATCGGGGTGAGGGTGATGGTCTTCGATGAGGACTGCGCTGGAATCGTGAAGCTTCTGTTCAGAGCAGCATAGTTGGTTCCTTCATGCGCGGTTCCGCTTACCGCGATATTCACGGTAAGGTCCTTGCCGGTCGTGCCGGTGCGGGTGATGACGTAGCTCCCGGTTTGCGACCCGCCTTCGGAGATAGTTGGCGTCGTTGCCTCAATGGTGATCGTGGGCAAGTCGCTGTCCACGATGGTAACGGTGGCGGAACTGGGAGACGCAACCGTATAGAGACTGTTGCTGGCAAGCGTCAGGGTTACTAATTTGTCACCGTCACATTCGTTGTCGTGGAGCGGATCAACGGCAATGGTTTTGGAACTCCAACCGGCCGGAATGGTAGTCGACACCGTTGACTCCAGGGGCAGGTAATCCGTGCCGGAGGTTGCCGTCCCGCTCACCGTGAAGAAAACCGTGAGCTCACCGGTGGTGACCCCGGCCCGGGTGATGACGAACAGACCGTTCTGGCTGCTCGTTTCCGCCACGCTCGCGATCGAGGCCGTGACCGTCACCGTGGGCAAATCATGGTCGATGATGGTGACGGTGGCGGAATCGGGTGAGCCGACCGTGTACAAGGTGCTGCCGGAAAGCGTGACGACCACGGTCTCGTTGCCGTCATTGATCTTGTCCCATACCGGGTTGACGTTGATGAACGCTGAGGAGGAGTCCTTGGGAATGGTCACCGATCCGGTCAAGGCCGCATAGTCAGTGCCGGGAGCGGCGGTGCCGGTGACCGTGTAATTCACGGTCAGGGCCTCCGTGGTGTAGGCTGAACGAGAAACCGTGAACCGGCCGGCTCCTCCTCCCGACTCAGAGACCTTGGGCGTGGTGGCGGCAATGGTGACCTCGGGGACGGCAATCTTGATATAGTTGGTGCGCGTCTTGGTATCTTCTCCCCCCGTTCCGGTAACGGTGAGGCTCACCGTGTAGCTCCCGGCGGAAGTATATTCATGGGTCGCATTTTTTGTGATAGCGGGAGGGCTGCCGTCGCCGAAATCCCATGAATAAGTGGAAACGGCGCCCTGAGAAGCATCGGTGAAGTTGACAGAGAGGGGATAAAGGCCGCTCGTCTTATCAGCGCTGAAATCTGCCAGAAGCGCGTTGATTTTGGTAACAAAGACGTCGAAGTCATTATACTCACTGGCGCCCGTTTCCATGAAGGCCCCCGGGGTGGTGGGGAAGTCGTTGGATGAGGTCCACCCGGTCACATAAGTGTTGCCGCCGCTGCCTACGGCAATTCCGCGGCCGACGTCAACACCACCCCCGCCCAGGTAAGTCGAGTAGGAGAGCTGGCTCTCAGTGCAATCGATGCGCGCTACGAAAGCATCCGAAGTGCTGCCGCCATAATCGCCATATAAGGCCTTAAGGGTGGGAAAATTCCCGGAAGTCTTGCCGACGAGATAGGCGTTGCCCTGGGTATCCACGGCAATGGCGTAACCCACATCGCTGCTGGTTCCCCCGAGATAGGAGGAAAAAGAGAGCTCCGCACCTTCCGGAGTGAATTTCGTCACGAAGGCATCCTCAGCGCCGCCGGCTGTCTCCTGGAAAGCGTTGGCCAATGGAAAGTCGGTCGAGGTCGTACTCCCCGTTACGTAAGCATTGCCGTCACTGTCGACGGCAATGCCGAGTCCATAGTCATCCCCGGTACCACCCAGGTAGGTAACATAAACCACATTTTGAGTGGTGCGCGCGAACTTCGCCACAAAAGCATCCGAGGCACCCTGCCCGTAGCTGCTTTGCTGGCCGTAAGAGGTTGGGAAATTGGTGGAGGCGGTTTGCCCAACTACGTAAATGTTCCCGGTGTCGACGGCAATGCCATTGCCGACGTCGGCATAATTGCCTCCAAGGTAGGTCGAGTACGTAACACCGCTGCCCGCCGCATTGAAGATCGTCACGAAAGCGTCGGAAGTCCCTTGACCGTACGTAGACTGGAAGGTGTTGGTGCCGGCAATGGGAAAATCACTGTACGAAGAGGTCAAGCCGGTGACGTAGGCGAGGCCGCTGCTGTCCACGGCGATTCCCAGCCCCACGTCGCGCCAGCTGCCGCCAAGATAGGTGGCATAGCTGAGCGTTGATCCATTGTTGTTCAATCTGACCACAAAGGCATCCGCATACCCGGTGCTGGTGAGACCGCTCGAATAGGGACTGCCGGTGGTGGGGAAATCCAGGGAAGTGGTTTCCCCGGTGAGGTAAACACGGCTCGAAGAATCCAAGGCAATGGCGTTGGCCATATCGAGGCCACTCCCGCCAAGGTAGGTGGAGTAGACGAGAGCGGAGCCAGCCACATTCAGTTTGGTGACAAATGCGTCGTAGGTCCCGTTAAGGTTACCGTCCCACGGGGATTGAACAGGAAAGCTGCTTGAATAGGTCCGGCCCGTCACATAAGCGTAGCCAGAAGCATCGACGGCAATGGCGAGCCCCTGATCAACGCCCACCCCACCAACGTAACTGGAATAGACCAGGACGGGGTCGATAACCAGGGGATAGGCGGGATTATACGCTGCCACCTTGAACCCGAAAATCAGCGCTCCGTCCTCACCCGAGGATGCCTTCCCGGAGACCGGT
The DNA here is from genome assembly GCA_964505935.1 of uncultured Syntrophobacteraceae bacterium. GTDB lineage: Bacteria > Desulfobacterota > Syntrophobacteria > Syntrophobacterales > Syntrophobacteraceae > JADGQM01. The sequence goes on from CAZDKX010000026.1 coordinate 10,001, forward strand.
TCCACGGCAAAGGCCCCTGCCACTTCCTGCCGCTTACCATTGATCTCCTGATATGCAACCGGTTTCTTATGAATCAGTTTGCCACCATCCGGAAGCTGCAGCTGGAGATCGCCGGCATCGGTTATTTCGAGGCTTTGGATCCCGCTGTAGCCAAACTTCACCTGGGCGGGATCGGCGCCGGGATTGACGACGACATCGTATTCCAGGCGGTCATTGGAACCGTAGAACTTCAAATCCACGCCCGGATAGGCCTCCCGATAGATCACGGAGCGGTAGGTTGGGATATTGGTTTTCCACCTGGCCGGATCTCTCCCGAGGAAATAGTTTACCTTTCCCTCCTGCTGGTCGAGACCCTCGAGGCTCACCCCCTCCTGCATGTCAACGGGGTAGAGCCGGACCCGTGAACAGCTTTCAGGCACCTTACCATGGCTGGTTTCACTGCCTTCGTTCAATGACTGCCACCCTTCGCTTTCCCCGCCGGCAGCCCGATGATCGGCGCGTTTCTCAAACTGGAACAGCACCTCGTTCTCGGTAAAGAAAATGGCATGGCCCACGCCTTTTTCGTAATATTTCACGGTGCCGTCGACTTGCCCTTCATTCTGGATGAAATAGAGAGGCAGGCGGCCATAGACCTCCTGCGCCGCCGCCTTCTGTGCTCCTTCGGGAATGGTCCGTGATGGACCCGATAGGGTCAGGGCGCAGAAGACGAGGATCAGCAGGAGCGCGAGAGCGCCGACCGCTGTTTGGCCTCGGAGGTTATGGAGTGCGAGGGGACCATTTGCTGTCGCTTTCATTTTGCCGACCTCCAGTGTTTATATGAAATCCAACCATTATCATCCAAAACCAATACTCTCGAGGTTCGCTATCCCGGACAACGATCTTGATTCAGCCAATCTTAGCAAATCACACGTTTATCAGGCAAGTTTGACCGGTTTTAGGGACTCTCATTAGCAGCACACAACCTCATGCAGCAGAATTAGGGCGGACCGGCGTCGGCTGCGCGGTAAGGAAGCCCATGGGCAGGACCAGCCCTTGACTCAGCTCTTCTTGCCACGGCCGGCTGATCGACTGCGGATTCAGCCGACACTCCCTAATCTGGTATGCCCTTAGCACACTCGAAAACGATTTGTCCATCTTTCTCTCGCAGCTTGAACCGAAGAAGCGCACCACAGCATGCTTTCAGCGGTTCGTTCCGGTGATTCTGGTCGAGTCAGAGATTGAAGAAAAGCGGGAATGCAGCAAGACGCTCTTCCGCACCGACCGGACCCTCCGCCACTCCTGGAGGAGCAGGCAGGACCAGATGGATTTCCGTCTCGGTGTCTTCGAGGATTCTGACCGCGACACCGGCCGGGACCTCCAGGCCCTCCTCCGCAAGCACTGCAGCGGGCTCTGCCCGCAGACGCGCCTTGTACCCTTCATCAGCCCACGCCATGGCGACAATCTTCGCCCATTTTTTCCGGTGTTGTTCGCATGGCGGGCTGCTCGGTTTCAGGTTGATGCCGGCATGGGGAGGACCCATGCCCGCCAAGCCGGCATTCGCAGACGGGGCCGTCTCCTTCGCAGGCCTCGAGAAGGGCGTGGCCGGAGCTCGTTGGTCTCGGCCGGCAAGGCACCTCGCCAACTGCTCATCCAGGCGGACCTCCAAAAGAAATGCGGCCAGCAGGTCCGGATCAGATACCAGAGCGTGCCGCAAAGCAGTGGTTTCAACCTGGGTGGGGTGATCATCGAGCCATCCGGTCACCCATTTCGCTATCTCTTTCCTTCTCTCACTCATCACGGTTCCTCACCCTATGATTTCCCGCTGGAGGCAAAAGGTAACAAGATTTTTTTCAAGTCGGCACGAATACGGCTGATTCGCATCTTCACCACCTCTTCGGTCAGGGAAAGGCGAGTGCCAATCTCCTTACAGGTGAGGTTTTCCGCATACTTCATGCGTAACAGCTCGTACTGGCCGGAAGGCAAACGGTCGATTTCCGCATACAAGCGATCCTCGAGGTCAAGGTCTTCGTTTTGGTCGTCTCCGCCGAGGAGCTCCAGGGCACGGTCCGCCAGGTTACTGTCGAAAAGCACCGGAGCTCGAGCCCGCGAACGGACGAAATGAAGGTATTCATTACGGGCGATCCCAAGCAGCCATGCGGCAAAGGAGCCTTTCCGCGGACAATACCGGTGATAGGAAGCCAGGGCCTGCTGAGCGATAGTCTGCAGCAGGTCCCTGCGATCTTCGCGGGAGGACACGGCAGCCCGCAAGAAGATGCGCACCCGACCTTCTGCAGTCGCCCAAAGCTGTTGGAAGTCGCTCTCAGGCTTGGCATCGACTCTCTGTTCCACCCCTGGCGCGGGTTTATCGGAAAGAGTAGCGGTCATGACAGATTATACTCCCGGCGCCTTGCTGCATGAATGAGCCCGGCAGCCTTGAAGAGGATACTCACCATCAGGATCAGAACGACAAGACCAGCAAGAGTGCCCGCGAGGGTGAACTGCTGATCGCGGGTCCAGAGATAGCCGAGGTGTACCAATGGGAGCACCAGGAGAAACAGGGACATGGCAGCACTCAATGCTCCATAAATGACATAAAGTCGTCTTTCCGGGAAGGGGGGCTGGCTGTTCGTGCCCGGAGGCACCTGTGTGAACCGCGACAGGATTGCGGATCGCAGATAAGAAAAGGCACGCTCCTGAAGGTTGGGAATCCCCGCATAGTCCACCAGGATGTAGTAGCCATCCATGCGCACGAGCGGGTTGAGGTTCATGACCAGGCCAAAGCTGGTCATCACGATGACCGCGGTCCACATTGCCGCCCAGGGGCTTCCGGCTTCGAAAGCCCAACCGGCACACCAGAGCGTCGCACCCCAGAGCGCCCATGACGTGAGCGGGCCGGCGAGCGAGACCAGGATGCGCTGAGATTTCTTCGGGAATGTCCAGGCCGACGTCGTGTCGCAGAAGAATATGAACATGGCGAGATACCACATCACGCCGAGGCCTCTGATCTGACCGCCGAAATGCTTACAGGTTACTCCATGGGCCAATTCGTGCAGAGCGATGAACAAAGCCATCAGCCCATAAGCAGCCGCAATCTGGAGGGGGCATTCCAGGAACTGATCGTCCAGATGAGAAATGGTGGCGGAGAGAGCATCCCCGTGTTGAACAAGGGGGATTGCGCCGGACAGCCCGCCAACGAGCAGGGCGGCAATGCCGAGGGGTTGAAAGAGAAAGCGGCAGTAGCGATGGATCCAGTCGATGATCCGATCAGCATGGGGGATGGTGAAAATGGGAGAAAACCGTCGCGTCCAGCCTTCATTCCACCCTGGAAAGGTAAGGGATTCACTTTCGATCAGGCGGGCGGCCTCGAGCTCTTCATAAAGCCGCACCACACTGAGGGGTGAGAGCGGCGCAATTTCGACCGAGTATTCCAGATAGAGGTCCCGCAAGGTCGTTTTCCCATCCAACCGGCTCGTGACAAAGAGGTCCGAACCACAGAGCTTCAATACGGAGCGACCACGAGTGTCGTGGATGATGGCACAACTGGAGGGGGCCGTGTTCACGGGGCCGGGTGGGTATTCAAGGACCAGGTCGGGGCGCAGCTTCGGTTTGAGCCCCAAAACCCATGTTTCCCTGGCGTATCGTTCCTCACGGTGATACTTCATCATGATCAGCGAAGCGCGGCTGCCTTCAATCCGGAAAAAGACGCGATCCATCGTGCGCTTGATGATATGGAGCCACAAGCCGTCCAGGGCGACTTCATCCAGGGCACCCTCTGCGGTAGGGACCTCATAATGCGGCTCCTGATGGGGATTCAGCGGCAGGGTCGCATGATGGATGAAATGAATGCTGATCGCGCCATCCCGTCTCATAAAGCCGATTTCGAAGGGCGTATGCAACGACTGTTCGATGCACAGGGCGATGATCTGTTCGGCGGCCTCGCCGATGGCCGAGAGGCAGCTGTCCGTCAAGCGGCGGGGATAGGAATGGGATTCGAAATAGGAGCGCCCTGCGGCCTCTACAAACGGCAGCCAGCGAGTCTCAGGCCGAATGGCAAGGACAATGTCGAAGCCGTCCTTATCGCGTGTCAGCATGCTGATTGTCCGACCTCCCAGGAGGCGATCCCCAGTTCGCCCGCCCGCCGGGCGACCCTTTCCACCACATCCGGGTCCATGGCGATGTCATCCGGCCATGGCCGGAGGTGTCCATCCTCCGCTCCCTTCCGGGTGGCGTCGATGACCACCCGGCCCCCGTGCCGGATAAGGTCCCGCTTGGGATCAACGTTGTTGCATACCTTCCAGAGCATCAGGGAGGCATCCGTGAGCTTCAGCGAGGCATCATAGAGAATCACGATGGAGAAGGCCTTCAGGGCAGGGTGCTGCAAGAGAGCGCCTGCTATGAGGGGTCCGTTGACGACACCATCCTTGTGAAAGCTCAGAAGCAGCAGCCGGTTCCTGACCTCAAGGGGCGGCACGTGAAAACCGGTCAGAGTCGATGAAAGATCGCGCAATGCCTGCTCGATGAGGGCACCGGAGGGGACGGGCCCCAGTGTACCGGCAGTGGCGCGTTCTTTTTCGCCTGGCAGGCGGCGGGTCGCGTCGATGCCGAGCTTTGCGCCAAAGAGGGGGTCGGGAGCACTGTGGTCCAGCACATCCAGGACCCCTTCGGCAAGGTACAGGTCGGATTCCAGATCCAGATTGTTGAGAAGCCCTTCCAGCACCCTGCCGGGTGAGCTCAAATCGACCTCGGCGTCGACCATCACCAAGGCCTTGCAGAAGCTCATCTGACCCTGTCCCCATAGCGCGCTCATAACCCGACGGGCATGGCCGGGATACTCTTTGTTCATGGCAATGACGGTAATATTGTGAAAAACCCCTTCCCACGGCAGCCAGTAGTCGTGGATCTCCGGCAGGACAGCGTTGAGGAGCGGCAAAAAAATCCTTTCCGTAGCCCTGGCCAGGTAACAGTCCTCCATGGGCGGTCGTCCGACAATGGTTGCGGCATAAACCGGATGTTGGCGACGCGTCAGGGCGGTAACGTGAAAGACGGGATAGTCACCTGTCAGAGAGTAGTAGCCGGTGTGGTCGCCGAAGGGTCCCTCGAGGTGCAATTCGTCGGGATCGACATAGCCTTCCAGCACAAATTCAGCCTCGGCGGGGACTTCGAGATCGACCGTCAGACAGCGGACCATGGGGACCGGTGCCTGGCGGATAAATCCGGCCAGCAGCATTTCGTCAACGCCTCGGGGCAGGGGAGCGGTCGCGGCATAGGTCGTAGCCGGGTCCGTGCCGATGGCGACCGCAACCGGCATGCGTTTCCCCTGTTTTCGGTATTCCTGAAAATAATGGGAACCGTCTTTGTGGATATGCCAGTGCATGCCGGTGGTGCAGCGATCGAACACCTGCAGTCGGTACATCCCGGCGTTGCGCCGTCTCGTTTCCAGGCTGCGAGTGATGACCACCGGGAGGGTGACGAAGGGGCCGCCGTCCTGAGGCCAGCACTTGAGCACCGGCAATTGCGAGAGGTCCACCCGCTCCCCGACCAGCACCACTTCCTGACAAGGGGCCCGCTTAACGGTCCGGGGCAGGAAACGCAGCAAATCGAGGCCGAGAGGCAGCAGGCGCAATCCCTCAACGAGTGATTTGGGCGGCTCCATCTCCAGAAACCGGCGGAGACGAACCGCCAGCATGTCGAGATGCGGTACGCCGAGGGCCAGGCCGATGCGGCGCTCACTGCCAAAAGCGTTGGTCAATACTGGAAACGGGGATTCCACCACCTGCTCAAACAACAAGGCTTTCCCCCCACCAGGGCCCTTGGAAGCAAGGTCCGTGATCTGAGTGATTTCAAGCTCCCTGGAGACCGGGGCCTTGATCCGCTGCAGCTCGCCGGCTGCCTCGAGGGCAGCGATAAAATCCTGGAGGTTGCGATAGGCATGCTTCATATGACTCTATTTCCCGAGAGCGCTTCACCGTGTCCAAGTGTCGAGACCCACCGCCACGAGGATGAGGAGCGAAACGATGCTGTTGATGTGAAAGAAGGCAATATTGACTCGTTCCAGGCGCTCGGGTTGGACCAGTCGGTGTTCGAGGACAAGCAGCAGGCTGATGAGACCCAGCATTGTCAGATACCAGGGTCCCATGTCGAAAGCGAGGTAGAGAGTGAAGAGCAGGCAGAAAGTGCCTGCGTGCAGCAGCGAAGACAAGCGCAAAGCCTGGGTCACTCCCCGGCAGGCGGGGAACGAAAACAGGCGCTGGGAATGGTCGAAGTCAAGGTCCTGGCAGGCATACAGAATGTCAAAGCCGGCAATATAGGTCATCAAAGCCAGGGCGAGCGGCAGGATGCGCAGGTCGAAGGACCCGGTGCTTGCCACCCAGGCACCAACGGGTGCCAGACCGATGGCGAAACCGAGCACCAGATGGGAATAGGAGGTAAAACGCTTGGTGTAGGAATAGCAGAAGAGCACCAGGAGGGTAGGGGGGGCGAGCATCAGGCAAGGGCGCCCGAGCATGCCGGCACTTATCAGAAAGAACATCGAGGAGACCAGGATGAAAAGGAGCACGGAAGTCCTGTCTATCTGCCCGGCGGCAAGCGGCCGGGAGGCGGTGCGGGGGTTGCGACGGTCGTATTCATGATCGACATAGCGATTGAACCCCATGGCCGCCGAGCGCGCAGCGGCCATGGCCAGGATAATCCAGCCCACGGTCCAGACGCTGACAGGGCGTTGACGATGTGCCAGCAACACGGCGGCCAGGGCGAAGGGCAGGGCGAAGATGGTGTGAGAGAACTTGATCAACCGGCCGTAAAGCAGCATGCGATCCAGCAGTGCAGGCACCATCCTCAACCCTTGAAAAAGTGTTTTGCCGAGCCTGTTACTCAGGCTTATTCTGGTCATCCGTGCCGATTTGTATTAGCATAACTGCCGCAGCAAGGAAAGCTGGGATCAGCCTGAGGCCCGAGGTGAGACAAAGCCGACGGGAGCGGAGGTATCTGTCTGGTGCACGAAAACGGCAACACGGGCGGTGGCAGGCCTGCAGAAAGTGGCCTGCGCAAGGGAGCGGAAGTAGACATCCGCCTGGAAAAACTCGCCTTCGGGGGACAGGCGCTTGGGCGTGTCGATGGACTGGTCGTTTTCGTGGATCACGGCCTTCCCGGACAGCAGGCGCGGGTCAGGATCACCAGAAAGAAGCGCCAGTTCGCCGAGGGATATGTCGTTGAAACCCTCTCGCCGTCTCCCCATTTTGTCGAACCCTTCTGCCCCCATTTCGGCATTTGCGGGGGATGCCGATGGCAACACCTGCGCTATGAAGAGCAGCTGCGGTGGAAGCACCAGCATGTTCTGGAAGCCCTTCACCACGTGGCAGGAGTGGGCGCAGCTGCGGTTCTTCCCGCAGTCGCATCGCCCCAAAGCATCTGGTATCGGAACAAGATGGAATTTACCTTTTCCCACCGGTGCTGGCTGGCGCACCGGGACAGCGCCCCCGACACGCCCCGCCAAACCGCAACCATGGCTCTGGGGCTGCATGCGCGAAAATCATTCGAAGCCGTGGTGAATCTCGATCAATGTTTTCTGGAGTCGCCTGAGGCGATGGCGGTGATGAAAGAAGTGCGGGAGTGGTGCCGGGAAAGTGGCCTTCCTGCCTACAACACCAAGAGCCATCAAGGATTCTGGCGCTTTCTGGTCATTCGTGAAGGGAAGCATACTGCGCAACGGCTGGTCCACCTCCTGACAACCAGCAGGGGGGAGCATGGCGCCGTCGTCGAGGAACTCGCCAGACATCTGCAGACCCGTTTTCCCCACATCACGACCTTCGTCCATTCCATCAGCGACAGTAAAGCCCAGGTTGCCTTCGGTGAGGTGAGTCGCTGCCTGTATGGCCCCGGATTCATCGAGGAACTTCTCGGGACGCTGCGATTCAAAATTTCCGCACAATCCTTTTTTCAGACCAATCCCCTCGCAGCCGAACAACTCTACCGGGCGATCATCGAAGCGGGAGCTTTCACCGGTGGGGAATCGGTGTGGGACCTCTACTGCGGGGCAGGGAGCATCGCGCTTTTCATCGCCGACCGCGTACGTCAGGTGCTGGGTGTTGAAGTCAGTGAAGAAGCAGTGAGTGATGCTCGCGAGAATTGCGCTCTTAACGGTATCGGCAACTGCAGCTTTATGGCGGGGGATTTGAAAGATGTTGTCATCAACCTCAGAAGTATTGTGTCCCGCGGCGAGCGACCGGATGTGATCATCACCGACCCTCCCCGGGCCGGCATGCATCCGCGGGTACTCAAAGTCCTTCTCGAAGCTGCTCCCCGTTGCATCCTCACGGTATCCTGCAATCCCGCCACTCTCGCCAGGGACCTTGTGACCTTGCTCGAGGCCTATAGAATTGAGGCGCTGCAGGCCTTTGATCTCTTTCCTCACACCCCCCATATTGAATGCCTGGTCAAGCTGACACGGAAGTGACGAAGACTCGCGATACCAGCAAGAAGTTGCCAACCGACCCTGTAGGAGCGGAGCAAATGATTGACCGAAGCAATTAGAATATCAGCGCTTTTGAAAGCGGATCGAGGAAACACTACATAGGTCTGGCTTATG
>CAZDKX010000026.1:18573-26855 GCA_964505935.1 uncultured Syntrophobacteraceae bacterium
GCTCGCGGATCGGGTTGTCGGCCGCGGTGAGCGTGAAGTGGCCGCCGTCGTTGACCCACATCCCGTTGGCGTCGGTTCGTTAACTGGAAGACTCTCGGTGCTGTCCTACTGGTGCTCTCATTTCTCTCTGCGGGCTATTTTTATTATCTCTATTTCGAGGTCACTGAACGGTTCGAGTCGCGTCGCTGGAGCATTCCCTCCCGGGTTTTTTCTGCGACCGTGCCGCTCTATCCCGGGCAGCCACTTGCCATCACTGACCTGAAGCAGCTTCTTGAAGAACGACGATACCAGGAAGCGATGAGAGAGCCGCTTCAGGCCGGGGAATACAAGATTGGCCGAGATACCGTAACCGCCTATCTGCGCGAGTTCCAATTCCCGGGGCGAGCCCTTCCTGCGCAACGGGTGGAATTCGTCTTTCAGCAGAGTACCCTGGTGAGAGTGAAGATCGGCCAGACGGAAGCAGCTTTCCTTGAAATGGAGCCGCTGGAAATCGCTCGCCTCTTCGGTCCGGACCGAAAGAGCCGTCTGCTGATCAATATCAAACAGGTGCCGACCTATCTCATTGATGGGGTACTCGCCATTGAGGACCATCGCTTCTATGATCACCGGGGCGTTGACTGGTGGGGAATGTTGCGGGCCTTGTACATGGACCTCACCGCTGGTCGGGTCCTGCAGGGTGGTTCGACCATCACCCAGCAATTGGTGAAGAATTACTTTCTGGAGCCTGACCGCACCCTGAGGCGCAAATGCCAGGAGGCTTCGATGGCCGTTGTCCTGGAGGCCGTCTATGAAAAACAGGTCATTCTTGAAATGTATATGAACGAGATCTACATGGGCCAACGGGGGAGCGTAGCGGTCCACGGCATGGGGGAAGCCGCGCGCTATTACTTCGGCAGGAACGTTGAAGACCTATCCTTGTCTGAAAGCGCGACGCTGGCAGGCATCGTTCGCGCTCCCAACCTTTATTCTCCACTGCGTCACCCGCAGGCCGCCCTTGATCGTCGCAACCTCGTCCTCAAACGGATGCTCGAGCTCGAGATGATCCCCGCTACAGAATATGAGAAAGCTCGGGGAGAGCCCCTCCGTACCGCTGCACCGTCGCTTCCCAGAAATGTCGCTCCCCACTTCGTGGATTATGTTCAACAGCAACTGCACGAGCTTTACGACGAAAGGGTGCTCGCATCGGAGGGCCTGAGCATCTATACCGCGCTCCACCCCGAGATCGCCCTGGTGGCTGACAGGGTGCTGAGGGAAGAGCTCGCCTGGCTGGAGAAGGGTGAATCAGATCAAAATGGCACGGCGTCGTCAGGGATGCTTCAGGCCGCAGTCCTTGCCGTGCAGCCCAAGACCGGAGCGATCCTGGCGCTCGTCGGCGGGAGAGATTATGGCGCCGATGCCCTCAACCGGGCGCTCGTCAGCAGGCCCGCGGGTTCGGCCATTGCGCCCCTGGTCTATCTGAGCGCGCTGGATCGATTCAGCCCGGCCAGTTGGCTTACTGACGAGCAACTGAGCTACACCCTTGAGGGAAGGGAGCAGACCATCAGCAATCATGACGGTCGCTATCGTGGGTGGGTGATGTTCCGGGACGCTCTGGAACAATCGCTCAATGCTGCTACCGTTGACCTTGCGGTTCAAGTCGGCAGTGACAGTATCACGGCCACCTTGCGCTCCTTTGGGATGGAAGTTCCCTCTGAATCGGTCCATACCCTCGCTCTGGGGGATTTTCCGGTCACGATGTCGGGATTGGCGAGCATCTACTCGGCTTTGGACAACGATGGCCAAAAACCTTACCTCCTCGGAGTCAAAGAGGTCGTGACGGAGATTGGCGAGGTGCAGCAGCGGCGACATGTCGAATTCGTGTCGGCGACCAGTCCCGCCAAAGCATATCTGATCACGAACATGCTGCAGGGGGCGGCGCGGAGAATCCGGAATCTTGGTCCCCATTTCCCTTTTGCCGCTCAATCCGGCAGGTCGCCCGAAGGGGGTGATGCGTGGTTCGTTGGCTATACTACCGATCTCCTGGTGGTGGTCTGGCTGGGCTACGATGACAACCGGCCGCTGCCCTTGACTGCTTCTCAGGGGGCCACCCAAATTTGGCTGCGACTCATCCATCAGGTGCGACCCTGGATTCAACCCCAGGAATTTCGGGTACCTCCGGGGATTGGTCAGCGGCTCATCTGTGCCAAGTCGGGCAAACTGGCCACGAATCGTTGCCGGGAAAAGCGCCTCGAGGTTTTCCTCGACCAAAACCTCCCCAAAGAGTATTGTACCCTTCACCATTGATGGTCATAAGAAGACATTCCGCTTCAGGATGGTCCCTGCGTTCATGAGGAGCCGACACTGATGGAGGATTGCAGAGATGAAAACGTTGGAATTGTGGCTCTCTTCCAGCAAGCGAGGGCTTTGGTGGATGGCCCTGCTTGCTGTAATGGTCCCGCTTGCCGCCTGTGGTCCCAGAAAGACCGTGGCGATCCCTCCGGAATGGCGGCAGCCGCCTGTCGTCCAGACCTCTCCCGCACCAAAACCGGCAGAGCCGGCTCCGGCACCAAAGGTGGGAGCCATCATCAAATCGCCCCCCGTAATCAAAGAAAGTGATCTCACAGAACCCGCGGAGCCCCCCGCACCCAGCACACCGCCCGAGAAAAAGCCACCGCAACCAGCACCGCAAAGGGTCGCTTCCATGCATCTCGTTGACCAGGCCAAGGTGTCCTTGGCACAGGGGAAACCCGATCCGGCAATTCCTCTGCTGGAACAGGCCATTCAGGTTGATGTCCATAACGGAGAGGCTTTTCTGACCCTGGCCCGGGCCTGGCGTGCCAAAGGAGCGCGTCAGAAGGCCGTTCAGTTTGCTCAGAAGGCCGAAATCCTTTCCCAGGATGACCCTCCAAAATTGAGACAGGTCTATTTGCTGGAAGCAGACCTATACAAGGAACTGGGGGACACCGCTAAAATGGAGAGCTACCGCCAAAAGGCGCTCAAGCTCAAATGATGCGATTTGACAAACAATGAAGTTTATGAACCTTTACGGGTGTAGCTAGGCCTGCCACCAGGGCTTCTTCTGCCTGGGTTTCGCCTTTTCCCGGCCGGACAGGACGTCACGGCCCTCCTCAGAGGGGCCACCCCAAGGCCCTTCAGCTTTCCTCATTTCAAGCACCCCAACGCGGGTCCGAAGCTCCTCCACCTCCCGCTCAAGCCTGTGCATTGCCTCTTCTTTGGCTTGGAGCATCCCTTTGAATTCCATGAAGAACTGATTCTGCTTTCGAAGCTCCCCCAATTCGAGGAGAAGCTGTTCATAACGCTCCCTGCTCAGGGTGATAGTGTCCCCAACCTGTCCTGTCCCCACCGTCCTGCCCGATACCCTTGGAGTCTGTCCCTGTCCGCCATGCCCGGCATCTTTAAGACCCTTTACTTCGGCCAGCAGGAGAAGTGTCCTTGTCCCTTCCTTAACCTTTATCAGCCGCCCTTTGGCAAGGTAGCGCTGGATGGTCTTGGTCGTGACCTCAAGCAAATCGGCGGCAGCCTTCACCGTGATCTTCTGTCCTGTCTCCTGTCCCTCCATGATTGATCCCTCCCGGTTGAGACAGATTATGACAGGCTTTTCCCGGTGTACAAAGCTAAAAATCCGTATAGAATTGCTTTGGGGGGATGCATTGCGGGATCGAGAGAGTGGGCTGAGCCGCAATCGATCATGACCGTGAAGAGACGAGAGAGCGTGAAGTGTATTTGACCTCATTCATCCATCGCGAGGAACTCTTTGATATTGCTGAACGCTGGTTCTGTAGTCATCTCCATGAATACGACGCGCTGCGGTTGACGCAGATCCTGATTTGTGACGGTTATGTCCTGGGGGAAACCCTGCGAAGCCTGACACAGCGTTTGTTGGCGGGGATCCACCCGGAACCGGTGGAACAGAAGCGGATCCGTTTCAAGGGCGAGCTGCGGGAAGTCATTTGTCGCGGCGATGGTTCCTTGAGCGAGCGTGAGCTGGAGCTTTTCCGTCAGTACCGCATGACGCCGGATTTCTATTATCGGGAAGCACCCATCGACGGGGTGATGTGTCTGGGCAGGGAAGGGCAGTTTGTTGGGCTCTACCGGATCAAACGTCCGAGGCGCATTGCTGAAAAGGCAAACCGCAAAATCGCCAACTGGATTTTCAGTGTCGTGCAACGCAAGGCCGAAGAGATGGCGGCTGAACGAGCGAAGAAATTCGGCATTCCCCTGGAATTGCTGCTGACTCCGGAATCAGAGATGGTTGGTGAATTTATCGAGGCGGAGCGAGTGATTGCGCGGAGCTTCAGCGAAGGGAGCATCAGCTTCGATCGCAAGGCCCTGACCATCCAGGATGTCGGCGGCATCAAGATCGTCGCTGGAGATGAACAACTGCTGGGGTTGGAGGAGGCCCTGGCCCATGACCCGGCGGTACGCATCCTGGAAAAGGAGATCCATCAGGGAAATTATCGGGCTAAAAGCCTGATCCTCGAGTCGCCCTGGGACGCTGACACGGTTTTTCGCAATTTCAAGGAGGGCTGCTCGTGGGAGCGCTACACCAACCGGGGAATTCCTGACGCGGAACTGAGGCAAGGCCTTGAGTCCTTACTGGGCGATCCCAGTCCAACCATCCTGGTCGAGTTGATCCTTTCCAACTTCCCCGATCTGGTGGAATCCGAACTGGGTAGCAGCATCCACGAAGAACGGATCATTGCTCAGAGAGACAGCAAAGTTTATAAGGGCTATGTGCCGATGAACGTGGAGTTACTCCTTGAGTACCTGTTTGCGGTGGGATTCAGCCCGCAAACCTGGATTGACCGGGTCCCCATCAAACTATGGGGGAGATACCTTCCGGAAACCCTGATCTATCACGTCCGCAACCTCTATCACCTCCCACAGCAGGAATTCTTTTGCTGAAGGGCCTCCTGCAAAAGTCCCTCAGGGGGTCATTCCGGCAGGGTTTTTGGGCCGGAATCCAGGCTTTAAGGTGCCTGGACCCCGGCTAGAAGCATGCCGGGGTGACGGAATTCGAGACTTTTGCAGGAGGCCATGAAGACTCGACTTTACGCCAGCCTTGGAAGCAAGGAGATTGTTCCTTCAGGACCTTCACAGTCTCGGAGGATAGACCGTCATTCCTTTCGCTCGTGTTTCACCAGCGCATCACCGTTGACGCCCAGGTGAAGCCGGAGCCAAAGGCGACCATGAGTAGAAGGTCCCCTTGCTGGAATTTCCCATCCCGGTAGCTTTGATCCAGCAGCAGGGGAATCGACGCGGCGGTGGTGTTGCCGTACTTCTGGATGTTGTTGAGGAACTTTTCCTGAGGCAGGTTCAGGCGGTCGGCGACAAGCTGGTTGATCCTCAGGTTCGCCTGGTGGGGGATGAAGTAGTTGATTTCGTCAGGCTGCAGCCGGCATTGTTCGAGGGCGCTGGTGATCAACTCGGCCACACGGGTTACCGCATGCTTGAAAACCGTCTTGCCGTCCATATGCGGCCAGATCTCCCCGGCGGCCAGGCTTTGCTGGGTCATGAAGGGTTTGCGGGAAATATCCCAAACGTCCATGCAGAGGACCTTGGCAAAGCGGCCGTCGGCATGAAGCTCCGAGTAGAGAATGCCCCGGTGCTCGTCCGCTGATGCCGCCAGGACCACGGCGCCGGCGGCATCTCCGAAGAGCACGCTCACGTCTCGGCCCTGGTCAGTGAAGTTGAGGGCACTCGAGTGAATTTCCGATCCCACCACGAGCACGTGGCGGTACATGCCGGCCCGGATCAGCGCGTCGCCCACTGCCAGAGCATACAGAAAGCCGGTACACTGGTTCCGGATATCGAGGCAGCCGATGCCGGGAACACCAAGCTTCGCCTGCAGGTAGCAGCCGCTGCCCGGGAAATGATGATCAGGGCTCAACGTGGCAAAGATGATGAAATCGAGATCACCCGGTCCCAGGCCGGCATCCGCGAGGGCATTTTCCGTCGCCCGCAGGGCCAAATCAGAACAGTACACGCCCTCGTCGGCAAACCGGCGCTCTTCAATGCCGCTCCGCGTTCGGATCCACTCGTCACTGGTGGTCATGAGTTTCGCCAGGTCATTGTTGGTCACCACTCGCGGTGGGACATGGCTTCCAATACCGGCAATCACACTGCGCATTATGGATTCCTCCTCAACCCGTTCCGTTGGCCCCGGCAGGACCTTTTTCGAGGTCCCCGCCCAACTGCTTTCTCTATACCAGCATTGCCAAAATGTCACTCACAATCCTGGGCGGTCTTTTCTGATTCACGGCTTGAGCCGCTGCGGGAATTGGAATATGCTCATCTGCCTGAGTCCAGGCATGGAACAATCCCGAGGCAAGGGTCAGGAACCTTCCTGAATGTAATAGGCGGCCAGCATTCGGACCGTCTTAAACCCGCACTTGCGTGGCACTTGCTCCAGCTCCTGCATGGGCAAGCCTTGTGCCCGCCCGATGCCTTGCAGGTATTTCTTGACCAAAAAGGCCCTCCAACATGATGATCTCGGAAGAAAGAAAGGACCTTCCCAAACCGGAGCAGAACGGCTGCTTTGGCTGTGGCACCGACAATCCCCTGGGGCTCAACCTGTCATTCTACTGCGTCGGCAACACCGTTCGCTCCGACCTGATGCTGACGCAACATCACATGGGCTGGGAGAATCTGGCCCATGGCGGGATCATCTCGACCGTCCTGGATGAAATCATGGGCTGGACGGTCCTTGCCTTTCGGCGGATGTTCTTTGTCACCCGTAAAATCGAGGTGCGGTATTTGCGGCCCGTCGAGCTCAATGTGCCGCTGACAGCCGTGGGCGAAATCGAAGCCGACGCTGCTCCCAAGGGCTGCACCGCCGTCGGCTGGCTGCTGGATGGCGAAGGGCGAAAGCTGGCCGAAGGGCGGGCGCAGATGACGTATCTTGTCGGGAAACGACTGCCCCTGCTGCCGAACGCGTACCGAGTCACCATGGAGAGACTTTTTGAAGAGATTCGGGAATTGCTGGGTTGATGCAAACCATCCTGCTTTTTGCCCTTCCGGAAGAATATGGCGACTTCGCAAGGGTTACGGGGCCATGGCAGCTTGCCCGTCGTAAGCCCTTCAGGTGCTTCCACCGCACCGACCGTTTCCGCAACCTTGTGCTGGTGGAGACCGGGATGGGAGAGAAGCAAGCGCTGGCGGCCCTGCATTGGCTGCTCTCCCGGGCTCGCCCCGATCTGGTGATCGGTGCAGGCTTTGCGGGAAGCCTCAGCGAGCAGCTGACGGTGGGAGATGTTTGCCTGGGTGAGGTCATCTTGTCTCTTGGCGAAGGCCATCCTGTCGAGTGCCACCCTGGAGTTTGCGCGCCTCCCCCTGAGGGCAAACCGCCAGTGACCCTTGTCCTGAAAAGCTGTGCTGAAATCGCTTCGAAGATGATGCCGGCTGGTTGTCAATTCCGGCTTCATCATGCCCGGATTGTGACCGTCCCTCGACCGCAGCCCAAACCTCTGCTGTCACAAAGGTACGCCGACAGGGCCTCGGTCGTGGATATGGAAAGCTATGGTGCTGCCCGCTGCTGCTATGAAAACGGGGTCCCCTTCCTGGGACTTCGTGCGGTGAGCGATGCGCTGTGGGATGCGATTGACTTTGACCCCACGTCCCTCTGCGACGGGCGGGGGCGCGTCCGCATACCCCGCGTGCTGGTATCGGTCATGAGAGCCCCCAGGCTCATCGGGAGCTATCATCGGTCCTGGAAACGTTCGCGAAGCGCGGCTCGCAGCCTGGGACGCGTTCTGGCCGGGCTGATCCGCCTGCCGGCCGAGGAGTTGGACACCGTAGCGAAATCCATATCATATTGCGTGAGGTGACTCCGGGAAGTCTTTTGCGTGCTCCTCAAGCTGAGCGGATGTCAAGTGCTGCTGCTTGTAGAGGGTGAAGAAGCAGACCAGCAAGCCTGGGAAGAAGAGGATCAGGCAGCCCACGATCCCCATGAAAGTCTCGCCGATCCAGAAGGTCACGCCGAGATTGAACGCCAGGACGGAAACGTAGAGCACCAGTCCAAACAGCCTCACCCCTGGGATTCCGGCAAGGCGCGAGGCTTTCCCGGGGTCGAGAACGGGCAGGCGATCCAGCAGTTGCAGTAGAGCCATCATGGCCAGTCCCACCAGCACCCAACCGCCAAAGTTACTCATGGGAATGCCGAAGTAGAGCCCGGGTTCCCGGTACCCGTAGATTTGACCAAGAAACCAGCGATGCCCCTGGAAGGCCACCGGATCGATGATGACATCGAGGAGAACAAAGAGCAACGCCCCGAGGATCAGGGT
>CAZDKX010000027.1:0-26672 GCA_964505935.1 uncultured Syntrophobacteraceae bacterium
GAATTCGAAGCAGCATTCTCCACCAGCCCGATATCACAGGCGACGATCGATGTTTCCTGGCCCACCGCATTCCGGAATATAACAGGTGACATCCTTGAAACCCTTTTTCGAGGCACATTCGGGACAAGCCTCTGGCGGAATGGCGGCAGTAATGAGGTAGCCGCATTCCGAACATTTCCAATACGTGAGGCCGCATTCGGGGCAAATGTCTCCCGTAAAGCGGCCCGCAGCCGTGTAACCACAGTGGGCACACACCCATTTGTCCGGTTTCTTCTCCATGTCGTTCTCCCCTTCTGTTGGTTGTTGGCTTGCCTCTGGGTGAACCGGAAAGAACGCTCTCCGCCCCTTCTCTCTTCTTACCTGATGTGCTTGGAGGCCTACAAGCAGGCTTCGCCGGTCCTGGAACGATTGTCTGCTCCTTTCTCCCCTTCCTTGAGAGAAGAACCAATGACCATGCACCTCGGCTTGTTTTATTGCTAAACAAAAATGATGCCAGGGCCTATCAAGAAAACCGTTTGCTTACGGTAGGGTCCCCTTCCGGAGGTGATCTCTCAGGCCTTTTTCCTTTTGGGCAGGAAAACAGCAAAGGTCGACCCTTCAGACGGCCGGCTGGAGACCATGATGCGTCCTCCATGGCCTTCCACAATGGCCTTTGCCGTAGCCAAGCCCAGCCCTGAGCCTGCCCACTTTCCTGCCGCCCGGCCTCGATGAAAAATATCAAAAATATAAGGGAGATCCTCAGAATCGATCCCGATTCCTTCATCCTCGATTTTGACCGCAACCTCCTGTTCTTTTTCCTCGGCCCTGATGATGACTCTTCCGCCCTCAGTTGAGAACTTCAGGGCATTGTCGAGAAGATTCGTGAACACTCTGCGGAGCCTGTTGGTATCCGCTTCGATAACGGGCAGAATGTCGGCAATCCTCAACTCCAGCTTGATTTTGTGCTGCTCGGCTCGCTCTCGGTAAATTTCAAAGAGCTCCTCCAGTTCCTTATCCAATGAGGTCCCTGTGAAGGTCAATTCCTGTCTCCCCGTTTCCATGCGGGAAAATTCGAGGAAGTCGTCGACCAGCGCCTCCAGCTTTGCTGCTTCCCGGGTAATGATTTCAAGGTGTTTGAGTTCCTTCTCTTCATCCATTTCGGACGGCTTCCTCAAGAGCCGCAGCCCAAGGCCGTGGATACCGGACAAAGACGACCTCATGTCATGGGCAAGCATGGAGAAGAGATTGGCTCGTTCCCGCTCCATGGCCACAAGATGGGAAATGTCCTCGAAGGTCTCCACCGCCCCTATCAACTTGCCTTTCCCGTCAAACAGCCCCGCGGTGCTCATCCTGACGGGAATCGTATCGCCTTCCCTGGTCTGAATGGTCGTCCGGATATGGACGAAGGTTTTCTCACGGCAGAGCACGCGCTGCAGAGGACAATCGATCCCACACATGCCTCCTCGGAGAATCCCTCCACAATAATGACCAACGGCCTCTTTCGAGGAATATCCGGTAATCTTTTCCGCCCACGGGCTGAAGCCCTTGATTTTCATTGACGAGTCCAGCGCCATCACGGCCATGGGAAGGCTGTCGATGACAAACCGGTAGAAATTCAGCTTCTTGAGCTTATTCGCATCGTCAAGCGCGTGTTGGCTATTCTTCAAATTTGACTTCCTGGGCTCTTTCATGGGCGGCAACCTTGTCTGATTTGATATTGCGCCGATTGTCGAAAGCGTCTTCGGGTGGCAGTGTATCAAGGCACTGCCCCTGCGCCTCCCGCTCAAGGGACTTCAATGATCGCCCCGCATCCACCTTCGATGAAGTCGCTTCCCCAATGCTCGCGGAACATCTTGATCGCCACATCCCCCGTGCAGTGGCTGGGCGCAACTTTGTGGATGCCAAGGTTTCGAAGCGTCTGAACCGTGCCGCGGACCTTGCTCTCGCCCAGACCCGGCAGATGGAAACCACCCATCAGCAGGTGGATCTCTCTATTCAGGTACTTCCGTGCCATCCCGGCCATTGCAACGATACCCGGATGGGCGCAGCCTGTCACCACAACGGGCCCTCGCGCGGTATTGATGATCAGTGCCTGCTCTTTGATGCCGCTGCCCATCTCACCGGTGGAATGGAAGTTCGCAAAGAGACACCGTGGCTCCTGCACGGTTTCGACCCGCGCTCCGTATCGTTCGACCCTACGGCGAAATGATATCGGGAAAGAACGGGGCATGTAAACCATGACGTTGGAGCGGCGCTCAAGAAAAGCATCAAGCCCGCCGGTGTGATCGCCGTGCGGGTGTGACAACACTACCGCATCAATTGCGGCCGGAACGATGTCGAGATGCCGCAGGTTGGCCAGCAGCGTCAGGCCGTCGCCGCCGGTATCGAACAGCACCGTGCCGTCACCGCTCTCGACCACCGCCGCGAAGCCCCAGGCAGTCACCAGACCAGGCGTGCAGGGCACGTTGTTGTAGACCACCGTAATCCGCAGGGAAGGACGTATCGCTTGAGGCGCCATGCTCTGTCCCTCAACCGTCCCTGTACCGATGATCAGAAGATACAGCACGAGCCATACGCGGACCTTCCCGGCTCGAACAGCTTGCGGCAATGGGAGCATGTCGCCTCGTCCCTGAATTGTGGTGCGCCCGGCACTTGCACCCAAACCTGATCGTCATGGACTTTCTCCATCAGTATCACCTCGATCGCGACCGGAGCGAGACGCCCGCACCGCCTCCCCCAGCCTATGCCGGTTATTGCCTGAAAGGAGACGGTTTTCAGCCGCGCGAGGAGGCTGAGGCACTGTCCGTTTCAATGCTGAAATTCATATGCGAGATAGAGCATGAAGAGAACACCGCACAGGAAGCAAGCGAAGTGCAGCAGAGCTCTGGTGATTTCGGGCGGCGCTTTGATTTCCGGCACCAGGTCAGAGGCGCCGATGTAAATGAAGTTGCCCGCGCCGAAAAGAATCAAGCCCGCGACATCGAAGCGAAGCGAAACCGCAAAAGCTGTTAGTCCGCCGCCAAGGAAGGTCAACCCCGAAAGGAAGTTCCAGAGCAAAGCGTCGCGACGATTCCAGCCGCCGTGAACCAGCACTCCAAAATCACCCAGTTCCTGGGGAATTTCATGGGCTGCTGCAGCAAGCCATGCCATCACTCCAGCGCGGGGATCGACCAGAAAGGTGCCGGCGACGCTCAGGCCTCCGAGAAAATTATGAAGACCATCACCGAGAAGAATGAGATAGGTCATCGGGTTTCGGCACGAGGCCGAAGCGCGGTGACAGTGATGCCAATGTAGAAACTGCTCAAGTGCGAGAAAGATGGCGAAACCGGCCAGCAACCAGACTCCTCCCTCGATGGGGCCAAGGGCCGAAAAGCCTGTGGGAAGCAGGTGCAGGATGGCCCCGCCGAGCAGGGTCCCTGCCGCCAGAGAGACCAGAGGGAGAAGCAGGCGGTTCAGGGTTACCGGCCGCAACACCGCGGTAACGCTGCCCACGAGGGCAATCGCGCTCATGAGCAATCCGCCCAGAATGATCCATCCGAGACTGTTCATTGGGGCCTCAAGGGACCATCAGTCCAGCGGTTCGGAACTCTTGCTGACCCTGAATGCGATCCCGTTTTCAACCGGTTTTTCTGAGACAACCCGGCCACCGTTGCGAGCGACTATCTTGAGGATGGTTTCTTGCTGATCCTTTGAGACAATGAAATCGAATGACTTTCCCATGGGCAATATCCTGAGACATAAACCTACGTCCAGATACGCCCTTCAACAGTCGCCCCGGTAATCAACCGGCTCTGCCTCCGGTTTTAACGGAGTCTTGTGCTTGGATGGTTGCTTGTTTCCCATGCGCCTCCCAACATCAATCCCTTTACAGGCAGGAAGGATGGATGCCCCTTAGCTTCATGAGAGCCTGACTTCGCCCGGCATTCAGACCTCGATGTCCCTAGACGGTTAAGGAGCGACCGCTATTCATCCACGCCCTCATGCCCCCCGCCAGGCTGTGTACGTGGTGAAAGCCCTGGCTCTGAAGGAAGCTGGCCGCGATATTTCCGCGATAGCCAATCCCGCAGGTGACGATAATCTCCTTGTCTTTGGCAACTGCCGGTGGGGTTTTGAGTAGCGCGGTCAACGGCAGATGCGTGGCCTGCTGGATATGGCCCGCTGACCACTCGGCCGGTGTTCTCACATCATAGAAATAATCGTATTTTCCGGTTTTGAGTTTATCTTCCAGTTTGTCCGTTGAAATTTGCCAGAGTTGACGAATCGGGTACCCCGCCTCTTGCCACGCCGCGATGCCACCATAGAGATAGCCAACGATATTATCATAACCGATTCTATGGAGGTGCACCGTCATGCTTTCATAGGCTTTTTCATCGGTCACGACCAAGATCAATTCCGTATTCGGATCAATAACCATGCCGATCCAGTTGGCCGTCTGCCGCTCAAAGCCGATGTTGATGGAACCTGGAATGTGGACCCCGCCAAAGGCGGCCGTATCCCGAGTATCCAGAATGAGCGTACCACGATCAAGCTGGTCTTTAACCTGCTGGGGACTCATGTCCCGGGTAACCGGGCACCGATCGAGAAGGGGCGCTCCCTTCTTGTTCGTCTCGATGATATGGGAAAAGCTCTTTGGCCGCTCTGGAAAGCTTTGCTTCATCTGATTTGCAAAGGCCTCGTAGGTGAGGTTCAGAACGGGATTATTGTTCTTCTCAAAACCAATCGTTGAGCTCGATTTGGAGCTCATCCCCTTGCCGCACAAAGAGCCTTCGCCGTGGGCGGGGAAGACCTCGAGGTTGGCAGGCAATTTGCCCAATTTATGATAAAGCGAGTCATACAAGTTACGCGTCTGTTCATCGAGAAGCTCTTCGCCGGCAAGATCGGGCCGGCCGATGTCGCCGACGAAGAGGCAATCACCGGTCAGGATCAGCCAGGGCTCCTGGCTGCGAAGCGTATCCGTCACCAGGATTGACATGGCATGGGGGGTGTGACCCGGTGTTTTCAGAAATTCGAGCCTGGCATTCCCGAAAGCCATGCTCTGCCCTTCCTTGAGTTCAGTGTGAGCAAAGGCAACCGGCGAATGCTCCATGAAACAGATTTCGGCACCCGTTCGCGAACGCAATTCCTGGTTGCCGCTGACGTGATCGGCATGAACGTGCGTTTCAAAAACATGCGTGATTTTCATCCCGTTTTCGCGCGCCAGATTGAGGTAATCCTGAACGTCACGCTTGGGATCCACCACACAGGCAACCTTGGCCTGGGGACAACCGATGAGGTAGGAAAGACAACCCATTCCCTCAACCGTGATCTGTTTAAAATACATGTTTCTCCCTCCATGTTGTTCATCTCATCCGGACTTGTACATGTTTGATAAGAGGCGGTTCGGTAATCCCCTGCTGACGCTGGAACCTCAGGCCGCAGCTCCCGCACTCATATTCATAGGTCGGCATGTCTCATCCTCCATGAATGCCTTCCCGATCATTGCAAGTTCTCGACTCAGACCCGGTCCCCTACCGTCAAATCCCGGCATCCGATCACCCTCCAGAATCCACGAAGCCACCGCGAGACCGCGCCAACACGTGGGCTCCCAGCGGGACTCGCGCGTGCTCTGCAATTACGGGACATTTTGCCTTGAAAAGAAACACGATCTGTTCAGGTTGCTCGCTGAGCGTTTCGAAATTGCCTTGTCCCTTGGCAACAATCAGGTCAGCCTCGGTGAAATGCTGTTTGAACTCCTCACTGCAATCCTCAAGCAGAGTCCCCGGCGCATCCGAGCCGTTGTCAATGATCTTGGCGATTTCGTGCAGGCCGACGGCCCGCGCGTCGGCCATGGTCGCGTCATTCAGGATGGGAGCGCCCCTGACCGCCACGATCACCCGCTCGGGCGCAAGCTGTTCGATCAGCAGGCGGTCGAAGGCGATCTCTCCCGCATTATCGGCCAGGTAAAGGATGCGGCGAGCCTCGACAAAGGTTTGGCGAAATCCATTCCGCTCCCCAATGAAAGGTTCCGTCAGGGCCTGTCTGAAGGATTCGCGCACCCTGGACTCCGGCACCTTAGCATTCACGCCCATGTCAATCACATTGCCGGCAATGGCGATGCGTATCGCCATGGACAGCGGATCCGAGGCCGCTTCAATCTCGGCTCTCAGTTCGGGAAGGAGCTCCATGGCCATGCGGTTCTGCTGCGCCTTGGCATCGCGGTAGGGATCATCCCGGCCGGCGATCTGGCGGAGAAACCGATGGATCCGCTGGGCCATCACCGGCGGTGGTTGCTTCATATCCATTTCCACGGCCCAACGCAGTACTTCCCGAAGCATACGCTCGTGGACGGCGGCCACCGGTGACACCAGCCTGGCGGCGTCCAGGGCCTGGCGGATAAAGCAGGGAATGCAATCCAGAGAGGTTTTCATCCCTCATATCCCCGCCGGCCGCGCCGCCTGGCGGTCTCCTCGTCAACCTCATCCTGCCAGCCGCTGCGTGTTGTCTCGATACGGTCGAACCTGGCGGTGTATGGCTTGATGTCCAGGAGCGGGGTACCGTCCAGGATGTCCACTCTGTCAACATGGAGCACATTGCCGTCTCGACTCACCAGTTCAACCACGCTCAGCCCAATGGCATTGGGACGGCAAGGCGCTCGGGTCGCGAATACGCCGCGTTCGACGTCCTGGAGAAACGGTCTGACCTTCAACCTCACCAATCGCGACTGATGGAAGTGGTAAATCAGATAAACGTGAGAAAACCCGTCCAGGTC
The DNA here is from genome assembly GCA_964505935.1 of uncultured Syntrophobacteraceae bacterium. Taxonomy (GTDB): domain Bacteria; phylum Desulfobacterota; class Syntrophobacteria; order Syntrophobacterales; family Syntrophobacteraceae; genus JADGQM01. Next base: position 6,728 of record CAZDKX010000027.1, read on the forward strand.
CTGCAAGCCTTCCGCGAACTCCGGGAAGATCTCCACCCGCCCCTTGCAGCCTTTCGCATAGGTCGATTGGATGGGCGTCTTCTCTGCTGTATCATGTTCGCTTCGAATCACCCCAATGGGTTTATAAGTGATGACGGGCTCGCTCATGCCCAATGCCCCTCAACGTCCGCCGCCCTGGCTTCGGTCAGGCGCCCCGCCCGGTACTGTTGAAGGGCCTCGGCGACGGTCGAGGCATCCGTGGTGAATACCTTGATCCCGGCCGCCAGTAGCATGCGGAACGCTTTGGGACCGCAATGTCCGGTCATGACCACCTCGGCCCCAGACCTGGCGACGACTTCCGCCGACTGGATGCCGGCCCCATGGGCCGCGTTCACGCCCTGTTGGTTATTGATGATCTGGAAAACCTCGTTGTCCGGATCATAGACCAGAAACTTGGGGGCTCGACCAAACCGAGCGTCCAACGGGGCATTCAGATCATCACCGGAAGTAGTAAACAGGATTTTCATAATCTCCCTCTTCTAATTATATGCCGTTTTAACCTCCTCAGGCTCCAGCAGAAGCTGCCGGGCGATCTCCTCCATGTTGTGTTCTTTCCAAAAAGGCAGGCGGCTGTGGGCGTCCAGGTATTTCTGCGGAATGGGATGAGTTCCGATGACAACCGGCAAGGCGTATACGGTTTCGATGAAGGCCTTGAAGCGGCGGATATTCGGGCATGGTGGGTAACCGACGACGAGCCCCGTTGCCAGGTGAATCGCTGTGGCGCCGTTCTTCAGGAATTCGGCGGGAACGTATTCGACGTTGCCGCCCGGACAGCCGCCGCAGGTCGAATAGCCGACAATCTCCACCGGTTCGTCAGCGGGGTAGCGAGAAAAAGCGCCGACCCGCTCGCGTAGCGAGCGAAAACACTTTCCACCACCGCAATCCTGGTAGCGTGCACAGATGATGATACCGATCCTGGTCAAATCACTCACTCCTCTCAAAAGTTTCCTCAAAACTGATAGGTCATCCCGGCCGCTCCAGGCATTACGCGCTCACCCAGGCCGTCTCGCAGCAGCGCGACTGCAGGCTGACCCGTACAGTGACAGGGGACCACGCTATCCAATGCAAACGAACGCAACGCGGCTACCGTCTGCTCGAGGCGTTCGCGGCCGGCGTTGACCAGATGAAAGCCCCCAATAACGGCGCGAAGCCTGAGGCCAGGGTTCAGGCCTCGAATGTGGTGCAGCGTGTTCACCAGGCCCGCATGGGCACAGCCAACGCAAACGATCACCCCTTCATCCGTGCGAATCCAGAGAGCCAGGTCATCATCAATCGAGTCGGCACGTTTGCCCTCGAGATCGAGATAGAACGGTCCGCCAGGGTCCTCAAAGCTTGTCCCGCGGGGAATGTGACCGGTGAGGCCAACCTTCTCGGAAAGCAAGACCGGTTTGACGACCCAGTGAAGCTGTCTCGAAGGCAACAGGTCCATGGCTGCCATGGCCGCCGGGGGCATCTGAATCGGCTTGGAAATGTCGTTTCTCATGCTGTAGCGGGGAAGCACAACCCCGGGATGGCAATAAACGCTGATATCCCGGCCCTGAGCAAGGACCTGAGCAAGCCCGCCGGTGTGATCGTAGTGCCCGTGACTCAAAACGAGGATATTGGTCTTAGCCAGGTCGATGCCGAGCCTTCGAGCGTTGTCTCTCAGCGCGCCCCCCTGCCCCGTGTCAAACAGAATCCGCCGATCTGGGGTTTCGATCCACAGCGAGAAGCCATGCTCGGCAGCGAGCCCTTCCCCGGCCTGATTGTCGACCAGAATTGTGATTCGCACCGGGGCAGAGGTCATGGCAGCAGGGCTTCCCTTCGTATGTCTGGTTATTGCCTGGTCATGGCGGTTCCGCACTTCGGGCATTTGCGCTCGTAGCAGGGCACGCCGCGTTCATGAGGTTCGGTCTGCCCGCATTGCGGACAAACACAGGTGCCGGCAGGCCCGCCACCCCTCGAGCCGCCCATGCGGCCGCCTCCCTGGCCCCCTTGCCCTTGGCCCTGTCCTCTACCGCCACCTCCGCCCTTTCCACGTCCACCTTGATTCATGGCCATTTCCTCCTGACTGTCGTTACGTAATCATCTGATCCGCCAACCCTCCTGCCCATAGCGGTCCGGGGTCGCCGATCAGAATGGGGTGTAGTAAAGCTGATCACCATCCTTGAAGCCTCTCGCAAGCTCCATATGCCGCAAGGTAGCGAAGTTGCTTTCAAACTGAGTCTCGGTCAGCTTCAGTCGAGCGCAAATTGCGGACGCCGGCAGGGGCCCTTCTTCTCTGAGCAACTTGAGGATCCGCTCCTGAACATCGGTCAGCTGCCGGGTCTTGCCACCGGTATTCCTGGCAGCATAGACCGCCCAGGGATCGCACGTAACGGGCTTAATCCTTTGCTCCAGGTAGCAATCCTCGCATAGCAACTCACCGGCGAACTCAAACGTGTCCGGCCCTTCCAGTGACGCACCGCACTTGGCGCAATGGGTCATCGCTGCTACTCCTTGTCAATGCCCGCAGCCGCAGAATCGTTCCCAACCCATCAGAAAAGCCGCACCGGCAATGGTGGTGCCGTAGAAGATGACCGGCTTCCTGGTGAGAAAGGAGCCGATGGTTCCGTTCACCAGGGTGGATCCGGTAACCAAGAGGAGGTCCGCCCACTGGATCGCTTCTTCCGTTGCCTCCAATCCTTTGATGGTGACCCCAAGTGAGCAGGTGCCAATGTTTTCAGGGTCGAGGTCAATGACCCGGAGAGGAAATCTGCGACCTACCGCCTCAATCATCCGTGGTTGAAACCCGATCTGCACAATCCTGGCTGCCTGGTAGCGCTCGCCGAGATAGCGCACGAGCTCACTCGCACATCGGGTCGGTTCCTTGTCCCGGCAGTGAATGGTCTTGTCGGCGAGGTCAAGGCCACGCAGCATGGCATTCAGCGTGGCCACAAAGACGGCCCGTCGGAAGTTGTTTTCCGGACGAGTGGAGAGTACCTCTCCCAGGGTCCCCTCAAAGTCACCAAAACGGTCCGTAAAGGCCTGGCCACGGGCGCCGAGAAATTCCGCTTCCATGAGCCGCTCCTTCCCCTTCTGGAGCGGGAAGTCATCTTCCTCCGGGTTGCCAATGGCCTCTTCCGTACTGAGGACCTTCGCTTTAACCGTGACTTTTCCCCGTAGCAACTTGTTGGCAGCAGCCACTTCGTAGGCCTTTTCCTGCAGCCTGCGATAGACATCCGTCATGCTCTTCCGATCCTCTTCCCTTCCCCCCTCAATCGCTCGGGACAGCCACTTCCAAGTATAGCTCCTCATTATTGCTTCTCAAGCTGCTCGATGCGCTGCCTGATACGGGTGAGCTCGTCGGCGAGCTGGTTAGCCTGATGTTTGAGAGAGGAAAGCTCATCGGGACCACCTGCCGGTTTTACGCTGTCGACCCAAGGCTCGGCGTCCCAACTGCGAGGAGCCATTCTGCCGGCCCCTCCGCCGCCCCCCATGCCCATGCCTTTTCCGCCGCCACATCCCATGCCGCGTCCCATGCCTCTGCCGCCACCCATGCCCATACCCATGCCGCGTCCCATGCCTTTGCCGCCACCCATGCCCATACCCACGCCGCCACCCATGCCTGTACCTTTCAGCATTCCAGCGCCTTCCTCCAATCCCGCACCCGCTTCCGCGTTATTCAATAGCTTGCCTGCCTTGAAGTTGGCGACGGCATCACGGACAGGCCCGCTGACTCCCGTCAGCATGCGGACCCCGGCAGCCGCCAGCGCCTGATGAGCTTTAGGGCCGATTGAGCCGGTGATGACCACCGAGGCGCCCTTCTTGAAGACGAGCTGAGCGGTACTGATACCGGCGCCGCTGGGAGCCTCAATATTGGGATTTGTCACGCTCTCATACTGCATGGTCTCCGGGTCGATAACGATGAAATACTGGCTTCGTCCAAACCGAGGATAGACCTCGCTATCCAAACTTGGCTCCACAACTGATATGGCAATCTTCATTCACAACCCTTTCCGAAGGGATGAATCCGCTCTGCAAGAATGACTTATCCTGAGACGGACCGGTCCGGAAGCCGCCCTTCGATGGCTCCCGGACCATTCAATAGGGCTGGTCACTCATCCTTCTGGGTCTTCTCGAGCTCAGCCATGCGCGTCCTGGTCTCATTAAGGGCCTGTTCCAGCCCCTGCGTGTACTCCTTGAGATAGGCGAGCTCATCCTGAGGGGACCACCCTGAGTATCCTGTCCACCCAAACCCGCCTCTGCCTCCCCTGGCCCAGCCGGGAAGTCCCGTTGCGTAGTAACAATGTCGCCAGCCTCTCCCCCGGCCATAACCATAGCCGCAACCGAAAGCGCGGGGCGGCCCGAAGCCTCCTCCAGGCACTCCACCCTCCCAGGCACCACGACACCAGCCCAGACCTCTGCCCGTCATGGGTCCCAGTCCTCGCGGACCGGTCCTGTCTCCACCCGGCATGTCTGTTCCTCCTTGTGCGAAAGGGTCCTTTTCACTAGTCGGTCTTGCCAAGCAAGCCCCATATACGCCAGGCTTCAGAGAGCATTTCCGGTCCCCCGTCATCGGCCATGCGAGCAGCTTTTGGCAACCATGTTGCACCTCGAAAGCCCGCCTCTTAAATGGGCAAATTGCATGCCACCTGCTGCAAGCGCATGGTTTTCAAGGAACCTCGTGCTTGGTGGACAAGCGCCGAGCACTGCCCGTACCAACCTACAGAGCTGTAAATGATACCAAATGAAGACTGGCACTGGGGAAGAGTGCAGGGGCCTTCGGGGACACATTGGCCCCCCTGGGGATTCAGATTGTTCCCTCAGCCGACACTCAGCAGTCCGTCGGTATGGTAAGAATAGAACAGGTGATGTGATGTGGATTCAGTGGCCCGGCCTTGTGGACGATACCCGTGGGGGTTGCGCCCGGACGCCGGCGTCACGTCTGAAACAGGTCATCGAGGTCGATTCCGTATTTTTTCATGCGGTGCCAGACGGTGACTCGATTTACCCCCAGCAGTCGCGCCGCTTGGGTTTGATTGCCGCGGGACTTGCGGAGGGCCTCCACCAGCGCTGCTTTTTCTTCCTGCGCAACCGACCCGGAGCGAAGCTCTCGATCTTTCCGGAAGGCGGTCCGGGATTTCATCGCCGCCGGGAGGTGAGCAGGAGTAATCGGACCGGTCTCAGCGATGACGAAGGCATGCTCCAGGACCCCTCTCAGCTCCCTCACGTTTCCCGGCCAGGAATGGCGCGTGAACAGCTCCATGGTCTCGGCGCTCACCCCCGAGAGATTCTTCCCGCTCCGGGTCCGCAGTTGCTGCATGAAGTGCTCGACCAGCAACGGGAGGTCGTCCAGGCGTTCCCGAAGGGCCGGCAGGTGGATGGGGAGGATGTTGATGCGGAAGAAGAAGTCCTTACGAATTTTCTTTTCGGCGAGCAGCTGGTGGAGGTCGCGATGCGTGGCGCTGATGATGCGCACGTCCACGGTGATGGGGCGATTGTCGCCGACCCGCTCAATCTGCTTCGATTCCAACGTCCGCAAAAGCTTTACCTGAATGGAAAGAGGAATATCGCCGATCTCATCCAGGAAGATATCCCCGCCGTCAGCGGCTTCGAATCGCCCTTCCCGATGGCTGGTCGCCCCGGTGAAGGCGCCCTTGACATGTCCGAAAAGCTCGCTCTCCAGCAGGGCCTCATTCAGGGCGGCGCAATTGAATTGAATATAGGGGCCTTCGCGCCGCTTCCCCAAATTGTGAATGGCATGGGCGACGAGTTCTTTGCCGGTGCCCGTCTCACCCTGGATGATCACGGGCGCGTCGCTCTGGGCGGCCTTCTGGATCATTTCGAAAACCATCCGCATCCCCCGCGACCTCCCTACCATGCCCTGAAAATCGGCATTGCCGTCGAGGAGCCGCGACAGCTGTTCGATCCGCCGGTCCCGTTTGTCGATTTCCGAAATGTCGGTCACCGTTTCGACGGCCCCCAGGACTTTTCCTTCCGAATCCCTCAGGAGCGAGGCGTTCTTGAGGACATGGATATAGGAGCGGTCCTTGCGCAGGAGGAAGCAGGATTTGCGATGCGCATGCCCTTCCTCGAAGAGCCCGCACCAATGCCCCTTGCCTTCAGAACGAGCCTCTTCGCAGACATCGCAACGAAAAATCGAGCAGGCCATGCCAAGGAGCTCGTCCCGTCGGTATCCCGAAATCTCCTCCAGGGCCCGATTCACCATCAAAATCGTCCCATCCGGGGAGACCAGCATGACCCCATCGTTCATGGTGTTGATGATCTCTTTCAGGTAGCGGTTCATCTCCTGCTCGTCCATCATCCGTCCTCACTGGGGTCCTGTTTAAACGCTGTGTTTAAGCATTTTAATACCACAGCCTCTCCAGACTAACAAGGCTGACTCCCTGCCTATGATCCAATCTATCGGAATCATGGGTGTTCTATGGATGGGACGAAAGCGGGAGGAGTTGGCATCCCTTTTGCCTTATAAAAAGAGCGGGATGAACAATGCAGGAGGACCGCCATGGAGAGAGTCGATGATCAAGGCGGATGAACAGCTCGATCTGTGCGGCCTGATCGCGCCATACTGCCTTCTGCTGTGCAAGGCAAAGCTGGCTTCCATGCCATCGGGAACAGTACTCGAGATTCGGGTCGGCGACCCGGAAACCGTCCGGGACCTGCTGATGGTGCTCGATCGCTCGGGCGAGAAGGTGGTGGCGAGGCTGCAGAGCGGAGAGACAACGCATATCTGGATCCAGAAAGCGTTGTCCGACCAAGCACCGACTTTGATCCATTTCCAGGGGATGAACAATGGCTGATTGCAAGGTGCTCATACACATTTCGGACCGGGACAAGTGGTCTCAGGCGCTTGCGCAGGCCCTTTCCTTCGCCAGAGAAACGGCCCCGGGCGGGCTCGAATTAGTCATTGTGGCGGACATCTTTGCCGGCGCGGTTTGTATCGCCTGTGACCGCAAGCTGCGTGAAACCATGGTCGAGTTCGTGCACGCGGGTTACCGGATCGAGGTCTGCGAGGAATCGCTGCGCAAACTGAATATCCGTTCCGAAGGGCTTCCGGATTTCATCCGGAGGGTTCCCAACGCCCTGCCGGAGATCATTCGACGGCAGCGCGAAGGGTTTCATTACATCAAGGTCTGAAGTGCCTCGGCACCTTACAGACCATTGTTCAGAAGGAGGGTTTCAGAATGGCCAACATGCTTTTCATCATTTCCAACGGCTTCGAGAAGGCCGGGCGGGCGACGCGCGCCTTTCAGTTCGCCAAGGTCGCCTGCGAAAAGGGACACGACGTGAAAGTCTTTCTCATCGACGACGCCATCCATTGGGCGCAACTGGGGATGGCAGAAGGAGTGCGGGCCTCGACGGGCGAGGAGATGAAACCTTTCATTGATTACCTGATGGGAAACGGCGGTGAAATGTTCGCCTGCAAGGCCTGAGTGGACCACCGGTACTTATCCCCCGATGAGATGATTCCGGGGGTACGCATCGAAGGAGCTCCTTTCCTCATCGACCTGATGAGTGACTATCAGACGCTGACCTTTTAGGAGGGAACAGCCCCAGCGCTACGCCGATCCATTCGAGGCGGCAGCCTACTGAGGGTCCGTTACCTCGGCTGAGACCTCGATCCGGTCTGTTGCCGGCGAGCAGGTGAGTTATGGCTTGGGAGCGCAGTCAACTGGTTCAGGCCTTGAGAACGGAGAGGCCCCTCGTCGGGACCCTTTTATTGGCTCTTGCCGTCGAGGCCGGTCTCTCCGTGCTTGAGCCGTGGCCCATCCAGGTCATCTTCGACAACGTGATTCTGGAGAGACCTCCGGCCGCTCTGCTGGTAAGTGTTGGCGGTCCGTTGTGGCAAAAGGTGGCGCCGCATCTGCTCGGTGTCATGATTGCCCTCCTCATCGGCCTGGCGCTCCTGCATGGCGCCGCCTTATATGTTCAGAATACTGTCTTGTCGAGGCTCACCCAGAGAGTGGTCAATCGGCTCCGGGTGAGGCTCTTCTCTCATGTCCTGGATCTCCCGGTAGCCTACTTTCAGCGGGTGGGCGCCGGTGAGATCGTCTCGCGCATCGCTTCGGATACGGCCGACATCCAGGCGCTGGTGGAGGGAGGCATCGTCCTGGTCGGCCGCAGCCTCCCCACGATCGTCGCCATCTCCGCCGTCATGTTCTGGATCGACTATCACTTTGCGCTGCTGGCCCTGGCCGTAACCCCGCTGCTGGGGTGGAGCACGCTGTTTTTTGGAAGAAAAGTCAAACAGGCTTCCCGAGCCCAGCGCGGGCACGAAACCCAGGTGGCCACCCTGGCCGAAGTGGCCGCCAGGACCCAAAAATGCTTGAAAATTCTCGGCATCAAGGACCAGGAGGTGCAGCGCCTCCAATCGGTATGCACCATCTCCGAAGGGGCGGGTGTGGAGGCCGGTGCCTGGCAGGGCGGCTACACGGCCATTACCAGCGTGGTTCTCGCCCTTGGTATCGCCCTGGTGCTGTTACTGGGGGTGCATCGCATCAAGGGCGGTCACCTGAGCCCCGGTGAGCTGCTGGTATTCATGAGCTACCTGGCGAGCCTTTACAAACCCATCCGGGAGTTCACCAAGTTTTCCAACAAGATGTCCAAGGCGATGGCGTGCAACGAACGGGTCGAGGAGGTCATGGCGATCACTCCATGCCGGCTGGGCGTCTGCGATCATCCCCAGGCGCTGCCCATGCCCCGCTTCAGCAGGGATATCGTCTTCGATCGCGTAGCTTTCGGCTATGAGCCGGGAGCCATCCTCCTGCATGACATCGAGCCGCACATCAGAAAGGGTGAGAAGATCGCCATCGTGGGCGATTCGGGAGGCGGCAAGTCAACCCTGTTGAGCCTGATTCCCCGGTTTTTCGATCCCGTAGCCGGCCGGGTCCTGATCGATGGCGAGGACATCCGCGGCTTCAGCTTGGAATCCCTCCGAGCCCGGATGGCGATTGTGCCCCAGGAGGTCATCACCTTCAGCACCACCGTGGCCGCCAACATTGCCGTCGGCAAGCCCGGAGGCGAGCCTTCGAGGCAGGAGATCATCCAGGCCGCCAGGCAGGCGAATGCCCACGACTTCATTGAAGCCCTGCCCCAAGGCTACGAAACCATTCTCGGCCCCGGGGGCGTGCAGCTTTCGGGAGGGCAGGCCAAGCGCATCCACATCGCTCGCGCCCTCCTCCGGGATGCTCCCATCGTGCTGCTGGACGAACCCACTTCCGGCCTCGATCCCTCTTCGGAAACACTGGTGATGGAAGCCTTCGACAGGCTCATGGAGCAGCGCACCATCATCGTCGTGTCTCATCATCTGCCCATCATTGCCAACTCGGACCGGATTGTCGTCATGCGGCAGGGACGGATTGTGGAAGCCGGGACTCACGCGGAACTCATGGCGGCAGAAGGTGTCTATCTACTCTTCTGGCAGGACCAGATGGAAAAGGTGGTCCCGACGAAAGGGCCAGGCACGATTTGATACGCGGCGTGATGGTGGCATCGATGCTCGTGACCAATACTGAGACAATGGGAGAGAGCCATGAAGATGGACCGGAGGAGCTTTTTCAAAATGGCCGGGGGCATAGTGGCGACCTCCCTGGCGCTGGGCGAAGGGCAGGCTGCGGCCATGCGTGTGTCGCCGCTCTGCTGTCTCTTTCTGCTTTCTCGTACGTTGATTGCGCAAAGGGGGGTGGAAGTCTCAAGCAGAGGAGGCAGAAGCATCTGATCAGGCAACATCAGATCAGAGTCGTAATTGTGTTGGCTAGCTTCCAATGATTTCGTTTAAGCCTTCACTGATCTGACCCAACTCCTCCGGTGATACGGTGCCGATCTTTTTGCCGATTCGCTCTGTTGACAAGGTGCGGACTTGACTGATTTTCACCCATGAGCGTTTTGGAAGGTCATTCGGGTCAAGTTCAAGGGTGAGAGGAAAGCCGGCACGCTGAGATTGGCTGGTGATAGCCATAACGATCACGGTTCCTGAGCGTTCATTGAAAACATCCTGGCTGAGAATGACAACAGGCCGTGGGCCGGCTTGCTCTTTTCCTTTTACCGGATTCAGATCGGCCCAGCGAATCTCTCCCCTCAGTATTCTGGCCACTGCTCCAACTCCTCATCCATGCCTTCTTCAGCGATAGCCTTCTCCAAAGCCGGATCAAGCTTTGCACATTCTCTGGCAAGCCGGTTTCGTTCCAGCTTTCTTAGTTTTTCCTCCACCGCATCCTGAATGGCTTTACTTCGGCTCGGAAACACCCGATCTCTTACCAGCCGATCAAGCCGGTGCAGTGTCCTCTCATCCATTGTGATTGCGATCTTTGCTGAAGCCATTTTACACCTCCAGTATGCTAATATGTCATACCACATGGGAGGTCAAGCAAGAAAGATGATAGCGATGTGCCTGAGAGCTAATCGCGGCGCTCACCTGCGGAGCGGACGGCGGGCCGAAGCGTCCTGGGCCGCGCCCAGCGTCATGAAGCCCTGACGGGCGAGAAGACCTGCGGCCGCTATCACGAGGACAGCCGCGAGGTGAATTTAAGAAGCTCACCTCATCGAGCACCTTCCATCTCTGCTGCCGGCGATCCTTCTTTCTGTTTTGCTCGCACGATCATTGCAATCAGGGATTGGGAGTGCAAAGCAGAGGAGGCGAAAGCAGATGATCACGCAACATCAGATCAGAGAAGTCCTGGATGCGGTGCAGGACCCTGGGTTGAAACGGAGCATCGTCGACCTGGGGATGGTAAAGGAGATCCACGTCTCGGAGGAAAGCGTGCAGATCAACCTGGCGCTGACCACCCTCGGTTGTCCCATGAAAAAGAGGATTGTCGAGGAGGTAAAGGAGGCGGTGCAAAAGGTTGCCGGGGCGGTGCCAGTCCAGGTGGAGCTCTCGGTAATGAACAGGGAGGAACTGGATCGGCTCTTTCCGAAACACCCCTTGCGCGGCATTGAGAAGGTGGCCCGGTTTCTTGCGGTGGCCAGCGGCAAGGGGGGAGTGGGCAAGACGACGATGGCCATCAACCTGGCCCTCGCCTTGTCCCGACAAGGTCTTCAGGTCGGCCTTCTGGATGCGGATGTCTATGGCCCGAGCATCCCGACCATGCTTGGCCTCGCTGAGCGGCCGCGGGCCGAATCGAGCATGCTGATTCCCCCTGAGAAGTTCGGGTTGAAAATCATGTCCTTCGGGTTCTTCGTGGAAGGCAAAAAGGCCGTCATCTGGCGCGGGCCGTTGGTGTCCAAAACGATCAAACAGTTGCTGGATGACGTGATGTGGGGGAATCTCGACTGCCTGGTGGTGGACCTTCCTCCAGGCACGGGCGACCCGTCGATCACCATCGCCCAGTCCATCCCGAGCGTTGCCGTCGTCATGGTGACCACGCCGCAGGAAGTCGCCCTCGCCGACGTACGGCGAGCCATCCAGATGTTCGAGGAGATGAACATCAGGATCTGCGGCATCGTGGAGAACATGTCCTATTTCAGCTGCAGCCACTCCCAGGAGCGCATCGCCATCTTCGGCAGCGGGGGGGGTGAAACCCTGAGCCGGGAGACGGGGCTGCCACTTCTGGGCTCCATCCCCATCGACGTGGAGCTGGGCAAGGGGGCCGACCGCGGCGAGCCGCTCATGATCGGTCTTCCCGAATCGCCAACGGCCAAGGTGTTCGAGGCCATCGCGCAAGCCGTGAGTAGCCGACCGGAATCAGCGCGTGAACGGGAGTACCACACCGGGTAGTGCACGCCGCTCACGCCCCGGGGGGGTTAGGCTGGCATATCAGGTTGGCGCATCAACGCAGCTCCCGCAAGTGGATTGAGCATGGCCTTACCGGGGCGGAAGGCGAAGAAAACTCATTGACGCCGGAGCACCAAGGGGTATAAATCAGATTGGCATGAAGAGCCGTTCTCAGTATTTCATTAACTATTCGAATAGATTGGATGGCGGTTTAAGAACCCGGAGGGACATATGAAAAAGGCTTTAGCAATGATTCTGGCTTGCTCTCTTCTTTTCGTTTCCCTGGCGTTTGCTGGTGGAGATAAGAATCAGGGAGATACGGGCAGGGGCGATCCGACGCCGGTTCGCGATCCCGCGCCCTTTCCCTGGCCGGGAATTGACTGGTAGGATCTATCCACGGCAATTCGGCGTGCGACAGGCTGGGACCTTTGATGGCGCCCCTCATTCACCTCGATTTTGCTTTTCTGCCCCTTGGATTATCACCGATGCCCGCGAGTCGCCCTGAAGTACAGTCGTCTGCCTTGACACTCGCTGACCACCAGTCCTGAAGCGGAAAGCTCCTTGATACATCTTGAAGCCTCGGAGGGAGCCAACCCGAGGCCGGTTGTCAGGTCTTCCAGTGTGCACGGCCGCCTGGACACGAGGGCGAGAACCTCCTCCGGCATGCTCTGGGTCGAACTGCCGCGAGGCAGTTTGCGGGTGTTGCCGATCACCTCCGCTTTTTCCCCAAAAGCAGCAGCGAAAGACTCCATGAGGTCTCGAGACACCGGGACGGCAGAGGCGTGGGCCGGAGGCCGAAGGACGGTATTCAAAAGGATGCGGTCCGGGGCAATCCAGCCCGCAATTTCTCTGATCTGCTCGACCGGATGCGAAAGGCCGGTGATACCGCCGAGCAGCAGCACCTCCAGCCAGCATTGGCCGGAATAGGTCCGCCGGAATTCATAGAGGCCGTCAACCATGCGATGAAAGGTGATGTCCCGATGGGGTCGGTTCACCTGACGGAAGAGATGCTCCTCGCCGGCATCAAGCGAGGGAATGACGAGGTCGGCGCCGCCCAGCGCCTCCCTCACCTCCGGCAACCAAAGCAGGGAACTGTTGGTCAGGACCGCCAGGGGAGTAGCCGTCATCTTTTTAATGGCCTTGATCAAGCTGCCGAGCTCCGAGTGGAGGGTGGGTTCTCCGGAGCCGGAGATCGTGATGTAGTCGGGCTCACTGGAGAGATGGGTTGTCAGTTCTGCGAGAACCTCTTTCACAGGCACCCACTCCTGCCTTTTGGTAGTCTTGTGGGTCGTTTTCCCCAGTTGACAGTAAAGGCAGTCATACGTGCAGGTCTTTAGCGGAACGAGGTCGATACCGAGAGACCTGCCAAGGCGTCGCGAAGGAACGGGTCCATAAACGTAAGTGCTCATCTTTTCTCCCCCTGCCCCTCCTCTGTTCACTCTCTCTTCAATGCGGAACCGATCCCTTGCCGGAGCGGGCTCAGGAGTCGCTCGTGCAGTTGCTGGCCATCCTCCGGTACCGCGAAAAGGCATGAGAAGGGGCTTATGCATAACGGTTCAGCAACCTCCATGCCATATGAATAGGCCAGCCTGAGCCAACTGAGGCTTCCCCGGTTCTTCCCAGGCAGGCAGGTACTCAGTTTCTTTCTGTCAGGATTTTCTTGTAGGATTTCATGCCTCGACGCCGGACTCTGTGCCCCGGCCATTCTCATCAGCAGGAGGCTTCAAGGAGACATTCCGCTCCTTTTGGGAGGGCCGGCGGGTGCAGGATGCCCCCACGTTGGTGCTGTTCGGGTCACGGTCGGCGCAGCGCCCTCAACCCCATAACCGGACAGGGATTGCTTAGCTCCAGGCTCTCCGCTATACTGGCCTAGAAAGCGCCTGACTTGTGGAGGTTGTTATGAAGGTTCTTTCTATTATCTCGACCGATGACGCCGAGACCGCATACAATCCCGTGAGACTGGCCAACGTGGCGGTCAAGAAGGGCAATGAGGTCAGTATGTTCATGCTTGGCAAGGGGGCACTCTTCGAACAACATGACAGCGACCCCTTCAACGCTATGGCTCAACTGCAGCAATTCGGCGGGGACTTCAACGTCTGAGGGGTCTGCATGAAATCCCACGGTCTGGAGGGATCAAGCACGTGTTCCATTGGCTGGATGGATGACCGCTAAGCCTTGGCCATGGACGCTGACAAGGTACTCACTTTCTGAGCGGGAACGGGGAGGCGACGACAAAATGTTATGAATAATGAACCTGTCAGACGGTTTCACTGCCGGAAGTGCGACCATCGGTGGGAGGTGCCTTTCGGTGGCGGCCGGCAGATGGTGTGCCCCCAGTGTGGAGGGCAGGATATTTATCGAACCAACCCGGGCGAAATGCCGTCGTGCCGCCGAGGTCGAGGCCGGAGATGCTGGGCACGACGCGAAGAACCTCGCTGATCCCATGAAGACCTGCTTAATAGTGGCCCTGTTGTCCTGCTTGGTCAACGGGTTTCTCATGACCGCCAAGTACTTTCTGGGTGAAATGTCGGGAAGCATGGCGCTGAAAGCCGACGCTGTTCACTCCCTGGCCGACGTCATCTCCTCGCTCTCGATCCTGGGCGGCATTCTGATTGCGGATCGCAAAACGAAGACCTTTCCGCTCGGGTTGTATAAAGTCGAGAACCTGGTCTCGCTGGTATCGTCTTTCTTCATCTTCTTTGCCGCTTATGAAATTGCCGACGAAGCCATCCAGGCAGGCCCCGCGGAAGTGATCAAAAACCCTGACTTCGTTATTGCAGGCGTGCTTTTCATGCTCATCGTGGCCTATCTCTATTCCCGTTATGAACTGAAAGCCGGCCTCAAGGCTGGCTCCCCCAGCCTGGTGGCTGACGCCAAACATATTGCCACCGACGTCTTTTCCTTTCTGGTCATCCTGGTGGCCATCTTGGGATCGTATCTGGGTTTTCCCCTGGACCGCTACGCGGCAATTATCGTCGTCGCTCTGGTAGTCTATATGGGGCTGAGCATTCTGATCAGTTCGTTGAAAGTGCTTCTGGATGCCACTCTCGACTACACCACCCTGGACGGGATTCGCGCCGTGCTGGCAGGACATCCTCTGGTCACGGGAGTGACTGCGCTGGGTGGCAGGAGCTCCGGCAGGTATAAGTTCGTGGAGGCCAATGTGAAGGTGGATGCCCGCCTCCTGCGTGATGCCCACGAGGTGGTGTCTCATCTTGAAGAAGACATTCTGGACCGGTGGCCGGAGATCGATCGCATTCTCATCCATTACGAACCGGAACAGAAGGAATCCATCTTGGTTGCCGTCCCCGTAGACGTGGTGAGTGAAGCTCAACCGGACCTCGACTCGCCTCTTTCCGAGCATTTCGGGGAAGCCCCGTTCGCTGCCCTGCTGAGGAAGACGATGCGCAGCGGGAAGCTCACCTTTGAGACGTTCGTCGAGAACCGGTTTCGGAGCCAGGAACGGCATCGAGGGGTGAAGGCTGCCGAGCTCCTGGCCGAACTGGGGGTTGATGAAGTATGGACGCGGGTGCCGCTTGAAGGCAAGGGAGCCGGCTATGCCCTGGAAGCACTCGGCATTGACGTGCGCACCACGGAAGCAACAACCCTGAGAGAGCTGCTGCCGGCAAGCAACGAGGATACTGAGACACTTGAGACGACCTCAGAGGAGTCACCTCCCTAGCGTGGGTCGACGACAGCCTTTGCTCGGTTCCTCCCTCTCGATGGGGGATGCGGGGTGCCATGTTGTTGAATTACCGTCACCCCGGCGGAAGCCCATGCCCGCCAACTCAAGCAAAATGGACTGCTTTTCAGCAGTCCATTACTCCCTTGAGGGGGGCAAGGGGGGTGTGATCACCCGCAAACATCCCCCTTGGTCCCCCTTCAAAGGGGGAAGTCGCAGTGCGCGCTTCCTTGGCCAAAAACCTTCCGGGGTGACGGAATTTGAGACTATTGCAAGAGGCTATCCGGGTTATTTCCAAATGACCCCTGGGGAAGTTGGGGACAGGGTCTGGGAGACATTGCGGTCAGGGTCTCAACCACGGCCAAAACGATGCGGATCTTCACCGGCAATTCCAACCACATCTGTTGGCCGTGGGTATCAGTCTTGCCGGTCAGGAAGCGCGGTTCACCATGCAGGATTTCGTAAATGAAAGAAGGCGCGTTCTTTCTGAGCGCCACCCGACTGCTCACTATGTCATGGCGATCGCCCATGGAATCCTCTCCTTGTCCCGGTGACGGCAGCGGAACCAGCGTCCGCAACTCCTTCCCGAGACGGAAAAGACGTGCCCTCGGTGGGTGTCCACCGCTCAGTGGCCAGATTTGCCCGAAGGTCCTCACCAAATGCCAACAGTTCTTGCCGAGGGGGAAGGAGAGCCAGCAGGCGCTGAGGATACCTTCTTTTCAGCACCGCCTGGCGGCTGGCCGGGAAATTGAGAGTTGGCAGCCACCCCAGCAGCATCAATTTGAAATCATTCAGCCAGACCATCTCGCTCATATCCACGGGTTGGCGGCTGACGATCTTCCTGAAGACCGTCTCTGAATAACGATCCGGGTCAAGCGGCAGCCCCAAAGACACCACGCGGCCGGAGGGCGCTCCAGGCTCCAGGCTGGCCATGACGGTCGGGATGATATCGAGCTTATCTGCATCCTGGATGATACGGAGAATCAGGGCTTGGGTGGAAGAGAGCCGCGGAGGGAGCAAAGGCCGGTTGTGAAAAAAAATGGCACCCAGCACCAGTTTTCGGTGTTCCGGCAACAGGCCGTCCAGAATGTCGCTGCCCCGCATGACGGCGAACCCCAGGCGGGCATGATTCAGAGATTCGCGGTCATTGTAAGTCTTATGGTGACGATACTGGGGAAACCGCCCCACATCGTGGAACAAAGCTGCGATGCGCACGATATCGGCCATCGGAGAAGTGAGCTGAAGGGAGGCGGCAAGCATGGTGGCTTCCTCCAGGACCCTCAGCGAATGATCCCTCTTGAGGTCGATGGAGGCGACATCTTCCTCCGTACCGAAGTAAAATTCTTCAACATAACAGTGAAACCAGCTCAAACAACGCGACAACTCGCAAGCACTCATAACCCAAATCCTGATCGTTTCCATCCCGAAGGCCGACCCTTGGGTCCGCTTTTCCGCAGCAACGAAAAACCTGCTCTGGTCTTCGCCTTCTACCCGCTGTCGGGAAGGAACTCAATCGATTTGATCGAGGCAGACCTTGAGGCACTCTTTGCAGCTCGAACCCTGTGCCCCTCTCCGGCAGTACTGCGCGAAACCCTCCAGCCAATCCACGTTGGTGCGCGGGCATAATTTGAGGAATTCCAGGAAACGGACCAGTCGGTCAACCGCAACCGCGTCGATGGCATGCTCGACGCGACAGGCGTTTGCTTCAGCCTTTTGCTGATCGAGCTGCAGGGTGGTGATGAAGAATTCCCTGAGGGTATTGTGGCGGTGGACGATGTCCTGCGCAATACGGCGCCCTTCAACGGTAAGGGTGATGTGGCTGTAGGGACTGTAATGGATGAGCCCCCGGCTGGCCAGCGCCTTCAAGGCCCCTGTCACCGAAGCGCGCTGAACCTTCATCTGATCCGCAATCTCTTTGGCGCGAGCCACACGATGCGATTCCTCCACATGGAAAATCACCTGGAGATAATCCTCCAGACTCGCAGAAAGTCCCTCGATACGTTGGAGGACCCTATTCCTTCGTTTGGGATCGTCTGGTTTGCTCATCTCACCGTTCCTGCCTATCACACGAAGCGCCGTGCGCCGCCCACGTCTTTCTCCGAAGGAAAAAACGTCAGCCTCATGGCCTCATCCGGGAGCAAGCTAGCAAAGCCTGCGCCAGCTTCAAGACAGCCGGTCACCCCTGCATACCCCTTTGTTCGTGTGCCTCGGTCGGCAGGTAAGATGCCCCTTTCAGAACGGGAACAGTCCAATCCCGGCGGTAAGGAACAATTCGTACCATTTGCATCCCGTCCTTGGATACATATTGCCCCGTCCTGTTCTCTGTGAGAATTGACTACCAGGATAACTATGTTTAATATCCAGACGTTAGATTGAAATCTTGCTGGGATTGTCCGCATGGCATCGCTGTTGCTTTAAAGTGAAGCGACCCTCTTGACCTGCAGGTCTCGAATCCTCACCGAGCTGATGCCTGCTCTTGTCATACGCCTTGTAAATTGGGCGTACTGAGCACAGCGTTTCGATCTACCCTAGCCAACGCTCTCAATCCTTCCCCCAAACGATGCTAATGGTCAACATCCCCCGGCAGCGAACCAATTATCAGATGGTTTGTCGATGAGGGCATGGCAGACGGCATATTGGACCTGCCCGACTGGTCACAACAACGTGGACCGATTCTCAAGGCGTGATTCTGCTGAGAAACGGAAGAGGTTTGAGGGAGGTGCACCGCGGAAGATTCGCAAGGGCAAAAGCAGCCGCCGGCAGCGAGGCTGAAGAGCATCGACCCGTAGCCCTCAGCCTCGGGCGGTTCCACAGGATCGAACAACTGCCCCTTTTGGGGAAAGGAGGAAGACATGGAATATCTCGCGAGAGCACAATCACTCATCGATGGCAAAGCCGGCGAGATTCGTTGTAAGATCCTCACTCTCGGGCAACTGAGGAAATCCGAAAGATCGCAGCTGGTTGGCAAGAAGGGCGAGGAACTGTGGGCCGACGGCGAAAGAGTGCTCGCCTTCGAGGACGGGACCGTGGCCTTCAAGGAAAGTGGGTCCCTCCTCTGGTCGCCCCTGGACAATGCCGACGGACTTGCCAATTGGATCCGCTTCTTGAGTAGGTTGCATGAGGGCTGGGAATCGATGCCCCCTCCAAAACTGCCGTTATCGGGCTCCGGAGGGATGGTTGACCTTTCCACCAGCGACTGAGATTGCCTGCATGGCCGTGGTCCGTGGGGCCACGGCCCCCGAGCAGAAACAATATGCACCGTTTTTCTTTTGAACCGGGAACATTTCGCCCCAGGTGGCCTTTGCCAAACTCCGACTATCTCCATAATCTTCATGTATAATCCATAAGATAAATAAGGTTTGGGAAAGCTCCTCCCACGGCATTACCATTGCTTGAGGATGATGGTTACCCGAGGTCGAAAGGCGATCACGACCGGCAGATCTCGAATTGTTACGACTTTGATGTTTACTCCTGCAAGAGGCTGCGAAAACTCCAGGGAGTGACCACAGTGCTTCGCTCTGCATTCAACCACGTGCAACCCTTTTCTGCTCATCGCCAAGGTCCAGCGGTGCGGGCCCGCTCCCTAAAGGCCCCGCCGTACCAAGGTGGCGGAGTATCGGCAACAGGCAGCCCGGAGTGCCGGGTGGTGACCAAAACCCAAGGTGATTGCGAAAGGAGGCAAGAATGGAGCGTTTCGGTGCAGGGTATTTGGAGGAGCGCAAGCTCGTTCAGCGCTGGCCCCAGCCGATCCCGGCCATCGTGGCGCTGGTGCTGACCCTGGCGGTGTTCTACGCGACCTGGTGGATTTTCCAGGACCCCCGGGGCTGGCTGCGCATGTACACCCCTTACGTGGGTTACATGTACACCCGCTGGTGGCTGATCATGCTGATCTGGATGGTTTACATTTTCAACTATTGGCCGTTCAAGCGCAGTTGGCTGGAAAAGACGCACCCCCTCGTCAAGGGGATCATCCTCACGGCGATTTCCGTCGCCATTCTGTTGGTGCTCATCAAGGGCTTTTTCGAATCGCTGCTGGGCAACTACGGGATCGCCTATTTCAACCCGGGCAACTTGATGAAGCTGCCCAAGATGACGGAATTCTTCGCCCTCGAATACGCGTCGCTGGCCTGCCTGATGTTTGCGGCGATCGCCTCCTGGCTGAGCCCGGCCTGGGTGGTGGCCTGTGAGGAAGTCCCCTGGCAGGATCTGAATCAGCCGGGCAAGGGCATCAGCATCCTGGTGATGACCTTTTTTCTAAGCACGCTGGTGTTTTTCATGACCATGCATTCCCACATGGGGATTTTGTATTACCCCTGGCAGTATTTTACCTCCATTGCGCCTCCCTACTGGGAAAAGTTTGCCAATACCGTTTCGGGGAACTTTCACGTAGCCTGGATCATGTGCTGCACGGTAACCGTGTGGATCGTGGAAACCATCTGGGAGCGCTTTCCGTTCAAGCTCATCCGCACCAACTGGCTGCGGCGGGTGACGGCCTTCTTCGGGATCATCGCGATCGCCTGGGCCATGCA
>CAZDKX010000028.1:0-26347 GCA_964505935.1 uncultured Syntrophobacteraceae bacterium
TTGTGAGTTCCGAGTTGCCAGTTACCTTACGTCCTTTCATGCCTCTTCGGGTGTCCCGAGGGGTCATGAGCTACTGCTTCGAAAAGTTGCGAGTTACGAGTTGCGAGTGGCGAGTGGCAGTTGCCTGTCAACCGCGGTCCTTTTCAAAGGTCTTCGGGTGTCCCATGGGGACACGAGCAACTGCTTTATGAATATGATTCTGCTCGCCGGGCAGAACCAACCTCATGGCCTTACCGGTTCTCCTAGTGGTTGCCACCCCTTGAGGGCAAAGGGAATGTCTGGATTTCTGAACGGTGCGTCCGACGGTCGTTCGGCAAGTAACGTGCCATTGCCAGGCGAGAAGCGCTTGCCGGATATACAAAATGGCTTCAGCAAATGATTTCAAGGCATCACGAGGAAGGAAAACCCCACGGGCGTTGGTGAGGATTGAGCCAATTTAACGACTGTCTCAACCAAACTGTTGTAGGCTAATGACTACACCAGTGCAGCCATATCCCCATCACCAACTTCCAATTTTTTTTCGATGTAGGACGGCGGATGTCCTACCGCCCGTGGTATAAGGTCTCGTGAGCAGTCGCCGGGACCCGGCTCAGTCGAAAGTGTTCTCGTGGAGGAATGAAGCCTTCACGTCCAAAGGTGTTTCACCCAAGCAACCAGCAGCAACCAATTCTTCCCGGCAGAAGCCGGCACGAAACCCAAATTCGCCTGCAGACGGGTATTCGAAGCACCGGAACGTTCATCAAACGCAACTTCATGGGAGGGCAACCTGCGCACCGGTCGATCAACAAAGGATCTTCCGAGTGAACCATGCAAATCGATATGAGGCTACTGCCTGAAAGAATAAGCTGCGTTTGGGCTACTATCAGTGGTAATCTATGGATATGGCTAAACAAACAACAGACAGAATGGAGTCCCTACCCATGCCGGCGGCCAACGCCTGGCTGTTGGGCGAGTGCATGCAGGCCCGCGGTCAACAGGATATGTGGATAAGGCAACGCCCCAAGGTGCTGGAAGCTCTGCGCGAGCAGGCGATCATTCAGAGCGCCACGTCTTCCAACCGCATCGAAGGAGTCACGGTTCTGCCCCTGATCGCCACCTGTGTGTTCGACCTGCTCTGCATCCATCCTTTTTGGGACGGCAATGGTCGCGTTTCACGGCTGCTGACGACCTTTTTGCTCGAGCAGGAAGGTTTTTCCGTATGTCGCTACGTCAGCCTCGAGCGCCTGGTGGAAGAGCGAAAGGAAGAATATTACGAAGCGCTCGCCCGATGCTCGACAGGGTGGCATGCGGGGGAGAACGACATCGTCGGATGGTGGAACTATTTCCTCTCCATCATACGCGAGGCCTACCGGGATTTCGCTCAAAAGGTGGAAACCGCCTCGGGCCGTCCAACCAAGAGCGATCTCCTGCGCCAGGCCATCCTGGATCAGGTCGGCCCCTTCATCCTTTCCGAGATCCTTGCCCTGGTCCCCACGGCCAGCCCCCAGCTCGTCAAGAAGGTTCTCCTGGCATTGAAGAAAGAAGGCGCCGTCAAACTCACCGGCCGAGGCCGCGGTGCGCTGTGGGAGGTGACGCGGAAAGAAGACTGACAACCGCTGACAAAGGAATACGCTCATGGATCTATTTGAAGAGTTTTTTAAGAATCTGACATCTCACACCTTTCCACATCAGTGGCAGATCGAGCTCGCTTCCCACAAATCATGCGACAACCGTCTAGTCCGAATACCCACAGGGTTCGGCAAAACGCTTGGGGTTTTTGCTGCATGGCTCTGGCATCGACTGCACAAACAGGATGATAGCTGGCCTCGCCGTCTGGTGTGGTGTTTGCCGATGCGGGTGTTGGTGGAACAAACCGAACAGGATGTTCGAGAGGCGCTCCAGAGGCTTGGGATGCTCTGGGTGGGTGGAGAACACGCAGGCAAAGTTGGCGTCCATCTTTTAATGGGAGGGGTCAACTCGGGTGAATGGCATCTGCACCCCGAACAATGTGCTGTTCTAATCGGAACTCAGGACATGCTGCTCTCTCGCGCTGTGAACCGTGGCTATGCTTCCCCTCGTGCTCGATGGCCGATGGAATTCGGCCTTCTCAATCACGATTGCCTCTGGGTGATGGATGAGGTGCAACTCATGGATGTGGGACTCGCCACGTCAGCCCAGTTGCAGGCTTTCCGCCGGGATGACGCTATAGCAGGACGAAGCCTCCGCCCCTGTTACACATGGTGGATGAGCGCCACCCTTCAGCGCAATTGGCTGGAAAAGAGCCCGGACACGATGGCAATGGCTGCCAACCTGCCACAGAGTGCCATCCCTTTATCTCTGCGCAAAGGGCACCTCTGGGAGGATGTGCGGAAGAGATGTCGCAAGGAAGATGTCCGTAATGCCAAGGAGTTGGCTCAATTAGTTGTTCGAGAGCATTGCGAAACGGCACAAATAGCAAACGGCCTAACCTTAGTGGTGGTCAACACGGTTGATCAGGCAGTAGCGGTGTACGAAGCTCTCTTCACAGACAAGAGACTGAATGACGCAAACACCGACATTCGGCTTGTACATAGCCGCTTCCGCCCTATGGAGCGGGTTTCCTGGCGAGAGCAATTCCTTAACCGCGAAGCTTGCAGGCCTGGCAGCAATCGCATCATCGTTTCCACTCAGGTGGTGGAAGCGGGTGTAAACATATCGGCGGGGTTACTCATCACCCAACTGGCACCATGGGCAAGCCTGGTCCAGCGGTTTGGCCGATGCGCGCGCTGGGGTGGGGAAGCCATGGTCATCGTGGTCGACATGGCCCCGAAGGATGACAAAGCTGCCGCACCCTATACCAAGAATGAAATCGACGCAGCTCGTAAGGCACTGGAACATCTTTCAGACGTGGCTCCGCTTCATCTTGAATCATTTGAAGAAGCGCACGCCAAACTCTTGCCAAGTCTCTACCCGTTCGACCCCTTACACCTGCTGCTTCGTCATGAGTTGGAGGAGCTTTTCGACACCACACCCGATCTGTCCGGTGCGGATATTGACATCAGTCGCTTTATCCGTTCCGGGGAAGAACGGGATCTGCATGTATTCTGGGCTGAAGTGCCGCCTGATGGGAAGGATCCGCCCCCCGAAATTCAGCCCTCCCGTGAAGCTCTTTGCGCTGTGCGATTCCTTGAGGCGCGCGAATGGCTTTGTGGCAAGGAAACCAGCAGCACAAAAGCCCCTCGACTCAAAAAGGGAATGCGGGCCTGGGTGTGGGACTGGCTTGATGGTTGCTGGCGCACCGTTGAACGGCGCGATCTTTATCCCGGCCAAACGGTACTGGTTGATTGCAGCTGCGGGGGCTATCAAACGAACAAAGGCTGGACCCCGGAGAGCGTGGAGACCATCCCGGTTTTTAGCGCGGGTGAATCCCAATCGGATGAGCTGGCCGACGCCAGCCAGGATGATGAAACGCTAAGTGTCTCGCAGTGGCAGACCATCGCCGTACACGGCCGCCAAACCGGCATGCTCGCCAGAGAGATTGCCAATGTTGTCGCACCCGCATACGCTGATCTCTTTGGACTGGCCGGACGCTGGCACGATACGGGCAAGGTGCATCCTGCTCTCAATAACTCCATTGTAGGTCCTGGCCGACCCGAACGCCGCGATTTGGCCAAGGCGCCGAAAGAGGCCTGGCTGCCCGTCCGCAAGCTCTATCCGATGGAAGATGGCCGGAGGAGGCCGGGCTTTCGTCACGAACTCGCCAGCGTTCTGGCTCTGTTCGAAGTGCTTAAACGGCACAACCTTGATCACCCGGCTCTGCTCGGACCGTGGCGAATACTGCTGGCAAGCGCCGGAATCCCGGTCCAAACAACACAACCCCTTGTGGCTCAACCCAATCCCTTGGAGCAGGAAGTCCTCAGCTTAGACGCCGATGGTTTCAATTTGGCCGCATATCTCCTTTGCGCGCACCACGGCAAGGTTCGACTTGCATGGCATGCCTGTTCTGCGGATCAAGCCGCCGGAGATGAAGTGCCGCGTATAAGGGGGCTGCGGGATGGAGACCTGTTGCCATCTGTTCCGCTGGCTGCTGCAGACCAAAACTTCCATTTCCTCCCTGAAACCCGTATTGACCTTGCGCCAGCCTCTGCCGGCCTCAGCGCTCGAACAGGACCCAGCTGGACCGAGCGCGTACTGGGGTTGCTGGCAACACACGGACCTTTCACGCTGGCATGGCTTGAAACCTTGCTGCGGGCCGCCGACCAGCGAGCCTCGCGGATGACCGTGCAAGATGATCTGCTTGAAAAGGAGGTGACATCGTGATTGTGCACGACCTCAAGGGGTGTGCCCCAACTCCGCTCGCTCACTATCTCAAGGCCCTCGGAATTCTGCGACTGGTGGCGGAACAGGCCGACTCCGAGGTACGGGGATGGTGGGAAGGCGAGCGTTTCCGGCTGGCAACCAGGCTTGACCACCGTGAATTGGAGGATTTCTTTCTCAATAGTTACGAGCCAACGCCAATTTTCAATCCTTGGGGTGGCCGTTCAGGCTTTTTCCCCGGGAGCTCTGAAAAAAGCGCTCGCAACTTGCTTAATGCCATTGAGGCTACCTCAGACCTTCGGTTCAGAGCATACCAGGAAACCATTGCAGCCGTTCGGCGTATCATCGAGACAACAACAGATGGAACCAAACCCGAAGATGACGACAAGGAAAGTCTGATTATTGCGCTCAGACGCACGGTGAGAGGGAAGTCCTCTTTCTGGATGGACGCTGTGACTTCCGTGGTCGGGTCAGGTAGTGGCCTGGAGATCGAACAACCGGCGCTATTCGGAACAGGCGGTAATGAAGGCAGCGGAAGTTATACCTCTGCCTACATGGCTGCAATTGAACAGTGTCTATTGAAGAGTATGTGGCACCACGCCCTCCCGACAGTGCTTTATGGTGATACCCGCTTGCCGCATTGTGAGTGGGGTCAATCCTTTGGGCAGTTTCTGCCTGAAGGCAACGCAACACCGTGGGACTTCCTATTGGCGATTGAGGGTGCATGCCTGGTAAGGTCAGCCGCAAGTTCACGAAATACCACAGACAGCGGCAGGTGGTCATCTTCACCATTCTACGTTGCACCGAGTTCTTATGGTTACCCCAGCGAAGCCAGGCTAGATGAATATACGCTGAAAAGCGGCAGGGAATTTCCTGGGCGGGGTGAACAATGGTTTCCACTTTGGGCTCAGCCAATGAGTTACAGAGAAATCTCCCAATTATTTGTTGAAGCTCGAGCTACAACGAAACGCCGTCGCGCTAGCGATGGCTACTCAATGATCCGCGCAATCACTTCGTTTGGTGTGCGACAAGGACTGCGGGAATTCATTCGGTATGGATTCCAACAGCGCAACAATCTGGCAACTCACTTCGCCGTCCCACTAGGACGGTACCGGGTCCCAGCGCGCAGTTCGTACAAACTGGCGTGTCTCGATGATCTTGACAGCTGGTTAGCCACCTTGCGAAGGCAGGCGCGCGCAAAAGGAGCACCTGACCGTCTGTACCTAACCGAACGGAAACTCTCCGATGCACTTTTGGCTGTGTCGCAGCAGCCGGACGAGCCTCATCGCTGGCAATCCTCCCTATTAGCGATGTCTGAGGTCGAGAGTATCCTGCGCACAGGCTCCGGCTGGAGGGCAGGCCCTATCCCTTCTTTGTGCCCTGACTGGATAACTGCAGCAGACGACGGCACCACTGAATTTCGCCTTGCCCTGGACTGTGCGCTCCAAGCGGCGAAGTTCAGCAGTAATGGAGCGCCATACGATCCCGTCCGCCGCCATTGGCTGTCTTTGGAAGGAAACCGTTTTGCAGCCACTGGCAGTGGCAGCCAGGCCAGGATTCGCCCAGATGCGGCGGTCGTCCTCACAGGAAGAAGGGGTATTGACGATGCAATTGCGTTGGTTGCGCGCCGACTTGTCGAGGCCGCACAAAGAGGCGAGCGCCAATTGCCGTTGGCAGCCGCCAGAAAGGCGTCAGCCCATCCTGCGGATCTCGCGCGCTTAGTCGCAGGCGAAGTAGACCTTGATCGCACCATGCAACTGGCTCGCAGCTTGATGGCCATCGATTCTCGTCAATGGGCAAGCAAACCGTACCAATCATTACCACCAATTGACGACGCCTTCCCGGATGATGCGTGGCTGGCCATCCGGTTGGCGCTATTGCCTTTCTCTCTGCCGGATGGCCAGCGTATTGGCGCTGACCCGGCCATTATCCGTCGGCTGGATAGCGGTGAAGCATCTACTGCTGTGAAGATAGCCCTGCAACGTTTGCAGGCCGCAGGCATCAACGCCACCGTGCGCGTTGCAGCCGCATCCCAGGAAACCGCCCGCCTCTGGGGGGCAGCCTTGGCTTTTCCCATAACGCTAACGACCGCGGTGAGTTTTCTCCGCCGCCTTGAAACAAACAGCTTATTAAGGAGAAGATAACATGACTATTGATCTTGCGCCTCTTTCCAATGTGCAGCGTGTTTTGTTCGAAATTCCCCTTGCTCCGGTGCAAGGGCATCGCTTCCAGCCCACCGGTTTCCCTGGCTTGGGCGCTGCTACTTTTCAAACCTCAAATGGCACATCTCTCTTGGTTGAAAGCGCGCAAAGCATGGCCAATCGGTTGGAGCTCACCTGCTGGGATGAAGCCAGGCAGGAGTTGAGAGCGGAACTGGATGGCCTTTCCCATGTGCGGGTAACGCGCAAAGGCGAGTTCTTGACGGATACCATCCTGGAATCTCATAGACTGAACAGCCCATACTTGCTTGAGAACTCTGACAAGACCTTTTCAGACACGGTCAAGAAGGAGTTGGGAGTGCTGGAGCTTGGCCCCATTGACCGGCGCAAGCTTGCGAATGTGCTTTTGAAGTATGACATTGGCTCTCTTCTGCATGGTGTTTTTCTTGCCAAAAAGGATCTTGCCGGCGGTCGTTTGAGGGTCTCTCGGGCCTTATCTGCCTTTATCGAGGCTGATGGCGTAAGAATTGCTGCCTCGGGCGGAGTGAAAAACGACCACGTGAATCCTTCCGGTGAAACCAAATCGGGTTTCGGCAATGTACCTTTTGCTAGAGACGAATTCACTGCTGAACGTATAACGCTCTATGCCAACCTCGATCTGTCTCAAATCCGAGGCTGCGGGTTGGAACCTGATGCCGAAAACCTTCTTATTCTCCTCGCCTTCTTCAAGCTTCGAGCTCTAATCGACGGCAATATGCGACTCCGTACAGCGTGCGATCTACGCACTACAAGCAAGTCAATTGCGGCCGTTTTGCCTGAAGGATTTATCTTGCCATCGCTTGCCGAGCTTAAGGGGGCACTCAAGCCAATGATCGCAGCGTGCAGGAATCACATGACGGTTACCGAAATTGCCTTCAACGATGAATTGAGAAAGGGCAAGGAAGAGGCAGAGGCAACGGATGACGACAATCTCGGTGGATACGAGGGTTGAGCCATGCAAATATTGCTTCTTCTATTCCCTGGCCGACGCTTCCATGCAACACCATGGGGTCATCATGTCAATGAGGGGTTGATCGAGTGGCCACCATCTCCATGGCGCATTTTACGGGCGTTGATTGCCACGGGCTACAGAACCGGCATCTGGAATGGAGATGGGCCGCCAATCACCGCACGTTCGCTGATTGAAAAACTGGCCGCCACCCTGCCTAGTTACCGCTTGCCTCCGGCTGTAGGAGCTCATAGCCGTCATTACATGCCCCTTGCTAAATTCAAGAACAGACGAGAAGACACCACGATGGTTTTCGACACGTGGGCACAGGTGGATACCGGGGTGATGGCAATTATCTGGGACGTGGAACTGTCTCAGGAGGAATCCGCCATGCTAGCGACCTTGGCCGAGAGACTCGGTTATCTGGGACGCTCGGAAAGCTGGGTCACGGCACGCCTGGCACAGCCCTTCGAGACGCTGCCGGATGGACTTGAATGCCATCCTTCTGAAATCCCGCCGCCGTTTGGATGGGAGCAGTTCCCCCTCATGGCGGCTCTCAGTAGGGAGGATTATGTGGAATGGCGGCGAACTGCCGTCAGTTCAGCACTTGCAGCATTGCCTGAGGTGGACGCTACCAAGAAGAAGTTGACAAAAGAAGAAAAGAAAGCCTTCGCGGAGCGCGAGAAAATCGAAGCGTCCTACCCATCGGACCTGCTTTCATGCCTCCAGGTGGAAACATCCTGGCTGCACCGGCATGGCTGGTGCCAGCCACCCGGAAGCAAGCGGGTGTTCTACTGGCGCCCATCAAACGCCCTGGAAGCTGGAGCGCCCCGCCTCCACCTTTCCAGAACGTCAGCACCATCTGTCGAAGCCATGTTGCTCTCAATGACCACTAAAAGCGGTAATGACAATGCACTGCCTTCCGTTGTCAGGACCTTGCCTCAGGCCGAATTACTGCACCGAGCACTGATAAGCTTCGCGACACGAAATGAGGCTGGGTTTTGCACTGCGCTAATCGGGAGAGACGAAGAGAGACAGCCGCTGAGAGGTCGACATAAGCATGCGCATATACTGCCTCTCGACCTGGACGGCGACGGCCATCTCGACCATATCCTAATTTGGGCAGCAATGGGACTGGATTCCAGCGCACAAGAAGCTGTTCGTGCCGTACGTCGAACGTACACCAAGGGCGGCAATGACCCACTGCGCGTGGCGGTAGTTGGTTCAGGAGGGCTGGATGATCTGCGCTCATTATCCGGGATCTACGGGCAGAGGATCGGTGACCTACTTGGCGCACGACCGGGTGCAACGGTGTGGGTTAGTGAGACTCCTTTTGTACCTTCTCGACATTTGAAGAAGACAGGAAAGAACACACTGCCGGGACAAATATCGGCAGAACTTGCATCCCGCGGTTTACCCGAACCCTTATCGGCGGAAATCATGACCCCTCACGATGATATTCGTGCCTTGCGCCATCGCCATTTCATCAGATCACGGAATCGAGGGCCGAGGCCACCAATAGACTGTGGCTTTTCACTCAGGCTTCGGTTCAAAGAGCCTGTTAGGGGGCCAATATGCCTTGGTTATGCTAGCCACTTCGGCATGGGGCGTTTCATAGCAGAAAGCTGAGACTGGAAGGCTTCAGCATGGGATGGCCACATATTGTGGACCAGCAATCCCTGATTGGATGCTGCAGGATTGCAGAGCTGATCAGGGAAAGCCTACCATCATGCGAATCAGCTGAATTTCGGAGGTATTTCACGGCAAGAGACCGTCTGCGTCGTGTTACGAGCAAATCGCTCCGGGGTTGGAGGCGACCGTTTGGAGGAGACCAAAAGCGATGGCGGGCAACAATCCCCCCCCCAACTATCCCCCAAGTCACCCCACAAGTTACCCCCCAAGTCAGGCGGTTGCTGGCAGCTTGTCCGGTACCGAAAAGCATGGCCGAACTTCAGGGAGAGTTGGGCTTGTCGGATCGAAAGCACTTCCAAAAGGCGTACCTGAATCCCTCCTTGGCGAGCGGTCTTATCGAGCGCACGAGCCCGGACAAGCCGCGCAGTCGCTTTCAGAGATACCGGCTGACCGCAATGGGGAAGAGGGTGCTGGAGGAGTCGGCAGAATAGATGATGTGAAGAGCTCAGATCACCCCAACAGTAGTTCGGTTGTCGACGAGATCTTCAGGTTCGTGCGGCGGGCAGGAGATGAAACTCCATGTCATCGACACGACGTCGGATCCCGGATGCCCCGGAGGGGCTCAATAATCCAGCCCAGGGTGAGCGGGAGCGATACCCTGGGCACCAGCACCAGCGAGGACACCAACCAAACATACCCTGAAAGGGTTCCATAAGGGATGATCACATCATGGCCCAGTCCCTGGCTCAGGTTTACGTGCACATTGTGTTCTCCACCAAGCACCGACAGAACATCCTGGCCGATGCGACCATCCGCCGGGAGATGCACGCCTATTTGGCGTCCATTCTCAAGGCGCATGAGACCCCCGCCCTGCTCGTGGGGGGTGTGGGCGATCACGTGCATATTCTTTGTCGTCTATCGAGAACGGTCACCCTGGCGAAAATCGTGGGCGAGGCCAAACGCGGCTCGTCGAAATGGATCAAAACCAAAGGTCCCGAATACGCTGGGTTCCAGTGGCAAAACGGGTATGGCGCCTTTTCGGTGAGCTATTCGCAGGTGGCGGTGGTACGGGAATACATTGCTCACCAAGAGCAGCACCATCAGAAAATGACGTTTCAGGATGAGGTGCGGGCCCTGTTGGTCAAGCACCAGATCGAATTCGACGAGCGGTATGTGTGGGATTGATCGGGCTGTGCTATCTAACCCTTTCAGGGTATCCGTGTGACGGGTGAACATCCCTGGTCCCAGGGTAATTGACCCTGGGCTGTGGGGTATGAAACCCCTTCGGGGCGGGTCGCGGGCGGTTTATTTGGGGGCTCGACGAGGTCCCAGGGTAATCGACCCTGGGCTGTGGGGTATGAAACCCCTTCGGGGCGGGTCGCAGGAGCGATATCCAAGCTTTGAGACAATGCACCCGCCATGCTGTGATTGAGATGCTTTCGGGGAATATGGTTGAGACTGAATGCGAGGAAACACCCATGGCAGTCACGGACATTTCATTATCACGTATGGAGAAACCAACAGAGACCCTACTTATCCCTGCGCGGATGCTCAATGAGTATGTGTACTGCCCACGGCTGGCGTATCTGATGTGGGTGGACAGCGAGTTTGCCCATAACGCCGATACGGTAGAGGGGGTCATCCGGCATAAACGGGTCGATCGGCCCTCGGGTCCGTTACCCGAAAGCGGGGAGGATACCGAAAAAATCCACGCGCGGTCGGTCCATTTGAGCTCCGAGGTATTGGGTTTGACCGCCAGGATCGATCTGGTGGAAGGCGGGGCCGACGGGGTGCAACCCGTGGACTACAAGAAGGGAAAACGGCCTCATGTGGGGGGTGGAGCGTATGATCCCGAACGGGTTCAGCTTTGCGCCCAGGGACTACTGCTCAAGGAGCATGGCTTCACTGCGGATTACGGATACCTGTATTTCGTGGGCTCAAAGGAGCGCGTCAAGGTAGTCTTCGATGAAGAGCTGGTCTCGCTGACCATCGCCTGCATGGAAGAGTTCCGGGTGCTGGCTGCGGCGAAAACGCCTCCGGCTCCACTCGAGGACAGCCCCAAATGCGCACGCTGCTCGCTGGTGGGGATCTGTCTGCCTGACGAAATCGGCTATATGAACCACGCCAGCCACGAGGTGCGGCCGATCTTCGCCAGAACGGCGGAGAGCCTGCCCTTGTATGTTCAATCTCCCACCAGCTACTTGAAGAAGGAGGCCGACCAGATCATTATTGAAGAGAATCGGGAACGGATGGCCGCAGCGCGCTATATGGATACTTCTCAGGTAGTGCTCTTCGGCCATGCGGGCATCAGCACTCCCACCCTGCACGAGTGCTTTCGGCGCGACATTCCGGTTACTTTCATGACCTACGGCGGCTGGTTTCTTGGCCACACGGTCGGGACCGGGCACAAGAATGTCATGACGCGTACGTTGCAGTACCAGGCCAGTTTCGACCACAATATCTGCCTCAAGCTGGCCCGCAAGCTGGTGGCCGGCAAGATCCAGAACTGTCGCACGCTGCTCAGGCGGAACTGGAAAGACCCGGCCGATGAGGCCGGCAGAGCCCCGCCCGCCCTGCTGCAGGCCATGAAGAACGATATTGCGCAAGCCGGACGGGCTGATAGCATGCCGGAATTGCTCGGGGTCGAGGGCAACGCGGCACGGCGGTATTTTGAGCATCTTCCTTCGATGATCTCACCTGACAAGCGGGATGACAGGCTAGGGTTTGATTTTCGCGGGCGCAACCGACGGCCGCCCACAGATCCGGTCAATGCCCTCCTTTCCTTCGCCTACGCCATGCTGACCCGCGAATGGACGGTTACCCTGTCGGCGGTTGGACTGGACCCCTATCGCGGCTTCTTCCACCAGATGCGGCATGGCCGCCCGGCTCTGGCTCTGGACATGATGGAGCCTTTTCGCCCCCTCGTGGCGGACTCCACCGTGGTCATGGTGATCAACAACGGCGAAGTGAGGCCAACCGATTTTGTTCGCAGCGCTGTTGGGTGCAACCTTAAAGCCGATGGGCGCAAAAGCTTCATCGCTGCCTTCGAACGGCGACTGGCCCAGGAAGTCACGCATCCGCTCTTCAAGTATCGCATCAGCTACCGCCGCCTGTTCGAGGTGCAGGCGCGGCTGCTGGTCCGCTATCTGGCGGGGGAAATCCCCAGGTACCCGAATTTTCTCACACGGTGATTCCCATGGAGCATGCTTATCTGGTTTGCTACGATATCAGGAATCAACGGCGCTGGCGCCGGGTCTACAGGACTATGAAGGGTTTCGGCGAATGGCTCCAACTGTCCGTCTTTCACTGCCGTCTGACGAGGGAAAAACGGCTTCGGTTGGAAGATCGGCTTAGGGAGCTCATCAATCGCAGCGAAGACCACCTCATCATCATCGATCTGGGGCCGGCAGACACCATAAAGCTGAGAGTGGAAAGCATGGGCAAGCCGTTTGAACCCATTGAGCATAGTGCGGTGATCGTCTGATTTTTTTGCCGGACCCCTGCGAGCGCTCACGTAATGCCAAAACTTCGGCCACCTCTCGCTGGCTCGTAAGTTCTTTGAAAAATGGAGAAAAATGAAATGAAGGAGTCATTTGAGGTAGAATGTTTTGACAATTTGAGTTTTGGTTTGGTAGGCTCTCGCAAGTTGCCGCGCGAAGATTGGTGGGAGAACAACCGGCAGAGACGCTGATTTCCGGAGCGGAACCGCTCCGGCCTCATTGAAGCTTGTGCGTGTTCTGGAGGAGGCAGACAACGAAAATAAAGATTTCCGGAGCGGAACCGCTCCGGCCTCATTGAAGCCCATCCATCATAAACAGGCACGCACCCCCACTTGGAGGATTTCCGGAGCGGAACCGCTCCGGCCTCATTGAAGCACTTCGATCAACCAGCGCTGAAACCTGCCTATGGGCAGATTTCCGGAGCGGAACCGCTCCGGCCTCATTGAAGCCTTGTGTCGATGTCCTGGAGGTAAATGCCGTCCTTGATTTCCGGAGCGGAACCGCTCCGGCCTCATTGAAGCGATAATTCCCATCAGAGCATTGCCAGAAGACCAGCGAGATTTCCGGAGCGGAACCGCTCCGGCCTCATTGAAGCTGACCGATTCTATAAGACAAATTGGTGGTGCTTGAGATTTCCGGAGCGGAACCGCTCCGGCCTCATTGAAGCTATGTCTGGGGCGGCTACCAGAATCCGATCATATCGGGATTTCCGGAGCGGAACCGCTCCGGCCTCATTGAAGCGGTCCATTAGAATTCTGTTTCTAGCCACGATTGACTTGATTTCCGGAGCGGAACCGCTCCGGCCTCATTGAAGCGATATAGAGGGCCGTGCAACCAGTAATTACCGGAGAGATTTCCGGAGCGGAACCGCTCCGGCCTCATTGAAGCATTTGGAACCGTCAGATTATGAAGAAGACCAACCAGAAGATTTCCGGAGCGGAACCGCTCCGGCCTCATTGAAGCGCCGACGACGTGGTTGACCGGGTAAAGGGGCTGCTGCGATTTCCGGAGCGGAACCGCTCCGGCCTCATTGAAGCAGTGGTGTTTGTGCGGAACAAGGAGCAAGCGTAAATGATTTCCGGAGCGGAACCGCTCCGGCCTCATTGAAGCTTCGGGGTCTGTTGGATGTACTTGTGTGCTTTCGACGATTTCCGGAGCGGAACCGCTCCGGCCTCATTGAAGCGGGGTGCAGCAACGGCCTCATCTACTCCGCCAACAAGATTTCCGGAGCGGAACCGCTCCGGCCTCATTGAAGCGCGGAGGAATAACCAAGGTCCAGTGGCCCAACAAGCGATTTCCGGAGCGGAACCGCTCCGGCCTCATTGAAGCCCCTTGTATTCGGGAAAGATCTCCATGCGCTTTCTGGGATTTCCGGAGCGGAACCGCTCCGGCCTCATTGAAGCTTCCATGCGCCAGTACACAAAGTAAGTGCTTGCTTGATTTCCGGAGCGGAACCGCTCCGGCCTCATTGAAGCTAAGACGTGGTGCGCACCTTGAAAACGCCGCCCACGATTTCCGGAGCGGAACCGCTCCGGCCTCATTGAAGCCTGTAGGTGCTGCCGTCGAGTCGTGTGTGGCTGGCGATTTCCGGAGCGAAACCGCTCCGGCCTCATTGAAGCTCCCAGTCAACTTTGTTCTTTGGATTATCAGGGTTGATTTCCGGAGCGGATTGGGAGCTGGCTACTGAAGACTGGACGATTCTCAAGATTGTACCGTTGCGACAGGGGGAATGCATGAATCCACGCGTTGTTGAGGTTAAGCCAAATCCGGATTATTCGCTTACCCTCAAGTTCAGCAATGGAGAGGTTCGGCGCCTTGATGTGCGACCCTACCTCGATAAAGGTGTTTTTCAGGAATTGAAGGATGTGAAACTGTTCAACTCGGTCAGGCCGAGTCTGGGAAGCATCGAATGGCTCAATGGGCAGGATCTGTGCCCTGACACGCTATAACTGGATAGCCGGCCGCTTTCCTCATGGCTTCTTGAGGAAAGCGGCCGGTCTCAGCGCCTCCATGCTTCGGAGAAGGTTGGTGGAGCCTGACAGGTCACAGGCACTTTCCAGATGAAGTCCGCCAAATGCGAGTAAGAAAACGCTCCTCAAGACCGCTAACGGTCGCCCCCCGCGCGGGGGCGTGGATTGTACCAGCGGCTCGCCCTCCCCGGTCTTTGCATTGAAATATCATCCTCGACTTTGACATTTCAATGTGGCTCGGTTATCGTCCCGACATGATGAAGTAAATTGTCAGGCCGACAGATAGAGGCGCGCTCACCGAACTCATGAGTTTGTTTCCGGTCACGGTCATCCTTGGGCCGCGGCAGGCGGGTAAGACTACCCTGGCTCACGAATTTGCGGCGAACCATTTCTTCGACCTGGCCCCCCCCGCGATGCCGCCATGCTGGCAGAACCGCAGCCGGCTCTCGAACCGCCGTCCGGACAGTTGCCAAACGCCGTGAGGAACTGGCTTTCTGGGCCACTCATAGTGGTGCCGAAGTGGACCTCTTCTGGTAGGAACTGGGCCGTTGAGATCAAGCATGGCGACGCCCCTCGCTTCACTCCTTCCATGGCGAGCGCCCTGAAGGACTTGGGACTGAGCCATCTGTGGGTCCTCTATCCGGGAGACCGGGCCTATTCGCCGGCCGACGCGGCCGGCACGCTTCCGCTTGTCAGCCTTGCCGATCACTGGCACTATGAGTGAGAGCGTGTCTAATAAGTCCGCCAAACCCGTCACCCCGTCCTAAGCCGGGGTCCAGGAAAGCTCGAAAAACCTGGATTCCGGCCTTCGCCGGACGAAGGGACGTTGGCCGAAATGACGAAGGGACGTTGGATTACGGTTTTTTAGACACCCTCTGAGAGAAGGGATTTGACAGAAGCCGTTCCCCCTGTAGGTGCACTCGAAGGGCGGAAAACCTCGCGCAATGAAACTGATCATGAGGGTCCCCTCCTCCAGGAGGAGAGGAACCGAAGGAGCTTGATATGACCGTAGCCGAACAACTTGCCCGTTTTGTGGTACAGGCATCTTATGAGGATTTGTCCGAGGCTGCCAGGGAGCAGCTCAAGATTCGCATTCTGGACAGCCTGGGCTGCGCCGTCGGGGCGCTCGGGAGCGAGCCGGTGAAACTGGTGGGGGAGCAGCTTGAGGATTTCGGCGGCAACGGCCTTTGCGGCCTCATCGGCGGGGGGCGCACCGCCCCGGATCGAGCCGCCTTCTATAATTCCGCCCTCGTCCGCTACCTCGACTTCAACGACAGCTACCTGGCGCGACACGAGACCTGCCATCCCAGCGACAATCTGGGGGCGGTCCTGGCCGCCTGTGAATACGCCAAAGTGAGCGGCAAGGAACTGCTGTGTGCCCTGGCCGTCGCTTACCAGGTGCAATGCCGGCTGAGCGACGAAGCCCCGGTGCGGGCGCGCGGGTTCGATCACACCACCCAGGGTGCCTTTGCCCTGGCGGCAGGGATTTCCCGCGGCCTCCAGCTCGACTTCGAACGCACGGTCAACGCTATCGCCCTCTGCGGCACGGCCTTCCATGCCCTGCGCGTAACCCGCACCGGCGCGCTCTCCCACTGGAAAGGCCTCGCCTACCCCAATGCCGCCTTCGCCTGCACCCACGCCGCTTTCCTGGCCATGCGCGGCCTCACCGGTCCGCGCGAGGTCTTCGAGGGCAACAAGGGCTTTATGGAAACCATTGCCGGGCCCTTCACCATCGACTGGACCCGGGAAGACCTCGAACGGGTCACCCGCACCATCCTCAAGAAATTCAACGCCGAAATCCATTCCCAGACGATCCTCGAAGGCCTGCTCGAACTGCAGATGGAGCATGACTTTTCCGGGCAGGATGTCGTCCGCCTCGATATCGATACCTTCGATGTAGCCTTCAACATCATCGGCGGCGGCGAAGAAGGCGACAAAACCATCGTTCACACCAAGGAAGAAGCCGATCACAGCCTGCCCTACCTGGCGGCGGTCGCCCTGCTGGATGGAGAGGTAACACCCGACCAGTACCGGCCCGAGCGCATTCAACGCGCGGATGTGCAGACCCTCCTGAAGAAGATCTTTGTGCGCTCCGACCCGTCCTGCAGCGAACGGTTCCCGGCCGAGATGCCCTGCCGCCTGCGCGTCTTCCTCCGCAGCGGCCAGGTGCTCAAGCTGGAGAAACACGATTACGAAGGCTTCCACACCAACCCGCTCTCCTGGGACCGCACCGTGCTCAAATTCCACCGCCTCTGCAAACCCGTTATCGACCCGGACCTCGAATTGGAGCTCATCGAAACGGTGAGGCAGCTGGAGCTGGTCCAGGTGGAATACCTCATCTGGCTGCTGGAGCGGGTCCACGCGGGAGCTGAAGCCTCGAGATGGCCTTGAAATCAGCGGCTTTCGAGGACGTGTCCTGCCTTCATCCACGAAGTCACACAAAGCGACGCGAAGTAGCAGCAAAGGATCGTTGCTGAATGGATTAACGCGCCTTTTCGCCGGTCCGAACTGCTGGAGAGCGTGTTGACACCAACGCCATGCAGGCATAATATGCAAGCATAGTGCATGCATACACTTCACACAGGAGGGCAACATGAGATGTCTGTCGATACGAGGAGTTGATGACCGATTGGCAGCCTTGTTGAAGCAGGAAGCCGCCGCAGCTCACAAGAGCATGAACCAGTTTGTGCTCGAGCTGCTCATGGAGCGAGTAGGTCTTGGCAAGAAGAAGCGGTATACCGGGGAATATGATGATCTGGATCCTCTCTTCGGGAGCTGGACGGAAGAGGAATTCAGCAACATCCAGGGGAAGATCGACGCCGAACGCCGGATTGATGAAGAGCTCTGGCGATGAGCAAGCTGCTTATCGACACCAACATTTATTCAGGGGCCCTCAGGGGGGATGCTGAAATCGTCGCCGTTTTGAGGCAGGTATCCCACATAGGCATTTCAGCAATTACCATTGGGGAGTTACTGTCCGGATTTACGGCTGGAAAGCGGGAAAAGGAAAACCGGCAAGAGCTGGGCAGATTTCTCGATTCTCCCCGGGTAACCATCTACATCGTTGATGAAAACACCGCGGAACACTACAGCGCCATCCTGAACCAGCTGAGAAAGAGTGGCAAACCTATCCCGACAAACGACCTCTGGATCGCGGCAGTCGCTTTCCAGCATGGCCTCCGACTCTACACTCGGGACCACCACTTCTCCCAGATACAAGGGTTGCTCTTGCAGCCATAGAGCGAGGCGTAATATGACACCCAGACATCATACCATCCTTCTTTCCCGGGGCCGCAACCGGAGTCTCCAGGTTTGCTTCTGGTGCCTGCTCGTCCTCCTCGCCGCCGCGAGCGCCTGGGGGCAACCCGAGGATGCTTTTCCGCCCCCGGCCACGCTGGATATCTGGCCTCCCCCGCAGGAGCTCCCCTCCGAAGCCCTCCAGGAAGAGCAGACCCGGAACGCTCTCAACGAAATCATCACCCATCTCAACGCCAAGCTTGCGCTGACCAGCCAGCAGTCGCTCTGGAAGGAAGACCGCTGGCACACCGTCCTGCGCAACCACCTCATCGAGCTCAGCATGTGGTGGAAATTCGCCGACCTCACCCCCTGGTTGCTCCGCACCGTGGGCGACCATGCCAGGGTGAGGCAGCTTGGCTTTTTTGCCATGCCTTTTCTGGATTGGATGTGCGAGCCGTTCGTGGTCCTGCTGGATCCCACGCTTCCGGAACCGCAGCGGGACCAGGAAATGGATCGCCTGGTTCACTTCGTGCAGTACAAGCAGGAAGAAGGGATGGGCGTCAGCATCGGCATACCGGGCAACGCCTCGCGGTCGGCGGAGGAGGCGAACCGGCTTTTGGACTTCTACCTGCGGCTCATCCGACACTTGGCAGGTCGGGAAGAGATCGAAGCGATCCATCTGTCCGTGAACCTGTCGGCCGTGGTGCCTGCTCTGGATAAGCTCCAGGACATGGCCGAGCCCCCTGCCACCCTTTCCGCAGAGGCCGCAAAGCAGGCCGGCGAAGCCAAGGCCGCGCTGGTAAAACTGCTTCAGGCCGCCCGCGAGGTGAAGGGAAAGAGCACCTTGATCCATATCGATAGCGGAGAGTACGCATACCAGAACGCCACGCTCGCCATCTTCAGCGACGTTGTCATAGAAAACCCGGAGATCGTCCGGAACGAAAACGGCAGTTTGCGCCTCGGGATCATCATTCAGGCCGGCTTCCGGGACGCCTGCAAGGACCTCGAGCGCTTGCTGGAGTGGGGCGGAAAGCATGCGCTGAGGGTCCCGGTGATACTCGTCGAGGGGCCTTACGCACCACCCGAAAAAGACCCGGCCGGCGGCCAGGTCAACCCCCGGGGCCCCGTATGGAGCAGCAAGGAAGCCGCCGATGCCGCTTTCGAGAAGCTCAGTGAGTTCCTGATCCTCAAGCAGGAGCATTTTCAAGTCGCCTTTGCCACCCACAACATCCGTTCCATGGCCCATGTCATGGCCCTGGCAAGCTCTCACGGGGTTGGTAAAGCCGACTTTGAATTTCAGATGCTGCTCGGGGTGGGGGAAGAGCTCCAGGACGTGGTGAAGAGTCTGGGCTATCGCCTGAGGGTTTATGTTCCCGCGGGCGCTTACGACCGCGCCCTGCCCTACGCGGGGCGACGCTTCAGCGAATTGGCCGACACGAAGAATGTGCTCTCCGGGACGCTGCGGGGCGACCCCGCGCCTTTCGAAGGGCCGCCGCCCAAGTTCCGGAGTCCGGAAGACAGCGCCGCTGGGGCCTGTGTCGAGGCCCTGGTCGCCAGGGCCCGCGCCGCGCGTTCCGGAAAACCGTGAGGATGGGTGAGGTTGTTCACTTTCTCTGTAACCTTTCCTGCCCTCGACCTGACTTTATCTGTGTACGCAATCCCCCCCTGCCCCCCTTGCTCAAAGGCGGATTGGGGGGATTTCATGCTTCGCTGTGCCCTTCGGGGTCAGGATGGTTACAGGCTGGATAGCATGGTGACAACGGGCTGGATGTGAAAGGGATGAACCTTTGCAGATGAATCGCTGGATCAAGCGTGGCGCGCTGGCCGTAGTGCTGGTCATGATTCTCGGACTCGCGGGGGTGTGGCTTCAGGCCCGCAGCGGCAAGGACACCGTTTCGTTCCGTACCGCGCCGGTGAAGCGGGGGGATTTGCTCGCGGCGATCAGCGCCACCGGTACCGTGGAACCCGAAGAAGTGGTGGATGTGGGCGCCCAGGTTGCCGGGAAGATTGTGGCCTTCGGCAAGGATGTTGCCGGTAAGATCGTCGACTACGGTTCCATGGTCGAGGAGGGCACCATCCTGGCCCAGATTGACGATGCCCTGTACGCCGCCGATGCCGCCCAGGCCAGGGCGCAACTCGATCAGGCGAAAGCCGGGGTCATGCGGGCCGAAGCAGACCTGGGGCAGCTGCAGGCCAAACTGACGCAAGCCGAACGGGACTGGAACCGCGCCAGGAAGCTGGGCCCCTCGGACGCCTTGTCCCAGAGCGACTACGACGCTGCGTTGTCCGCCCATGATGTGGCCAGGGCTAACGTGGCCGTCGGCAAAGCCGCTATCGCCCAGGCCCAGAGCGCCGTCGCGCAAACCACCGCCACGTTGAGACGGGCGCAGCAGAACCTCGACTATTGCACCATCAAGTCCCCCGTGCGGGGAGTCATCATCGATCGGCGGGTGAATATCGGCCAGACGGTGGTCGCCAGCCTCAACGCTCCCAGCCTTTTCCTGATCGCCAAGGACCTCAGGCGCCTCCAGGTTTGGGTTGCGGTGAACGAAGCGGACGTCGGCAATATCCACCCCGGCCAGCCGGTTACCTTCACGGTGGATGCCTTTCCCGGCCGGGAATTTCAGGGTGAAGTCGGCAAAATGCGGTTGAACGCCACCATGACCCAGAATGTGGTCACTTATACGGTGGAGGTCGTGACCGACAACAGCGATGGCAAACTCCTGCCGTACTTGACGGCCAATGTGAAGTTCATCGTGAGCAACCGGACCGAGGTGCTGCTCGTCCCCAACACGGCACTCCGCTGGACGCCGACCGCCGAACAGCTGGCGGAGGGCGGGGGCGGCAAGGCAGGAAAAGGCCGTTCCGGCGAGGGCGCGGCGGGTCAGGCGCCTCCCGCCCGGGCCGGCCAGGAAGAAGCCAACCGGGGCACGGTCTGGGTCCCCGCAGGCACCCTGGTGAAAGCCATTCCCGTGCGACTCGGCATGAGCGACGGCACGATGACGGAAGTCCAGAGCGAGCACCTCAAAGAGGGAACGACCGTGGTGGTCGGCGAGCAGCCAAAGGAAGCGGGCCCCACGGCAGCGACCAGCAGCCCTTTTACGCCCCAGTTCTTCAGGAGCAGCGGGGGACGGCATTAGGGAATGGGTGAGGCGATGAAAGAGTAGCATGGCACTGATCGAACTGCAGGATATTTACAAGACCTATCATCTGGGAGAAATCAGCATCCCGGTATTGCGGGGGATTTCGCTCACGATCTGCGAGGGGGACTTCGTGGCCCTCATGGGGACCTCGGGATCGGGCAAGACCACCCTGATGAACATCCTGGGTTGCCTGGACCGTCCCACGTCCGGCCATTACGGGTTTGACGGGCTTCAGGTGGAGGCCTTGTCGGCGGATGAGCGGGCGATGCTGCGCAACCA
Organism: uncultured Syntrophobacteraceae bacterium; assembly: GCA_964505935.1. Classification (GTDB taxonomy): domain Bacteria; phylum Desulfobacterota; class Syntrophobacteria; order Syntrophobacterales; family Syntrophobacteraceae; genus JADGQM01. Next base: position 21,184 of record CAZDKX010000028.1, read on the forward strand.
GAAGATTGGCTTTGTCTTCCAGAACTTCAATCTGCTGCCCCGCAGCACCGCTCTCGAAAACGTGATGATGCCGCTCACCTACACCACCGAGCCCACCTCGAACAGCGAAGCCCGCCAGCGGGCCGAGGAACTGCTGCGCCGGGTCGGCCTCGGGGAGCACTTCAACCACGAACCCTCGCAGCTCTCCGGCGGGCAGCAGCAGCGGGTCGCCATCGCCCGAGCCTTGATCAACCGTCCGCCGTTGCTCTTCGCCGACGAACCGACCGGCAATCTGGATTCCGCCACCAGCGAGGAAGTCCTGCGCCTGTTTGAACGGCTCAACGAGGAGGAAGGGGTCACCATCATCCTCGTGACGCACGACCCGAACGTCGCCGCGCATGCCAAGCGCGTCATCCGCATCCGGGACGGGGTGATCGAACCGGAGAGGACCCGTGCCGAGGGGGCTGGCGACGATGGATGCCGCGAGCCCGAACAGAAGCGGGCGGCGGATGGCAAGTGGCTGCACAGGGGCCTCATGCTGCGTTTTCACCGCATGCTCAACACCGCTTTGAACAGTCTGCGCCGCAACGTCCTGCGGGCCGCCCTCACCGCCCTGGGAATCATCATCGGGGTCGCCGCGGTCATCGCCATGATGGAGATCGGGCGGGGTTCATCGAGCGCCATTCAGCGGACCATCGCCAGCATGGGCGCCAGCAACCTGCTGATCATGCCGGGCACGGCGTCCAGTGGGGGCGTGACGTTCGGGGCGGGCAGCGTCATGACCCTGACTCCTGAGGACTCGGAGGCCCTCGCCGCCGAGGCGCCCGCCGTTCGCGCCGCGGCTCCCATTGTGCGGGCGCGCACCCAGATCGTCTACGGCGGCCGGAACTGGGTGCCGACCTTCATTTTCGGCACCACCGCCGCCTATCTCGACGTGCGCGAGTGGGACCTGGCAGAGGGCAGTGTCTTCACCGAACGGGATGTGCGCAACGCCAACAAGGTTTGTGTCATCGGGCAGCGGCTGGTGACGGAACTATTTCAGGGGGAGGACCCCATCGGCAAGGAACTGAGAGTCCAAAACGTCGCCTTCAAGGTGATCGGCCTGCTCAGTCCCAAAGGCGCCAACATGATGGGGATGGACCAGGACGATATCCTGATCGCCCCCTGGACCAGCATCAAATATCGGGTCACCGGGAAGACCCTCGCCAATATCAACCAGAGTGCCGCAACCACTTCGAGCACGTCCGGGTCGGTCAATACCCTGAGCAAGCTCTACCCGAGCTCCGAAGTCAGTCTCTACCCCGCTCAGTCAGCCACCCAGGCCGCCGACACGCCCCTCCCGGTAAGGTTCACTAATATTGATCAGATCCTGACGGCGGCGCGCACGACTGAACAGAGCCAGGCCGCGATCACCCAGATCACCAAGATTCTGCGCGAGCGCCATCGCCTCCGTCCCGATGAGCCGGACGATTTCAACGTCCGGGATATGACTGAAATGACCAAGACCCTGGCCTCCACCGCCAACCTCATGACGAAACTGCTGCTCGCGGTGGCGCTCATCTCCCTGGTGGTGGGAGGAGTCGGGATCATGAACATCATGCTCGTCTCCGTGACCGAACGCACGCGCGAGATCGGCCTGCGCATGGCGGTGGGCGCCCGCGGTCGGAACATTCTCCAGCAGTTTCTGGTGGAAGCCATGGTGTTGAGCTTCTGCGGAGGGGCCACCGGCATTCTCCTGGGCCGGGGGGTCTCCTACCTGGTGAGCATACTCCTGCGATGGCCCACCGAACTCTCTCCCGGCGCCGTTTTTACCGCCTTCGCCGTCTCCGCCTCGGTCGGCATCGCCTTCGGCTACTATCCCGCATGGAAGGCGTCGCGGCTGGATCCCATCATGGCGCTGAGGTATGAGTGAGGGGTAATGGGTAATGGGTAATGGGTGAGGGGTGAGGGGTGAGGGGTGAGGGGTGGAAGGGTGGAAGTGAAAAAGCGAATATCCAATATCCAACAAGCAACCGCAGAAGGCTGAAGGTGAGGTGAGTGCCGGCATGAAAACGATCACCGCATTGGGTGCGCTCCCATGGAAACCGAGGCCGTCGGGCAGGGCCGGGATCATCCTTCATTATGGGACATTTCTTGTTCGATATTCGATATTCGCTTTATTGGTCGTGCCTCTGGCTGCGGTGCTCCTTGTAGGCTGTGCCGTGGGGCCGGATTTCCACCGGCCGCGAGTGGCCGTACCGTCGGCGTGGCGCGGGGTGAGCGACCATGCCACGGCAGCTCACCCCAGTATCACCACGGCGCAACCGGCTCAGCTGGTGGCGTGGTGGAAGCACTTTGACGATCCCCTCCTCACCTCGCTGGTCGAGCGGGCGATCGCTTCGAATCTCGATCTACGGCAGGCCGAGGCGCGCGTGCGGCAGGCCCGAGCCAGCCGCGGCATTGCCGTCTCGGGGCTGTTTCCCGAAATCGACGCGTCCGCCGGCTACACCCGCAGCCGCAGCAGCAATGCCTCCTCCAGCTCTTCCATAGCCCTTCCGGCCAGGGACCTCTTCCAGGTGGGCCTCGATGCCGCCTGGGAACTGGACATCTTTGGCGGGACGCGGCGGAGTATCGAAGCCGCTCAGGCCAATCTCCAGGCGGCGGAGGAAGGACGGCGGGATGTGCTGGTCTCGCTGGTGGCCGAGGTGGGCGTGAATTACGTCAGTCTGCGGGGCTTCCAGCAGCAGATTCTCATCGCTCGCCACAATCTCGAGACCCAGAAGCATACGGCCGCCATCACCAACAAACGTTATGAGGCCGGCTTCGTGAGCCGTCTGGATGCGGCCAACGCCAATGCCCTTGTGGCCACCACGGAGTCCCAGATTCCCCTGCTCGAATCTTCTGCGCAGGCGGCCATCTACAGTCTGAGCATCCTCCTGGGGCTGCAGCCGGCGGCCCTGGCTGACGAGCTCACCAGCACGCAGCCGATTCCCACCACGCCCCCGGAAATACCGGTCGGGCTGCCGTCTGAGCTCATTCGCCGCCGTCCCGACATTCGCCGGGCGGAAGCGGGGCTCCATGCCTCCACCGCCAGTATCGGGGTCGCCACCGCCGATTTGTTCCCAAAGTTTTCCCTGACCGGCTCCTTCGGTTCCCTGAGCGCCGATCTCGGCTCGCTCAGCAACTGGAGCAGCCGCTACTGGTCCTACGGCCCGACGGTCACCTGGCCGATCTTCACGGCGGGCCGCATCCAATGGAATATCGAGCTGCAGAAAGCCATCAGGGAGGAGGACCTGGCCGCCTACGAACAGACCATCCTCACCGCCTTGAAAGACGTGGAAACCGCTCTGGTAGCCTATGCTAAAGATCAGGAACGGATCCAATCCCTCAACGTGGCGGTGGAAAACAACCGGAACGCCGTCGACCTCTCAACCAGGCTCTACGTCGCTGGGAAAAGCGATTTTCTGAACGTCCTCGTCGCCCAGCGGTCGCTGAACACCTCGGAAGAGGCCCTGGTGCAGAGCACCCGCAGCCTCGCCACCGACCTCATCGCCCTCTACAAAGCCCTGGGCGGCGGTTGGGAGGACGAACCAACAGAGAGGACCATGGATTGAGGAGGGGGAGCTCCCCCTTCGGTCAGGCTCCGTCCAGAAACAAGCGTCATTGTGGATACAAGCGGAGGGTGGCCTGTGCCCCCACGCTGCCCCGCCGGTGGGCTCAGCCCACCCTACTTAAACCTGCGGGAATGACGTTTCGTGAGAGCCTCCTGCAAAAGTCAGTCACGGCGTCATTCCGGCAGGGTTTTTGGGCCGGAATCCAGGCTTTAAGGTCCCTGGACCCCGGCTAGAAGCACGCCGGGGTGACGGAATTTGAGACTTTTGCATGAGTATTTCATGTCCCTTGGGGACACCCGAAGACCCATGAAAAGGACCGCGGTTGACAGACAACTGCCACTGGTAACTCGCAACTCGCAACCTTTCAAAGCAGTACTTATGGTCACTTTATTCTGAAGTGTTGATGTGAGCGCACGAAGGCGGCGAGAGGTCTTCTCCGTGCGACTTCGCCATCCTTCGTGTGCCTTCGTGTGCCTTCGTGGATAAAATCCAGGTCAAACAAGTCGCTGCTGTCTGGCAACAACTCCCTACTTCAGTTTCCTGGCCAGGAAGAAACCGTCGGGGTCACATTCTTCCCGCAACAGCTTCAGATCCTTCTCGCTCGGTTCCTTCATCTCCTGGAGGTCCGGGGAGATGAGGAGCTCGAAGCTGACCTTCTTCTGGATGTCCTCGGCCGTTCTTCCCGGGGCCGCTTCGAGCAGTGTCATGCGGTGGGTTTTCTCGTCAAAGCCAAACAGGGCTTCGTTGGTGATGACCCGGTAGGGGCCGGAGCCCATGACACCGGAGTCTTCCCGGAAGTTGGGGGAACCGTCCCCATAGCCGATGCTCGTCAGAAAATCGACCTGATTGACGAACCGCCGGGGCTCCAGGGCCATGATGATGATCGATTTTTCGCAGTTGGCGGCCATCGCCCCGGCCCCGCCGCTCCCGGGGAACCGGGTGGCAGCCTGGGTATAGGTGCCTCCCTCGAAAGTGGAGTTCACATTGCCGTACATATCGATCTGGGCGCCGCCGATGAAGGCGAAATCAGCGTGCCCCCGCTGGGTCAACTCAAACACGGCGGCCAGCCCTTTGAGAAAGCAGGCCTTGCGACAGGCTCGGGTATCGCCCACGGAAAGCGGCATGCCCATTTCGAGCACGGGGGTCAAGGGACCGGCTTCAAAGATGATCCCAAGTCCCGGCGCGTGCGTGAGCTGGGCATGGATGGAGGCGATGATCGGCAGTCCGGTGCCTACGAAGACGATGGTGTTATCCTGCAGAACACGGGAGCCGGTGTAAGCAATCATTTCAAACGGGGTAAACTCAGGCATTATGGGTACCTCCTCTTAGCGCTTCAGCATTGGGATATCAGGAGAGGATGATCGGCTGGCCACCGTCCATGTCCTTGATCTTCTTGAACGTCTTGTAGGGAATCTTGCCGAGGAAATCATCATAGGTTTCACAGCCGAAGATGTAGTTGTCATAGTATTTCTTCAAGACATCCTTGTTTCCGGTTTTACGGAACTCTTCGGACACACTGCGGAACATGAGGATGTGCTCCATATCGAACCAGTAGAAGCCGTAACAGGCCCCGGGATAGCTGGCAAACCGCT
>CAZDKX010000029.1:0-25869 GCA_964505935.1 uncultured Syntrophobacteraceae bacterium
ATACGGCGGTCGCCCCCTTCGTGACCAAGGGCGCTGTTGACCTCTTCGCCTATCACGAGCTCCAAAAGATCGTGAGAGAGCTCGGGGAACACTACCAGCAAGCCCTGACCGCCTCCCTTCGCCTGCAGCAACAGCGCTATCATGACGGCCTCGAGGCGTTGACGGTGTCTCCCCAGGCGCTACAGGAGCTTGAAGCGGTCATGAAGAGGGTTGAAGCCCAGTCAGGTTGACGGGAGACGTCCCCGGAGGAAAATACCCATGGCCCAGGCACCCGCCGTTGCCCTGAGAACAACCTTCACGGCATTGTTGGGCCTATTGAAAGATAACGCATTGAACGAGCACCAATTAGAATCATGGGTACCACATGGCTCGGGCCATGCTAACAAACTGGAAACATAAATGATAGGTTAAAAGAAACCGTTTATAACGGGATTAACAAGTGCGTTCATCACCAAAACTCAAACTCAGGAAGGAACAAGAAATGAAGAAAGTAGCTTACCTTGGCCTTATCTGTTTGATCCTAAGCGTCGTTTTGTCAGGCTGTGCTGCTAATGTAAACACAATGATTTCAAAACGGCTGGATACCGAAATGCTTCACAGTAAACTACAAACTCACAAAACAGATCTATCAGCTGATAGTAAATGTCAGAACACAAAATCCTTTACAGTGGTAAATGGCGAATCAAATACTGATAAATATTGTATTGACCATTTTATGGGATGCAGGATGTATATCATCCCAAGAGAGTTTACAAATGATATTGTAAAGTATATCGAAAATAGGCTTAGGGAAAGCAATATAAAGGTTGGTTCTGGTAGTGATATAATAGTTTCCCTTGAAGAACTTAAATCCCAAGAAGGTGTCTGGACCTTTGGGTCGGTCTGCAAAATTAAAGTCAATGTTCCCGAGATAAGTTACACTCAAACCTACGTAGGTGAATCAGGTGGCCCCCTCGCGGATTATGCAGCGGCTTATGCAATCCATCTTGCAGTTGAGAATTTTTTTAAAGATCCCGTTTTTCAAGGCTATTTGAAATGCCATTAGTCTACTGTGATCCCCAAAACTGGACAACCAGCTAAGCGTTGATTTACGAAAGGGAAATGCAAAGGACTGCGCCGGAAGGGGCGTTGCCGCCATCCGAACGGCCTTTGGCGCGTCGCCGCTGAGCTTTTTCAATGGAGGGAAACTTGAGGATCTGGACTTGAACGATGAACTGGATGCCGGTGGCTTGGGCGCCAACCAGTAACAGGCCATTGGATTCTTAGACCACAGCAAGCGGTACACAGACGACGATTCTACCTAAAGCTCATGGACCGCGCGGTGTGATCCGGTGCAACCGTAGCGTCATACGAAATGAAGTCCTGAGAAAGGAGCGGAAATGACAAACCTGACGGTGGGCATATCCGACGATCGCTTCGCGAGATTGAAGGAGGTCGCGGGGCAGCTCCGCGTTACCCCTGAGGAACTGGTCGCTGCGAGTATCAGAGATTTGCTGGCTCAACCCGAGGACTCATTTCAGACGGCAGTCGAGTACGTCCTCAAGAAGAACGCTGAGCTTTACCGAAGGTTGGCCTAATGAGGTAACTCAGGTTCAGGGAGGTAACAAGCCGGTGCGTTCCGCCCAGGGACTACAAACCGATCTGCAGCGCGTTCAGGCCCTGCTCCGGCAGGGGAATCTGCTTTCTCTGTCCGATGAGGAAAGGGAACGGCTGCTCGAGGATTCGCTCAAACTGATCCGCAAACTCGAGGCCGTGGCGGAGAGCTCGCTGGTGGTCGGCCTCCTCGGGGGTACCGGGGTCGGCAAGTCCACCCTGATGAATGCCCTGGCCGGGGCATCCATCGCTTCCACCAGTCATCGCCGTCCCCACACCGAGCAGGTGCTGATCTATCACCACGCCACCATGCCCCTGCCGGAAGCCCTCATCAAAAGCTCCCAGCCCCGGCGCGAAATCACCCACGAAGCCGACGCGGTCCGCCATATCCTCCTCTGCGATCTGCCCGACTTTGACAGTCTGCTGAGCGCCCATCGGGAGCAGGTCCTGCAATTCCTGGAACACCTGGACCTGCTCATCTGGGTCACCACCCCAGAGAAATATGCCGATGAAAAATTCTACACCTTTCTCCGGGAAGTGCCCAAGGCAAGGCAGAATTTCTATTTCGTGCTGAACAAGGTGGACCTCCTCTTTCCCGAGGGCGACCCAATGACCGGCCATGCCCAGTTGAGCGCGGTGACAGCCGGGTTCAGCCAGCATTTGCGGGCCAATGGCGTGGATCATCCCATCATCTATGCCGTTTCGGCGCGCGAGGGCGGGGAGGCGGGCGCGGCCTCGCCCTGGAACCAGCTGTGGCATTTCCACGATCAGCTCTTTCGGCTGCGCGATGCCAAGGAGCTGACCCAGATCAAGGCGGCCAACCTGGACGCGGAAGTGAGGCAGCTGACCGAGGTGTTGGAGAAAGAGGTCCTGGGGCTCGGGCTGCTGCACGGCGTGCTCCGGGATGCGGTGGCCGAACTGGAGCATCGGCGAGCCGAGTGGACACGGGTGGGGCAGGAAGTGTTTGCGCGCGCCCTGGCGCGAAACCCTGACGACTTCTTGCCGCAGCCGGCACCGGAGCAGGCGCTGGTCGGCATTGGCCATGGCGTGGCAGCGGCCGTCGGCAGTTGGCAGCGCTTGACCGACCGCTCCGACCGGCTGGGGAAGGCCGCTGACCTGCTACCCCAGCAGGCGGCTTTTGACTCTCTGCGGCACGAACTGGAGCGGGTGGAGCATCGCATGACCTACCAAGTCCTGCAGCGGGGGCTGCCGTCAGCGATGGGGGAGCCTCAGGAAACCCTCTTCGATGCCGCCGCAAAATGGCAAAAGCTGACTGAGCGCTGGCAAAGGATTCTGACCGAAGCTCTCGACCAGCAGTGGGCCCCGGCCTTCACCGGCTTCCGAGCCATCCAGTACCTCTCGCACCTGGCCCTCTTCGTAGGTCTGCTCATCGCCCTGAGCGGCCAGGCGGGGCTCGCCGGCCTGATCGATCATCCGAGCTGGTACGGGCTGCTCGGTTTCGTCACGGCGCTCATCCAGACCCTCTTCAGCCCCCGGGGCTTTGCCGCCCTGGGGAGCTTCCTCCTGCTCCAGCTCATCCTGGGATTCCGTTTCTACCGGCGCTACCGGAAACTCTGGCAACGCCATGCCCAGAAGCTCATCGAGTCCCTCAAGCTGATGTTGAATCGCAGTTGGGAGGAAGAACTCACCACCTTGATCGACGAACTGACCCAAAAGGCAGAGCAGGTCGAGGAGCGGCTGGCGACCCTGCGCGCGCTCCACCGTTCAAACCCCGAGGCCTGAGGAAACGCCTTGATCAATGCCGCCGGGTTTCGAAGGTGTTGCATTGGCCGAAATCACCGCTCTCGAGACCGCGCTTGAACCAGGCAACGCGCTGGGCTGAACTGCCGTGCGTGAAGGCGTCGGGCACAACGTAGCCCTGGGCCTGCAGCTGCATGCGGTCGTCACCGATGGCACTGGCCGCGTTCAGCCCTTCCTCGAGATCGCCGGCCTCCAGGATGTTGCGAGTGCGACTGGTATGGTAGGCCCAGATCCCGGCCAGACAATCGGCCTGGAGCTCGAGGCGCACCGACAAAGCGTTGGCCTGGGCCTCCCCGACACGACTGCGCATGGCTTCCACCTTCTCCATGATGCCAAGCAGGTTCTGCACATGGTGGCCGACCTCGTGCGCAATCACATAGGCCTGGGCAAAATCCCCGGGGGCTCGGTAGCGGGTCTTCAAATCCTGGTAGAAAGCAAGATCGATGTAGACCGTGCGGTCGAGCGGGCAATAGAACGGTCCCGAAGCCGTCTGGCCGGTACCGCAGGCGGTCGGGGTTGCGCCGGTGAACAGGACGAGCTTCGGATCCTGGTACTGGCGGCCGGCTTGCTCGAAGATCCCGCGCCAGGTATCCTCGGTTTCCGCCAGCACCTTCGAGACGAAGACGGCCATTTCGTCATTGGCCGGAGGTTTGCGCGCGGTCACCGACTGGGGTGCCGGCGAACCGCCGCCCGAGAAGAGGCCGATCAGCATCGATGGGTCAACCCCAAGAAAGTAGCTCGCCACCACGGCGATGATGAGCGTCCCGATGCCGACGCCCCGACCGACCCCAAAACCACCGCCGCTGACGCCGCCTTCCCCACGGCGGTCTTCGACATTGTCGCTCTCTCGCTCGTCATCAAGCCTCATATGCTGCCCCTCCTCTCTTTTCCGACTGTTGCCCCTGCAAACACGCCTCTCCGGGCACCCCACGAAACGCCTTCAGCCTGGCTGATTGTCCGGATGGGAGATGTTAGCTTGCCTGTCGCCTCAGGGCAACCAGAAAAGGGGTGCTGATCCCTGCGGTTGAAATGCAGAGGGAATCCGACTGCCAATTGAAATCCTTGCTGACATCGTGTTACAGAACAGCTTATTGTCCAACCCGGGCAGGGAGGGCCACCAGGTGCCAGGTAAAGGTCCGGGAACGGGAACGGACATCACCATGACGAGGTCTGGAATATGGAGGCTTTGCCCGGAATGAAACTGGAGCAACTTGGCAAGCAGGTTGAGCAGCTTCTGGAGGCCGTTATCAACGGGATTCTTCCCAAGGGCTCGGATAAAGGCTCCCTTTCCCGCCTGGCTCAGGATGCCTATGGCTTCACCTGCCGCGGCACCCGGGTGGTCGCCTTCGGCGGAGGAACGGGGCTTTCCACCGTGGTTGGCGGGAATTCCCAATTGGACGATTGGCCCGACAATCCCTTCATCGGCCTGAAACAGGAGTTTCCTTGCCTTGACGTCGTGGTGTGCACGACCGACGATGGCGGATCGACCGGTCTGCTGTTGCAGCAACTCCCCCTCATCGGCGTGGGTGACTTACGCAAGCAGCTGTTATCATTGATAATGTTCAAAGAACTCCAGGCAACCTACGGCCTCGGCGACGTCGAGACCCGGCAGCTCGTACGGCTCGTTCATCGCCTTTTCAACCACCGCTTTCCCGCTATTCGCAATGATTCAACCAGTGCCGCCCACCCGCTTCTGGTAGTGCCCGAAAACCTGAGAAGATCCTGCCCCGAACCCCTGGCAAGACTGCTGGGTTCGCTGGGTCAATACGTCACTCCAGAAGGGAGCGGACCCCCCATAGAAGCCGGCGGGCACTGCTTGGGAAATCTGTTGCTCACGGCCGCCATATACAAAGAAGCACCCGGCAGGGAGAGTGAGCCACCGGATTTAGAGGCCATCCAGAAAGGGCTCGACATCCTGGGCAGGGCAATCGGGGTGACCCCCGGCCGCCTGCATCCGGCCACGGCCACACCAGGCCAGCTGGTATTGCGTTACAGCAACGGGGTCGCCGTTCGCGGTCAATGGAAAGCGGGACTGTGCCGGCGGGACTTCCCCATCGATGGGGTGGCCGTGGAATTCTGTGGGCCGCCGGTCGTGAATCAAAGCCTTTGCCAGACCATCCGGGAGGCCGACCTCATCCTTTTCGCACCGGGGAGCCTGTACACGAGCATCATGCCGATTTTACAGCTGCCGGCGATTGTCGAGGCGATCAAGGAAAATCATCAGGCTTTGAAGGTCCTGGGAGCCAACTTCTGGATTCAGGAGGGAGAGACCGACATATCACGGCGCGGCAGGCATCGAGGGTTCTATGTCTCCGAGCTGGTGGAGGCATACGAACAGAATGTGCCCGGGGGGGCGGAAGGTCTTTTTGATGTTGTCCTGGGTGCCAATCTTGAACACGTGCCCGGCAACGTGCTCAGCCGGTACGCGCTGGAGGGCAAGGGCCCCATCTATCTTGACCGGGATCGGGTGGAGCGCTTCGGTGTGCTGCCGATCGAGGCAACCATCTACTCCAGAGAGCGGTTGCGGCTCGCTCAGGTCATGCACCATGATCCTCAAAAGTTTGCTCTAGCCGTCCGAGCGCTCATGTTCGCCCATGAGCAGTTCAACCTGAAGCGCAAATCCCCTTCCCCTTCAGGTTTCCTTCGCCGGGCTCGGGGCGGTGCCCCCATCCATGCCCCCACCCTGTGCAACTACCGGAAGGCCGTCAGCGCAGCGCTTGATGATAAGCGGTTTTCACCCCAGGCGTTGCGGCGGGTGTTCGAGGAGGTTGTCTGGGAGAACCGTGACATTCGCATGGATCATTTCAAGTTTTTCCGAGGCGCCCGCATCATTCCCGCGGTCGAGTGGGGCAGGAGCAATGAGTGGGACACGGTGCTCGGCTATTATGACCCCGAAGACGGGATACTGAAGCTCCATGAGCAGCTGCAGCATGAACCGGACCGGCTGAAGGGGAATCTGCTGATTGCCCTGGGTGAGTCGTTACTGGGGCGCTATCTGGAAAAGCGCCGGTGGCTTGACCAGGGCTCTGAAGCTGATTGGGGCGCTCGCTGCTACGAAATCAGGCTGCGCCCGGCGGAAGAGCGGGAGTGTTTCCTCAGCGACACCGCCCTGCACACCTATCTCGTTCTCTCCCGCATGATCCCCAGCCCGCAGGACGCAAGGACCTACCGGCTGACACTGAACGGCAGGGAAGGCTTTACCCCCCCGGGGCTGCTCTTCGGCCTCATGTATGCCTGGTATCTCAACAATGGATACGGGGAAATCATGGAATATGAAATGTCGCTGCTGCGCTGGCCCCCGAAAAAGCTGATTCCCTGTCAGCTCGAGGAGCGCAATCGCAAACAGGAGCTCGTCAATTTTTTCCGCAAGGTGGTGTTCGAACACCCCGATTGAAATGGCAACCCACTGTCCAGGAATAAGTTGCCTCACTCCAGCTCCTTTCGATACAACCAGCGCACGAAGAGGATGAAGCATTGAGGTGGCTCTATTGCCTTTCGCGCTGCCTTTGCCAATCACTGACGCACCCTCTCATTGAAATTATCGATTTCAGAATGGCGCTGAGAGATGTTAAAAGGTTGCTTCGTGAGCGGCAAGGTGGCAAGTGCAGGCGACAGCATGCCGCCCTTGGCGTCCTGCCGGGAAATTTCGAAGCTATTTCATAGGTTGAACGCTTTTGAACCGGCCCAAACTGGCTTTGTGCAATTTTATCTCCGATGTTCCAACCCTCAAGCACCTGGCTCAGGCCAACGGCTTCGCCGGGGTGGACTGGACGCTTAAGGTGGAGGACCTTCCCCGAACCCCTCTTGAAGAGTCACGGCTGCGGAGAAAGATCGCCCAGTTACACCCGCTGGAGGTTCGCTACCACTTGGCTTTCGAGGCGGTTGATCTGGGTGATGCGGAGAGCAGCAGGGCCGAGTATGCCATGGAGATCTTTCGCCTTGCCTGCACGGTGCTATCCCGGATCGAGGCCCGGCACATGACTATCCACCTTGGCCTGGGGAGAGATTCCACGGTGGGACTTTCCTGGGAGAGAACGCTCACGGCGCTCGCCGAGCTGGTCAGCTACGGCAACAGCCTGGGCCTCACGGTTTGCCTGGAAAATCTTGCCTGGGGCTGGTCGAGCCGACCGGAGCTCTTCGAGAAGCTCATTCGCAAGTCTCAGGCCGGGATCACCCTGGATATCGGCCATGCCCGAGTCTGCTCCTCAGTGGAGACCCAGAAGTATACGTTTGAAGACTTTGTCGCGCCCCATCCGGGAAGGATTGTCAACGCCCACCTGTATCATGAGGAGCGCGACGACCGGCATGTCCCTCCCGAACACCTCGATGACCTTCGCCATCGCCTCGACGTCCTGAGCAGCCTCGCCTGTGACTGGTGGGTCCTCGAACTGCGTGAGGAACCGGCCCTCCTGACTACCCTTGACGTGGTTCGAGCTTACTGGAACACCACTTCGGGGCAGCAGGACCAGGGAATTGCCTTAAGACCTTGAAGCTGCGGGGAAACATTTCCAGCTGTCGGCCTACCATGCTGTCGATGAGGCCGAAATCCAGTGAGATTTCTCCCCATTTCCCATGACAATTATGCTGTTCCATCGACAATTTCTATGGAAAGATGTTTGAGTCATCGGTATTTGCAATTTGATCCTTGCGCTGCACCAGCTTAGAAATCATGGGTCGGATGTGACGTGATGACCCTTATCGAACAATCGTGTGGAGCGAGGATGCAGATGGCCGAAGAAATCCTGGATTGTCGTGGGCTTGCGTGCCCCAACCCGGTGCTGAGGACGAAGGAAATGGTGGAACGCGGCGGAGTTGCCCACCTGAGCGTGTTGGTGGATAATCTTGCCGCCAGGGAGAACGTCAGCCGTTTCCTGGGTCGCGTGGGCTATCAGGTTAATGTCGTCCAGAACGATGGTCACTTCGAAGTGACGGGACTCAGGGATGAAGCAACAGCAACGTGTGAGGTGGCAGCTCCACCGGTGGATGAGGAATGCAGAATCGCAGTGGTGGTCGGAACGGATCATCTGGGGCGGGGGGATGACCTGCTCGGGAGCAAGCTGCTGTTTAACTTCATCGGCACCTTGAAGGAACTGGGACCGGAACTGTGGCGCCTGATTTTTCTGAACGGCGGTGTCAAACTGGCGGTGGAAGGCTCGGAATCGCTTGCCGCCCTCCGGGACTTCGAAAGGGATGGGGTGCAGATCCTGGTCTGCGGGACCTGCCTCAATCATTTCGGACTGCTGGAGAAGAAGCAGGTGGGAGAAACCACCAACATGCTCGATATCGTCACCGCCCTGCAGTTGGCGGATAAAGTAATCAGTGTGATGTGATGAAGCAGGCACCCATAGAACTGGCGAAAACGGTGCGGGCCGCCGGATGAGCCGCTAAGATCGGTCCGGGCGACCTGGCGGAAATCTTGGAACGGCTGCCTCTCGAAGAGGACCCCAACCTGCTCGTTGGCCGGGAAACTTCGGACGACGCCGGGGTCTACCGTTTGAGCGCCGATGTGGCGCTGGTGCAGACCATTGATTTCATCACCCCGGTAGTCAACGACCCTTACGATTTCGGGCGCATCGCCGCAGCCAATGCGCTGAGCGACGTCTATGCCATGGGTGGCCGCCCGCTGACGGCCATGAACATCGTCTGCTTTCCCATCCAGAGCATGGATAAGGCCATCCTCGGCGACATTCTAAGGGGAGGAATTGAACAAATCCACGCCGCCGCAGCAGTCCTGATAGGCGGACACAGCGTTGAGGATGCGGAAATCAAGTACGGTCTTTCGGTGACCGGTCTGGTTCACCCGGATCGCGTCTTGACCAATGCCGGGGCCAAGCGGGACGATGCCTTGATTCTCACCAAACCGATCGGGACGGGCGTGCTGGCCACCGCCATCAAAGCCGGCCTCATTTCGGCCCCGGTCGAACGGGAAGCCGTCGCATCAATGGCAACCCTCAACCGGAAAGCAGCTGAGCTCATGGCTCGCTATGCCGTCAACGCCTGCACCGACATCACCGGCTTCGGCCTGCTCGGCCATGCCCTGGAGGTGGCTGTGGCAAGCGGCGTCCGCATCGCCCTCCATGTCGACCGGGTACCCCTGCTTCCCGAAGCTCACGACCTGGTCCAGATGGGGTTGGTTCCCGCCGGCAGCTACGCCAACCGCGACTATTGCGCGCATCAGATCCACCGGGATGAAACCCTCGATCCCGTGCTGCTGGACCTCCTGGCCGATGCCCAAACCTCAGGAGGCCTCCTCATTGCGCTCCCCGAAGACCAGGCCCCTGCCCTGCTTGCCGACCTCAAAGCGAACGGCATTGCCGCTGCCGCCATCATTGGCAGGGTTGTGGACGGTATCGCCGGAACTATCGAACTTCGATGAAGGCGATCGTCTCTCGCCGGAACTTTCGCTTCCCTGCCAGCCCTTCGTTTAGTGATCGTCCAGAAACATAAGAGTAACGTTTGTTCTTGGACAGTCTCTCACCTTGTCGGACCCGTCCTCTTCAACACAGACAAATCCTCGAAATCCAGGAAGCGATTGTCCCCCCGCATGACCACTTCTTCGTTTTGTGTCTCCTCAAAGTATGGTATGAGAAGCTTTCTGAGCACTTCAAGATCTGCCAAAGCACCGCTGCAGGGAAGACGAAAATGGTCCACACCCCTTCATCCCCATATGAAGATGCACTTGATTACCTCTACAGTCTTCAGAAATTCGGCATCAAGTTCGGGCTGAACAGCACCGAGAATCTGCTCGCCAGGCTGGGCAACCCGCACCATCGTCTGCGCTGCATCCATATTGCAGGGACCAATGGCAAGGGTTCCACTGCCGCGACGCTCTCCAGTGTATTGAAGCAGCATGGCTTGCGTGTCAGCCTTTACACTTCTCCTCATCTGGTGCGGTTCACTGAACGCTTCCGGATCAACGAAAGGGAAGCGCCGCCGGAGCGCATTTTGGAGGTCTACCAGCGGGTTCGCCAGGTTGTTGACGATCTCGAGCCTCCCACCTTCTTTGAGATGGTAACGGCTATGGCCTTCCATTATTTTGCGGAAGAGGAGGTGGACTGGGCGATTATCGAAGTGGGCATGGGAGGACGCCTCGATGCCACCAACGTGATTCGACCAGGGGTGAGTGTGATCACCAATATTGCCTTCGATCACGAGGAGTATTTGGGAACTACCCTGGCGGCGATTACCCGTGAGAAGGCAGGGATCATCAAACATCAGGTTCCGGTTGTCATCGGCGCCCGCCAACCGCAGGTGCAGGCCATCCTCAAAGCCACCTGCCTGCGGGAGAAAGCCCCGCTCTATCGACTGGGCAAGGATTTCCGGGTGAAACGCAACCCTGACGGATCCTTCCGTTACCAGGGACTGAAATGGCGCTTCCCATCACTGGATCTGAATCTCAGCGGGTGGCATCAGTTCCATAATGCCGCTCTGGCCCTGGCAACCCTCGAGGTGCTGGAAAAGGAAAACACGTTCACCCTGAATGCGGAAGCGCTGCGGCAGGGCTTTCTGCAGGTCTACTGGCCGGCACGGCTGGAAGTATTGCAGGAAAAGCCTTTGGTCATTTTGGATGGGGCTCACAACCCCAACGGCGCCGAATGCCTGCGCAGCGCTCTCAAGCGAGCCTATCCCGAGCGTCGCCTGCATCTCGTGCTGGGTATCATGGCGGATAAGAACATCCGCGGCATTCTCAACCGCCTGCTGCCGGGTGCTGAAACCGCCATCTTCACTCAGCCGAAATATGCCCGGGCGGCTGATCCTGAAACCCTGAGGCGATTCGCCAGGCCATACCTGCAAAGACATTATGTGATTCCCGACCCGGGCACGGCCATCCAGCAGGCCAAGGCGTTCGCCGCACCCGAGGATGTGATCTGCATAGCCGGTTCCCTTTACTTTGCCGGTGAAGTCAAGGAACTGCTCCAGCCCCCCCCTGTTGCGGCAGGTGAAATGTGGCAAGGATGACCGTCTTGAGCAAGGACGCTGCACCCAGCATGCCATACCATCCTCCAATCGGCCTTAACCGGGCTTTGGCCGGCCTTCTCGTGCTGCTGGGCCTCCTGGTAACTCCTTTGCCCGCATCGGCTCAGAACCTCCTCCAGGGGGGCCTCTCGCCGCGAGCCGTCCTGAGCACCTCGCGAGAGGCCTGGACGGTCGAGGCCGATAAGATCACCTATGAACAGGAGAAGAAGCTTTACGAGGCGGAGGGCAACGTACGGGTCAGCTCGGGAGATCGCTCGATTCAGGCCGACTGGGCACGGCTGGACGCCCAGAAACAAGACGTTGAGTTGAAGGGAAAGGCGCTGCTCCGCTTTGGCCGAAACTGGCTGGAGGGGGAGCACATCATCTGGGACCTCGATGCGGAAACCGGCTGGGTAGACGGAGGCATGGTCTACTTTGCCGATACCCACTTCTATGTCGACGGCAAGTCCATCGCCAAAACCGGGCCGAATGTTTATGAACTGTTGGATGGCTTCCTCACCACCTGTAACCCGGCAGACGCCGACTGGAAGATCAAATACGACAAGATGAAAGTGGAGATGGGTGGATACGCCTGGGTTACCAACACCTCCTTTTGGGCCCGCCGTGTACCACTGTTGTACACTCCGCTCATGGTGCTGCCCGTAAAGCAGGAACGCCAGTCGGGCCTGCTGCTGCCGTGGATCGGGTCTTCCACCCTCAACGGCGTCGAAGGTGAAATACCGTTCTACTGGGCGATCAGCAAGGATATGGATGCAACGATCTTCGGGCGCATGATGGAAAAAAGAGGCTTCATGAGCGGGCTCGAGTACCGCATCAATAATCAGCAGTTCGGCGAAGGCATCCTCCTTTTCAATTACCTGAACGACGGTGCCAGCGCCTCCTTCCAGGAACAGCACGGCTATCCACTGGAGACGAGAAACCGTTACTGGCTGCGAACTCGCTACAACTTCGAGCTCCCGAACCTGATCCAAGGCAAGCTTGATGTGGATATGCTCAGTGATTCAAACTATCTGAAGGAATTTGTCAATGGTTCTACCTCGGAGAGGACATCCGAGCACATCTTCCAGAACCACTTCGGACGCGGCATCCTTAATGATAAGACGGTCTCCTACCGGGAATCCACGCTCTACCTGGAACGGCCTTTTGAATCCGCGCTGCTCAGCCTGGACACCCGCTACTGGGACCAGACCAACCGCAGTCTCCAGAATGTGGGCCTACAGCAGCTGCCTTCGCTTTCCTTCACGGCGACTCCCACCTGGATTGACCAACTGCCGGTTTATTACACGATGCAGAGCTCCTTGACCGATTACTGGCGGAATCAGGGAACCACGGGCGGACGGCTGGATCTTCACCCGCGCCTGGCCTACCCGCTCCATTGGAAGTCCTATCTGGACGTCGAGACTTCGGCGGGGATGCGTTCCACTTCCTACTGGGTGAACTGGCAGGAAGAGTCGCGCGATCCCGGTGCCTGGCAGGGACGGCTGTTGTCCGACGTCCGCGTCGACCTCAGCAGTCGGGTGAATCGCGTCTACCCTTTGGAGCTGGGGAACTACCAGGCCCTCCAGCATGCCCTGCGCCCCGAGGTCATCTACCAGTATGTCCCAAAAGTCAGCCAGACGAACCTCCCCTCCTTTGATAAACTGGACCGCGACCAGGCTCGCCATGACCTCCTCTTTGGTTTTTCGACCTTCTTGACCACCAAGGAGGTCAAAATGGATGCCCAGAACCAGCCGGTGACCAGCTATCGTGAGGTTGCCCGGCTCCAGCTGCTTCAGCAGTACAACATCGAGCAGCCGCCTCTGGATGAGGAATTCAATCCCGATCCCAGATCCGGCTTCGCGGACCTCTTTTTTCGCCTGGACGTGATGCCCAAAAGCTACCTGGGCCTGACCTACAACGCCGTTCTGATGCCCGACGAAGGGCGGACGAAACAGCATGATTTTTTCGTGACTCTGGACAGCGGGCACGGCCAGACGTTTCGGGTGGGCTATCAATATCGGCATGACTTTCCCATCGACGAAGTCATTGCCGAAATCGGGCTCAAGGTCCTGCCCGGCATTACCCTCAATACCTATCACGACTATTCCGTCAAGAATCAGGAACTCTACAGCCAGGGCTACGGCATCCGCTATACTCATGGGTGCTGGGGGATCGGCCTTATTTTTGAGCGGGAAGCGGACGAGAACCGTTTCCTGGTTTCCATCAATCTCCTGGGCCTGGGTACCATCGGCAGCGGCCAGGCCATGGGCTCCTTGGGCTCCAGCAGGAGCTCCTGGTAGAATACCACCGTCAAGCTGGCCCGCCTTCCTTAAGCTCCCTGAGCAGTCCCGCAGACCACGCGGCCGGAACCAGAGGCAATGCGATATTTGTGACAACTTGCCACAACGCGCTTGACAAGCTCCGGTCGATCCTTTATAGATCACTGCTTCGAATGTCATATTTTCTTCGAGGGTGGAGAATATTCTAATGAAAACAATGAGTGCCAAGTTTGAGCCCGATCAGCGCAAATGGGTCCTGGTTGATGCCGAGAATCAGGTGCTGGGCAGGCTTGCCTCCCACCTTGCCATGCGACTCAGGGGGAAGCATTTACCAAATTTTACCCCGCACGTGGATACGGGCGACTTCGTGGTGGTGATCAATGCCGAGAAGATCCAGCTGACCGGTCGGAAATGGGATCAGAAGACCTATTACCGGCACACGGGCTATATGGGCGGGTTGCGGGCGATCACCGCGAAGAAGCTGAACCAGGATAAGCCCGAGCGCCTGATTCGCCTGGCGGTTTGGGGCATGCTGCCCAAGAACCGGTTGGGACGGAAGCTTATCAAGAAGCTGAAGATTTATCCCGGGGCCGAGCATCCTCACGAGGCTCAGCAGCCCCAAAAGGTGTTACCATAGGAACGACCCCACGAATGGAGTGAGTTGAGTGATAGCGGAACAACGGTTTTACGCGACAGGGAAACGGAAAACCGCGGTGGCCAGGGTCTGGCTGCAGCCCGGAGCAGGCCGCGTCGTCATCAACAGGCAGCCGCTCGATGAGTACATCGACCGCGAGACCGCGAAGATGGTGATTTTCCAGCCGCTGGTGCTGACCGGCACCTTTGGCAAGATGGACGTGGCGGTCAATGTACATGGCGGAGGCAACTCCGGCCAGGCTGGCGCCATTCGCCACGGCATTTCCAAGGCGTTGCTGGAATTCAACCCGGAATTTCGGGAAGTGCTGAAGCGAGCCGGGTTCCTGACCCGCGACCCCCGCGTGAAAGAGCGCAAGAAGTACGGTCTGCGCAGTGCCAGAGCCCGCTTCCAGTATTCCAAACGCTAGAGCTGAGCAAGGATAACAAGTTCAAACGGAAAAGCACGAGCGGCCATCGTCGGCCGTTCAGGAAGACGATCAGGGGTACCAGGCGCGGCCTGGTACCCCTCTGTTTATTCGGCGAGGTGCTCATATGTTGCGTGTGGCCATTGCCGGCGCATCCGGCTATACGGGTTTTGAACTGATCCGGATCCTGAGCCATCATCCGCAGGTCGAATTGACCACCATCACTTCCCGGCAGCAGGCCGGCCAGCGCCTGGATGCCGTTTATCCCGCCTTCAGAGGGCATTGCCGGCTTACCTTCGCGCCGACCGCCCCCGATATCCTGGCGGCGGACGCGGACCTGGTGTTCACCGCCCTGCCCCATCAGGCCGCCATGGCGATTGTTCCGGACTTGCTCGAGCGGGGCGTCAAGGTGGTCGATCTCAGCGCCGACTACCGTCTGCGGGACGCTCAGGTCTACGGCGCCTGGTACCAGCCGCACCAGACCCCGGAGCTCCTGGCCGAAGCCGTGTACGGTTTGCCGGAGCTCTATCGCGAGCGCATCCGAACGGCCCGCCTGGTGGCCAACCCCGGCTGTTATCCGACGAGCATCATTCTGGCCGCGGCCCCCCTCCTCAAGAAGGGCCTCATCGATCCCCGCAGTCTCATTGCCGATTCCAAGTCGGGGGTCACGGGGGCCGGTCGGGGGGCGTCCCTGGGGGTCCATTTCTGTGAGGTGAGTGACAGCTTCAAGGCCTATAAGGTCGCCGAGCATCGGCACACCCCGGAAATCGAGCAGGAACTGAGCGAACTGGCCGGGGAGACGGTACACCTGACCTTTACCCCGCATCTCGTCCCCATGAGCCGAGGCATTTTGAGCACGGTGTATGCCACGGTGTGCGACGAGGTCACCGGCGCTCACCTGGACGAGGCGTATGCGGCCTTTTATCGGGAAGCGCCCTTCGTGCGCGTGAGCGGTCGCGGAGACCTGCCCACCACCCTCCAGGTGCGCGGCAGCAACTACTGCGACCTGGGCTGGCGTTTGGACGACCGCACCGGCCGGGTGATCGTGGTTTCTGTCATTGACAACCTGACGCGGGGAGCCTCCGGCCAGGCAGTCTGCAACATGAACCTCATGACCGGCATGCCAGAGACCCTGGGGCTCGATCATGCCCCCTGGCAACCGTAGGTGGCGGTTGTCTCTTGGCTCTTGGTAACTGGCTTTTCGCGGTTGAGGATTGTTGGAGGACCGGGGTAGTTGTCTTGATCATGCTTGCGGGAAGGGACAGACTGGTTTTGGTGTATCGCGGCGACCCCCTGCCCCCGGCAGCCACTGTAACACTGCCCCTGCATCGCCCGCCAAAACCAAGAACCAGAGCCATCAGCTATGAGCTATGAGCCATGAGCCAAATGCGGCGCAACTTCAAACTGACTTTGGAGTACGACGGTTCGCAATACCATGGGTGGCAGCGGCAGCTGGGGGTGCTGACCATCCAGGAGGTTCTGGAATCCCGGTTGGCAGTCATCTTCGGGGGGCCTGTCGGGACTCGGGCTTCGGGGCGAACGGATGCCGGGGTCCACGCTCGGGGACAGGTGGTCAATTTTTACGCTCGCACCTCACTGGCGCCGGGAGAAATCCAGCGGGGCCTCAACAGCCTGCTGCCCGCCGATATCGTGGTGCTGCACGCGGAAGAGGTCGCCGACGCTTTCCACGCCCGCTTTTCGGCGCTCAGCAAAACCTATGAGTACCGGATTCTGAATCGACCGGAGCCCTCGGCCCTCGAGCGCCATTTTGCCTGGCACCTTCGCAAGCCCCTCGAGCGGCCGGCCATGGCGGCATGCCTTGCCGCCATAACGGGGCGCCATGACTTCTCCGCCTTCATGGCCGCCGGATCGTCGGTGACCTCAACCGAACGCGAAATCTATCGGGCGGTCCTCGAGACGCCTGACCAGGACCATGTGATCTTCCGGTTCGAAGCCAACGGTTTTTTGAGGCACATGGTGAGGAACCTGGTGGGAACGCTGGTCGAGGTCGGCAAAGGCAAGATGGATTGGGCGGCTTTTCAGAGGGTCCTTGCCAGCGGCGATCGCCGTTTGGCAGGGATGACGGCCCCCGCCCGGGGCCTATATCTTATCTCGGTCCGGCACACAGGACCTATCGGACCTTAAGCAACCAAAGAAGAGGATACAGCCATGAAACTGGCGCAACGGGTCGCAAGCATCAAACCATCGGCAACCCTCTCGATCAATGCCAAAGCCAATGCCTTGAAGAAGCAGGGGGTCCATATCGTTAATTTTGGCGTGGGTGAGCCGGATTTCGATACCCCGCGGCATATTCAGGACGCTGCGGTCAAGGCCATGCACAACGGCCACACCCGCTACACCGCGGTGGGTGGCATCGATGAGCTGAAAGATGCCGTGCTGCAGATGATGGAGACCGACTACGGCCTTACCTACCGCCGGGAAAACGTTCTCATCTCCTGCGGGGCGAAACACTCTCTCTACAACGTCTTTCAGGCCATCCTGGACCCGGGGGACGAAGTGATCATTCCGGCCCCCTACTGGGTTTCCTATCCGGAGATGGTTGAGCTGGCCGGCGGCAAGCCGGTCTTCGTGACATGCCGGCAGGACAACGGCTTCCGGCTGCAGGCGGAACAGCTGGAACGGGCGATCACCCCGCGCACCCGGCTTCTCATTCTGAACAGTCCCTCAAATCCCACCGGCGCCTACCTGGGCCGCGACGACCTGACCGCCCTGGCCGAGGTGCTCCAAAGACATGAGCAGCTGGGCATCGTTTCCGATGATATCTACAACCGCATCCTTTTTGCCGGCCACGAATGGGTCAGCCTGGCGACCGTCAGCCCGGCCCTGCGGGATCGCATCTTCATCGTCAACGGGGTGAGCAAGACCTATTGCATGACGGGCTGGCGGATCGGGTACCTCATCGGGGAGGCCCAGGTGGTGAAGGCGGCGACCAACATTCAGAGCCAATCCACGAGCAATCCGACGGCCATGGCCCAATACGCCAGTGTCGCGGCCCTGAGGGGCAATCAACAGGTGGTGGACGAAATGGTCAAGGTTTTTGGCGAGCGCTGCCAGTACGTGGTGGATCGCCTCGCCCAATTGCCCGGCGTAACCTGCCCCACCCCGGACGGCGCCTTCTACGCCTTTCCTGATTGCAGCAGCTATTACGGCAGAAAGGGTCCCAAAGGGATCATCCGATCCTCTTTGGACCTCACCGAATACCTCATGGATGAGGCTCATCTGGCGGTCGTCCCCGGCAGTGCTTTCGGGCAGGACGAGTGCATCCGGCTCTCTTACGCCCTCGATCTGGAGGAGATCAAAGAGGGCTTCAACCGCCTTGAAAAAGCCTTCAGCGCCCTGGCGGGCTAACGTGAACTCTTGCAGGGTTCTGCTCAGGCGGCTTCAGGGTCCGAAGGCGCGACCGCCACCTGAACGGCGACCGGTTCAAAAACAACCTGGTCCCTTCGCCTTCTGATCAGCCATTTGCTTAAATAGCTGCCGGTTCGACAGGCCCGGCTCTTTTGCCGTCATGGAGCAGTTCTGCAAGCATTGTTGCGATGAGGATCAATGAGCTCATTACCGCCTCTTGCCGAAGCCGCCCACCCGCAGGTGGTCCTGGTCCACCCGCCGGCGGTAAGCAAGCGCTACCTGCCGACCCGGTTCCTGCCTTACGGCATGGCCGTCCTTTACGCCTTCCTCAAGGAACACGGAGTTGTGGTCAGCCAGACCGACCTCCTCTTGGAGTATCTCTTCGAGGCGCCGGGAGAGATCGATGTCCATAACCCTGAAAGAGGCTTTTCGACGGAGGATTTCCTTGCCGCCCTTCACGGCTTCGGGGCTCATTCGGGGCTGCGGGACTTTATGGAAAAATACGGCGGCCGTCTGGCATCCCCGGCCGGAATGGTCGCCTTTTCCATCGTGGGCTACCCTCAGTTCTGGGCGAGCCTGCTCCTCGCCGCTCATCTCCGGCGCGTGAACTCCCGGCTAGTAATAGTCTTTGGCGGCCCCTACATCACCATCAAGCCGCCGGAGGCTTTTACCCGCTTCGGGTTGGCCGACTACTGGGTCAAAGGCAGCGGCGAACTGCCGCTCTTGCTGCTCTACCGACGGTACCAGGGGAAGATCAGCATTCGCAGCGAGGAAATCCCCGGCCTTGTCCACATCCAAAACGGGCGCCTGGTGGTGAACCCGCCGTCCCGGTTGCCGGCCGAAGAGGAACGGGCCCCCGATTTCGAAGGACTGGACCTCGACCGCTACCGCTACGATCATCCCGTAACCGGAGAAAAGACCCTCTTCCTCCCCTATCGGCTCTCAAAAGGCTGTCCCTCCCGATGCACCTTCTGCACAGGGCGTCTGGTTGACCGCTACACCTGTAAGTCGGTAGAGAAAGTGGCACGGGAGCTCGAGTTCCTTGCCGGGAAATATCGGAACCCCCATTTCATGTTTGCCGACGCCAGTGTCAACGGCAATCCGCAGCGTCTCTCGGAGATCTGCGAGCGGCTCCAGAGAAACCTCCCGGCAATCAGGTGGTATGGTTACGTAAAGGTGAACGGCCTCAGTCAGACCCTGCTCGAGCGCGTCAAACGGGCGGGGTGTTTCAGCCTGTTCTGGGGGGTTGAATCGGTTTCTCAGCCGACCGTCGATTTGCTCGGAAAAAACTTCCGGGTGAATACGATGCATGAACTTCTTGAAGCCGCTAAAGCCCTGGGGATCAAGAACTACATCCACCTCATGTATCATACCCCCCACGAAACGAAGGAGGAGGTCATCGCCCTCATCCGCTTTGTCGAACGCCACATTCGCTCGGAGCGGGTGGTCTTCCTGCCGCAGCGCTTCCTCCTCGAACCACCGTCACTCATGTTCGAAAGACCCGGCGATTACGGGCTCAACAATCTCCAAAAGGTTGAAGTCGGCCCTCTCGAGCGGGAACAGTTCAGTTACGAGGAGGCGGGCGGGGTTACGCGCGAGGCCGTTGCGGCGAGAAACCACAGACATCGTCGGCTGCTGGCCGACCATCTCGAGTGGATCCGGTACCGGAACCTGCTGCACGACAGCTCGAATCCGCTCGTTCGGCGCTTCCCGGCGAGATTCCTGGTGTTCACGGGAAAGCACGCAGGCCATTCGAAAGCCGTGGCCATTCTCCACTGCTTCCTCACCAAATGGCTCGAAACGAGGGTCAGAACCCTGCGGGAACAGCTATAGCCCGGACAGTATTAGGGGACGCCCTTTATATTTTTCATTTGCTCACGATCTTGAACATGGTAGAAGAGCATCATGCCAGGACAAAACAGATATGGATGCGCCAGGGCTCTGCACCACATCATCGCGCGCGACACAGGGCGCCGGAAGCTCTTCTGTGAGGATGGGGAGGTGATGATTTCCTGCATCGCCTCGGTGAGGTTTTCAGCAAGATCCTGACGCGATGCTATTCCTGGGCCCTGTTCCCCAACCATTTTCATCTATTGCCCAAAGCCGTCATTGTTCCTGTGGCTAGCGTCATGCATCGTTTGTTGAGCGGTTATTCCAGAAGCTTCAAAGGATGCCTCCACAGGGGTGGTCATGTGTTTCAAAACCGCCACAGATTTGCAGTACAGGTGGGTTGCTGGAGTTGAAGTCATGTGCCAAGTTCATCCATCAGAAGAGTGATGAGCGCCTGGTGCGCGATACTGGTTTGGTCGAGGATGACCTGGCAAGTGCGAGAGCGGCTTCAGCAGCAATATCCCTTGGCCACCGGAGTGTTGGGTTCGAGCAATTAGTGCGATGGGTATCCGGGTTGACAGCGATTGTAATACAGGCCATGGTCGAATCAGGCAAGAAGAGGCGGCGCCTATGAGCCCACAGCACCCTGTCCTCTTCGGCGGTAGAGGAGTTGGGGCCGCTCCCGACCAACCTGGCTGGTCGCCCGGGGATATCCGTGACAACTTTCAGTATGGTGGTGTAAAGGTGTCATGAGGTATGAAGATCGTGACGCGTGAAAAGCTGGAGATCGCTGCATTTTCGAATGCAAAAAAACAAAGAGCGTCCCCCATTGTCCGAAAATGCGTGTTACGCTGTAGAAGTGGAGCGGGAGACGGGCTTCGAACCCGCGACCCTCAGCTTGGAAGGCTGATGCTCTAGCCAGCTGAGCTACTCCCGCCCGATAGTGTTGAGTACTCTAACATGCCCCTGCTGAGCGATGCAATGGAAAAATCGGGCGGAGAACCGGTGCTGATTGGAGATCCTGTCCGCAGGTCAGTATGGCGACATCGTGACGCCGCCTCAGGCTCTGGCGCTCAGGCGGATTCTGGTGTATGATCGAAAACCTGGATGTCGATACTCGCGGAAAGGGCGTTTCTTCCTCGGGAGCGATGGGGAGAGGCGGCCGACCATTGAACGGAGCCATTGAAGACAGGGAGAGACCATGAACCACCACTATGACGACGTGATTCCGCGCGTGAATATGCTCGAGATTTTCAAGGCCCGACACGTTGTGGAGCAGGTGCTCAAGCGAACGCATCTGACCTATTACAAAAGGCTCTCGGATGAACTCAACGCCGGCATTTATGTCAAGCATGAGAATCACCTCCCCACGAACTCCTTCAAAGTGCGGGGGACGGTCAATTTCATGGCTCATGTTTCGCCTGACGTGGAGAAGCGAGGAATCATAGTCGCCACCCGGGGGAATCACGGATTGGCGGTGGCCTGGGCCGCGCAGGAGCGGGGCATTTTCTGCAACGCCGTGGTGCCGGAAAACAACAATCCTGACATCAATGCGGAAATCCTCTCCTATGGGGCGCAATTGATCGAACATGGGCAGGACTTCTACGAGGCGCAGGACTATTGCGAGGAATTGGCGGAGAATACCGGCATGTTCCACCTGCGCCAAGGTAACGAACCGGCGCTCATCACCGGCATCGCCACCATGGGCCTGGAGATTTTTGAAGAGCTCCCCGATGTGGACACCATCCTCATGCCCATCGGCGGCGGGACCGGCTGTTCCGCTCTGGCAAAGGTGGTCGAAGGCATCAATCCCAGGGTTGAGCTCATTGGCGTTCAGGCCGAACTCATGCCGTCGTTCTATGAAGCATGGCGCAAGGGTAAGAAGGTCGTCGTTCACAGTGCGGACACGGTGGCCGAGGGCCTGGCGGCACGCTCCGTTTTCGAAGTTCCCTTTCTGATTCTGAAGGACCGCATCAGGGACGTCGTCCTGCTGACGGAAGAGGAGCTATTGGGCGGGGTGCTGATGGCGTTGCGTTATACCCAGAATCTGGCGGAAGTGGCCGGAGCAGCGACCCTGGCCGCCGCCTACAAGATAAGAGACCGCCTTGCCGGTAAGAAGGTGGTAGCCGTCATGACGGGCGGCAACCTGAACATGGCGCGCCTGAGCCAGGTGTTGGCCGATGCGGCAGCCGAAAAGTTCCATTTCTCTTTTGCGGGCTGAGGCGCCGGTGAAGAAGCTTCATGCTGCTCAGGCTGAAGCTCGTTCCGTGACCACCTGATCGATGCCGTCCTTTTCGGTCAGGAGGACATTCACCTGCTCCTCGATGCTGGTTTCGAGCGGTAAGCCGATAAACTGAGCAAAGATCGGGAGCTCCCGGTGCCCCCGATCGACGAGCACGGCAACCCGGACCGCCTGGGGGCGGCCGTAGTCAATCAGGGCATCAAGCGCCGCGCGGATGGTCCGACCGGTGAACAGGACATCGTCAACCAAAATCACTTCCCGGTCGTCAATCCCGAAGGGGAGGTCCGTCGCCTTGACCACGGGCTGAGTGTGCAAGCGGGTCCAATCGTCCCGGTAGAGATTGATATCGAGGCTGCCAACGGGCACGGTGAGTTGGTATTTGTGGAGAATCGCCCGCTGCAGACGCCTGGCCAGATGAACGCCCCCCGTCTGGATGCCGACCAGTACCAGCCTGTCCCGCTCCCGAGAGCTCTCGACAATGCCGTCAGCGAGCTTTGCCAAAGCTTCGTCCATCGCCTCAGCATGCATTACGATTTCACCGCCTGTTTTCCCCATGTGTTTTCCCTGTCGTTCGAGCCCGGAACCAGTTCAAAACGAAAGGGGCGCCTTCACCCAGGCACCCCCTTGCCGCTAATATTGGATGCTCAACCGCGATACTTTGACTACCGCCTATGCTCCTGCCTCATCCTGCTTCGCAATCCCCTTCACCTCACGACCGTGAGCGCCCCAACAGGCCCCGAAAATTACCTTAGGGGGTCGGTTCCCTGCCTCATCCCTTATCATCCAACCAGCACACACCCCAGCAGAAAGAACGTTTCCAGAGGACCACCTGCTTGTCATAACTACCAACTGGCGACAGACATGTCAAGTCGTTGAATCCGATACGTTTCAGAACAGCCTCTTCACCCACACCAGGCTCAGGTGGACATTGATGTCGTACTTGCAGAAGCGCTCGATGCCGTGCGGATCGGACGTCTGTCTCAAATCCAGCAGGCGGTCAAAGTCCTTCTCAATCACAATATTGCAGAATTCGATGGGAATCGAACGGACAAAATCCAACTCTTCACGGTCCCACAAATGCTCGGCGATGTCACCGACTCCGACTTCGAGGGCATGATTGCCGCATACCTTAAAGCAGGCCCCACACCCGCATCGGTGAATCGAGTCAAAATCCAGAGGAATCGGGTGACCGTTGTCGCAAAAAGGGCATACTATAATATGGTTGTGCATTCGTCGTTTCCCGCCGATACCCCTGATGTAAGTACTTCCAGACTTTTTCGTTTCCATTTCATTCCCCAATCGTGATTTCCGGACGGCTCACCTGACCCTGCCGGAACGCGCCGACCATCTGTCCCTGCCAACCCGGATAGTCACCCTATCGGCATTTTTTCGGCTTATATATAAAGGGTTTTTTCTTGAAATCAACTGAGAACTTTGAAATACAGAGAGGGTCCTGAGGGGGCTGATGGAAAAGCCTCGAAAACGCTCACCCCTTGTCTCATGAAGAAGCGGCCATGCCAGAAAGAAAAGAGAACGCCAAGGGTCTTCAACAGCAGCCAGGGAAAAAGCCGGTCAAGGCTATTCTCTCGATCCTGGACCAACTCTATCCCGACGCCAGGTGCTCCCTCAATTTTCAGACGCCGCTGGAGTTGCTGGTGGCCACCGTCCTCTCCGCGCAATGTACCGATGAACGCGTCAACCAGGTAACCCCCGACCTTTTCAAGAAGTACCCGACAGCCCAGGCCTATGCCGGGGCGGCCCTGGAAGAGCTGGAAAACGACATCCGATCCACCGGCTTCTTCCGCAACAAGGCCAAGAACATTCAAGCCGCGTGTCGGATTCTCGCCGAGCGCTTCGGTGGCGGCATTCCGGTCGACCTCGAGGTCCTCGTCCAGCTTCCCGGGATTGGTCGCAAGACCGCCAACGTCATACTGGGAAACGCCTACGGCATTCAGGGCATCGTGGTGGATACGCACGTCGGGCGGGTCGCCCAGAGGCTGGGGCTCTCCGCCAACAAAGACCCCGACAAGATTGAACAGGACCTCATGGCGATCATTCCACGCGAGCGCTGGATCAAGTTCTCACATCAACTGATTCAGCATGGCCGAAGCCTCTGCCAGGCAAGGAAGCCCAAAACCGACGTGTGCCCCCTCCGCCCGCACTGCGATCATGCTGAGAAGCACGGCTAGCGCCACGATCCCAGAGCACCCGGGCGGTAAGCTAAACTTGGTACTTTTTCAGGAAGTCTTTCCCGATATTGACGTGGGAGGCGGTTCCGCGTTTTTCACCCTGCCGCCAGGCAATGTCCCCCCGGTTGGAAAGCGGGGTATCACTGTAGGCAATGACAGCTATTTCCGCCAGTTCGAGGTCCTCATCGCGACGGGGGTTGGGCAGCAGCAACCCGATCGGGCCGGGATGGCTCACGGACCGCAGCAGGATGTCAGTAGGGCCGGCCAGGGATTCGAGCCTCTGGTTGTCGGCCTGGTTGCGCCCCACGATACACAGTCCGCCCGCAGGCAGACTGAAATGACGTCCCCATCTGAGCAATTCGATTTCTCTTGCCCCGGCGGCGGGGAAAAGTTCGAGCATCTTTGCGAGTTTCTTGCCGAATCCTTCCTTGGTAAGGATACAGCCGCCCCCGGGCTGAGGGTAGTCGGTGATACCGTATGACTCTGCCAGAGCCATCTGCCGCTTTCTGGAACGGCCCTGGATGTCCAGCAGTCGCTCACGATCGATGAGCCCTTCGGTCTCCGCAAGAGTCGGCGGTAATAGTCTGGCACTGAGGGGTCTCAGGACGCGTCCGGGGAAACCTGCCAGGCGCTCAACGTTACTCAAAGCTTCCCGGCGCTGACTCATGGGGCGCTGTCCCAGCACCTCGCCGGTAAAAAGAAAGTCCGCTCCCTGCTCTTCCATGAACCGGCCCGCCTCCCGGAGCATCAGCGCGTGACAGTCGATGCACGGGTTCATGTTACGGCCAAAGCCGTAGACCGGATGCTTCAACATCTCGAGGTGTTTTTCCCCGATATCGAGGACATGAACGGGAATTCCCGCCCCGCGGCCGGCTCGAATGCCGGCCTCAGCGCCAAAGAACAGGGTCGCAAAGGTTACCCCAATGACCTCGATATCCTGTGCCTCCAGGACTTTCGCGGCCAAAGTGCTGTCCAGGCCGCCCGAAAGGAGGCCAACACCTTTTGCTCTCGCGCTTGTCATCACTACCGGAAGGTTGTCGGTAAGAGATGCTGGGGCTCCCCGAGGAGAAACTCACCCCGCTGGATCCAATCCTTCAGGATCGAGGCGATTTCCCTGGCCCGCACGGTGCTCGAGAGGGGTACGGTCGGCACTTCCTTCCCTTCAACGACGATGGTGCCGGATTTGAGCTGCGCGTAGTTGACCTGGCACAGCGGTCCCTGGCGGGTGAAGCTGTAATCCTTGACCTGGGTCACGATGTCCTCATCGGCAACGCCGGTGTAACGGGCCATGTCTTCATCCAGGATGGGGATGGGGACACCGATGCCGACCGCGAGAGAACAGCCGTACCCCTGCATGCTGACGCCTTTCAGCCACCGCGGAGACATGGCCTTCAGGTCTCCCAGCACCATGAGGGTCCCTGCCGGGCTCACCGGTACCCCGTTTGGCAGGCGGGCCACATCGGGGTTGTGCTGGGACCCGTGCCACACAATATAGCCCTGCGCACCCCCTAGAAAGATCCGGGTGCCCAGACCCAGGGTGCGGTAGCAGGGATCGTTCAGGAGCGGACTCAACTGCCCTGAAGTGGCATAGT
>CAZDKX010000030.1:0-18284 GCA_964505935.1 uncultured Syntrophobacteraceae bacterium
GGTACAATAGTGGAAGGTGACCATGGGGGAACTGGATGAGGAAGTTGCGGAGACCAGCTATTTGTTTGTCCGGCTGCTGATTATCGCTTTTGTCCTGGTTGTTGCCTACCCTTACATTCCCGGATCGGAATCCCCGGCCTTCAAGGGTGTTTCCATCTTCATGGGCGTGATTTTCTCGCTCGGTTCAACGTCGGCGATCGCGGGCATGACGGCGGGATTGAGCCTCGTTTACATGAGGTCCTTCCGGGAGGGGGACGTCGTGAAAATCGGCGGCGCCACGGGCATTGTCCTGCAAAGAAAACTAATGGTCACGCGCTTGAAAAGTTTCAAGAACGAGGAGATCTCCATCCCCAATGCGACCATCCTCACCTCCCAGGTTGTCAATTACAGCCAGCAGGCCAAGGGTGAGGGGCTGATCCTGCACACCAGCGTAACCATCGGCTATGACGCCCCCTGGCAAACCGTCCATGGGCTCTTGATCGAAGCCGCCAAGGCTACCAGCCGCATCCTCGATGAGCCTCACCCCTTCGTTCTGCAGACCGCTTTGAACGACTTCTACGTTTCCTACGAGCTGAATGCCTATACGGATTCCCCCCAGTTCATGCCAAGGATCTACTCCGAGCTTCACCAGAACATCCAGAACAAGTTCAACGAAGGGGGCGTGGAGATCCTGTCGCCCCATTACGCGCAACTGCGCGACGGCAATGCCACCACCATCCCCGAAAGCTATCTCCCGGAGGATCATGTTCCGCCGTCCATTCGCATCGTGGACACCAGTGCTCGGCAGAGGGCCGAGAAAGCGCGGAAGGAAGGCGGGAACGACTAGCACCGTCCTGTAAGTCTCTCGCTGCCGGCGGATTGCCGTCATCCAGGCAATGCTCTTGCCGGCGGCGGGTTGCATGAGCCTTGGTCCCTGGAGCCTCACCCGGGATCGCTTTGCTCATACTTCAGCAATCTCGGATTCCTGGAAGAACCAGATGCTCATGAACCTGGTGAAGCTGCTCCATGGTGAGAGCAATCAACAATGTTGGTACCGGTCCGGAATCAAGTCCCTCAAATAGTGTCACGCCGACAGAAGACTCGCTCACCTTGATCATTCAGTCCTTGGTTGACACCCTGCCGGCATTGAATGAAGAGAGCAGCGAAGAGAGTCCTTTGCCGATCTGCCCCAAGAGCAACGGAATCAGACTCATAGCCAGCACTACGAGCCAACCGTCCGCCCCGGGGGCGGCCAGGTTGAGCACCCGTGAGAGTCCGGGAAGGTACAAGCCAAGGAGCACGAGCCCGCCGCAGAGAGCGAGCGCCCCCCAGATGAAGGGATTGCGCGTTACTTCGTTGCGGATGAACCCCGAGCCCCGGTCCGTCATGTTGAAGACATGCCAGAGTTGCGCCAGAGCAAGGGTCAGGAAGGAGACTGTGACCGCCTGCCGCTCATCCATCTCCAACCACCGGAGGGCTAGCGCCAAGGCTCCCAGGACGGCGGCCGTGATCGTGAAGCCATAGCCTCCTATGGCCAACCAATGGCGGCGGGTCAGGATAGGCTCGTCGGGCTCCCGGGGGGGCTTCTCCATCACCGTCCGATCTCCCTCGCCCAAACCCAGGGCGATGGCGGGAAAGACGTCCGTGATCAGGTTCAGGAAAAGAATCTGCAGCGGCAGGATAGGAAGGGGAGCCTTTGCCAGGAAGGCCAGACCCACGGTCATGATTTCGCTGACATTGCAGGAGAGCAGGTAGATCACAAATTTTCGAATATTGGCAAAGATGATACGCCCCTGCTGTATGGCCGCTACGATACTGGAAAAGGCGTCATCCTTCAGCACCATGTCGGCGGCCTCCCGCGCCACCTGGGTGCCGCGCCGTCCCATGGCCACCCCGATGTCGGCCTTTTTCAGGGCGGGGGCGTCATTGACGCCGTCTCCCGTCATGGCCACGACCGCCCCCGTCTTTTGGTGGATATCGATGAGATCCAGCTTTTGTTTAGGACTGACCCGGGCAAAGATGGGAACATGGAGAAGCTTCTCACGGTCATCCCGGGCCAGTACTTCCAGTCGGGGGATCTCCTTTCCCTGGACTACCTCCGCCTGCTCCGAATCGACCAGGCCCACGGCCAGAGCAATCTTGCGGGCGGTGAGGGGCTGGTCTCCGGTAACCATGATCACCGTGACCCCCGCCTTTCGGCAGTCGTTGACGGCCTGCCGCACGTCTTGGCGGGGCGGGTCGGCCAAGCCGGCCAGACCGATCAAGGTCAAAGCTTCATAGGGATCCGAATCGAGATCCGTTACTTCCTTTCGCGCCAATCCCAGCATGCGAAATCCCTCCCCGGCCAGCTGGTTGCTTTTCGCCAGCCAGGTCTCCCGTCGATCGTCGTCCAGCTCTTCTGGACCGTCGTCGCCGAGGGCAAACGAGGAAACTTCGAGCACCGCCTCCGGGGCTCCCTTCACGGCTACATAGTAACCGCCTTCTTTCCTGTGGAAGGTGGCCATCATCTTGACGTCCGAATCAAAGGCCTCCTCCCGAACCTCCGGCATTTCACCGACCAGCTCGGCTCGCGCGAGTCCTGCATTCGCCCCCGCCGTCAGCAGAGCCACCTCCAGAGGGTCGCCCACCGCCTTTCCTTCCGGCTCCTTTCCCAGCGAGGCGTTGTTGCAGAGCATACCAACCTGAAGAAATTCCATGAGAATCTGGTTCTCGATAGGATCAAACCGCTCTTCCCCGCTTCGAAACCTTCCGCTGCTTATCGCTATATCCATGGAGTCCAGGGCAATGCGTGTCAGGGTCATGAGGTTTTCGGTCAGCGTCCCGGTTTTGTCGGTGAAAATGACGTTGGTGGCTCCGAGCGTCTCCACGGCGGAGAGTTTGTTGATGAGAGCATTGCGGCGGGCCATGAGCCACATTCCCCGGGCCAGGGCGATGGTGGCGACGATGGGAAGCCCCTCGGGTATCGCCGCCACGGCCAGGGCAATGGCGGTCTCGATCATCATGAAAACCTCCCTGCCGGCCAGGATGCCGCTGGCACCGATCACCCCGGCAATGACCAGGGTCAGCCAGATGAGCTTGTGCCCCAACCGATCGAGCCGCTTCTCAAGGGGGGTGATCTCCTCCTTGGCCGTTTCCACGAGGGCCGAAATGCGACCCAGCTCCGTCGCCATGCCGGTGGCGACCACCACGGCGCGCCCGGATCCGCGTGTGGCGGCCGTTCCCTTGAAGAGCATGTTCACCCTCTCCGCCGGCGGCGTGTCCGCAGCCAAAGGTTTCGTTTGCTTGTTGACCGGTAATGATTCGCCGGTAAGGGCGGACTCGTCCGCCTGGAGCTTGGACGCCTCGATGAGGCGGCAATCGGCGGTGACAACGTCACCTCCCTCCACCAGCAGAATGTCTCCCGGAACCAGGTTCTCCGCCCCGATTTCCTGGATCTCCCCGTCTCTCAGGACCTTGGAAACGACGCTTCCCAGCTTCCTCAGGGCCTCCATGGAGCGGACCGCTTTGAGTTCCGTGAAAAAGCCGAGCCCGGCATTGATCACGATCACCACGACAATGGCAAGGAATTCCAGTGGTTGATCGAAGACGAGCGAGACGACAGCGGCGACGGCAAGCAAGAGGATGATGAGGCTCTTGAACTGGTTTACCAGGATCAACCAGGCGTTCCTCGTCCTGATCTCGCGAAGACGATTCGGCCCCCATTGACTGCGCCGGCTTTTCACCGCTTCGGCCCCGAGTCCTCGTTCTGAATCAGCACCCAGTGCCGAGATTGCCTCATCAACCGATAGCGCCCACGGCTCGGCCGGTGTGCTTTGATCCCATCGGTTCACTTCACCGCGCTGTTCTTTCCTGATGTCCGACATATCCTCGATTCCTTTGTCCTGCTCATCGCCGCGGGGACCGTCCATTGCCTCAGACGGCGGTGATCACGACGGGCGTATCCATCCTGGTCCGGGGGCAACCGTTGAACGTTGTGGGGCCTGAAGGATGCCCTCGAGAGGAGCGCCTTGACATGCTCACGATAAACGGTAACCTAATAACCATGAGCAGGGAAAGGTTGCTAATCTTCAACACCTGATCGGGAGGGTACCATGATAGAAATTCTGTCTGAAAGCAAAGGCAAGGTCCTGGGGATCAAGGTTTCCGGCAAGCTGACGGATCGGGACTACCAGGATGTCCTGATTCCAATGCTGGAAACGGTTATCACGAAACATGGTAAATGCCGCTTCCTCTGCGCCATAGATCAGACTTTCTCAGGGATGGAGCTGGGGGCTATGGTGGACGACGCCAGATTTTACCTCAAACACAAGAACGACATCGAGAAGATGGTTCTGGTGGGTGGACAGAAATGGATTGAGGTATTGATGAAAGTGTTCGGGCATTTCATGCCCGGCGAGGTGAAAACGTTTCCCGATGAGGCATTGCCGGAGGCTTGGGCGTGGATTGATGCGTAACAGGGCGCTGATGTGTCCTTTAATCGAATACTGGCCAGGGTCCAATAAAAGGATCCGGAGGAGGCGCTCTGCAACCTGAAGCTGACGTTGCCGCCAGTGCTGATCGTGAACGTAGCGGCTTGCTGGAACTCGCCTTGTTGTCTCTCCTGGTCGGAGCCGCCTCGGGAAGTCTGGGGGCGGTGTTTCGTCTTGCCCTCCAATGGGCTGACGGTTTGCGCGACGCGCTCATTGCCTGGGCGCACGGGGAGAAGCTTCTCGGTTTCCTGCTACTGGTACTCTTGTCAGCCGCCGCCACGACCGTGGCAGCCTGGCTGGTTTGCCGTTTCTCTCCGCAAGCGACGGGAAGCGGCATTCCCCATGTGGAGGCGGTACTGAGAGCCGAATTGCCGCAGGCGCCTTTCCGGTTGATCGCGGTAAAGTTCTTTGGAGGGGCCCTTGCTATCGGCAGCGGTCTCGCGCTGGGCCGAGAAGGCCCGACGGTCCAGATGGGAGCGAGCATTGCCCATCTGCTGGGACAGGTGTTCCGCCGGAACTGGGATGATTGCATGGCTCTGCTGGCGGCCGGGGCGGGTGCCGGCCTGGCTACCGCCTTCAATGCCCCCATCGCGGGCGCTGCTTTTGTTTTGGAGGAACTGGTGCGACGCTTCGATACGCGCATCGGCATCGCGACGCTGGGGGCGTCCCTCAGTGCCATCGGAGCAGCACGGTTTATCCTTGGACACGCTCCGGACTTCACGGTCGAACCCCTGCCTTATGCCGAGTTTGCCACGGTCTATCTTCATGTCGCCCTGGGCATCGTCGCGGGATTTATGGGAGTCGCCTACAATTGGGCGCTTGTCGGCACCCTCGCCGGGGCGGACCGGATTCGACAATGGCGGCCGGAGCTGCGGGCGGCCTTGATCGGAGCTTCCGTGGGCGCGGTGGCGTGGTGGGCACCGGGCCTGGTCGGAGGCGGCGATGCGATTACGCAGAAAGCCCTTGCCGGCACGGAGGTTTTCGCCACGCTGCCGTGGTTGTTCGTCTTGCGCTTTGGGCTTGGGGCAATCTCGTATGCCGCCGGAACGCCGGGTGGGCTCTTTGCGCCCATGCTGGTGCTGGGGGCCCAGGTCGGGCTGCTGTTCGGTACCCTCGGCAGTCATTGGCTTCCAGGTCTGGCCCCGCACGCTGCGGCCTTCACCGTGGTCGGAATGGCAGCCTTCTTCACCGCGGTTGTCCGGGCTCCGCTCACCGGCATCATCCTGGTTACGGAAATGACCGCCAGCTTCACCCTGCTCCTTCCTATGCTGGCGGCCTGCTTCGCCGCCATGGCGGTACCCACCCTCCTTGGAAACGCCCCGATCTATGACACGCTGAGAGAGCGTATCCTGCACCGGCAGGTGGCCGAATAAGGTTCCTCCCATATAGAGCGGCCTGCAATCCCTCTCTCTCCCCTTCCCGCGAGTCTCTGCCTCAGAGGCAGACTAGTCCCGCTACGATGCCGCCGCTGGCAAAATTCTCTCCCTTTGTTGACAATCTCTGATTTTTTCTGGAAAGTAGTCAATGACAGAAGACTTGACAGCCGGGCTGGGGACTCTGATGCAGGCGGGTGAATTGCCTTGAAGCTTTTCCTGAACGTCATTCTTGTGATCGTGAGTGTTTTTGCCTGTTACACGGAGGAAATCTACCTTCACTTCCGGCCGCCCACTCTTGGGAAACCGATGAGCATTACGATTCGCTCCGAGTTTCCCTTCAACTTCGACCAGGAAAAGGCCTTCGGAAGCAAGCGCAATTTAGCGCTGTCCCAGTACATTCCCCTCTACACCTATGTTCCTGACCGGATTGCCGCCTCGAAAAGGAAGATGCGCGAGCTGATCGACAAGGTTTCTTCCCTCCAGTCCCAGGAGCCGATCGACGGGGGAGGATTCGCAAAGTATCTGCGAAAGGATTACGGGGTTGAACTGAGCCCGGAAGCCGCCGCGCAGCTGCTTCAATATCCCAATCTGAAGAATCTTTTCGAAGGCATCCTCACCATCGAAGAATCCATTTTGGAGGCTAAGATCGTTGAAGATCCCAAGCCTCTTAAGGCCAAGAAGACGGCGGAAGTCTTTTATCCCGATCCCATTGGAACCATCGCCTATCCGGCAAGCGAGTTCATCACCCAGGACGGGGCCCGGCACACTCTACAGACGAAGGTTTCGCAAGTATTTTGGCAGGTGGATCGAAACCTTCTGGACGATGCGGTCCGCATTTCCCTCGCCACCCTCCTGCCAAACCTGAGATACGACCAGAAAGAGAACGACAGGAGGATAGAAGAGATTGTACGCCGCTATCCTTCCAAGATTGTCCCCTATTACACTGGTCAAGTATTGGTGTCCATCGGCAAGATCTTGACTGAAGAAGACGTGCTGCTGGTGGCCGCCCACCAGGAAGCCGCGAACCGGGATGGGGTCCGCACCGCACCGTGGGTGCTGTTTTCGATTCTCTTCCTGGTAGCCCTCTACCATCTCCTCCTCTCCAGGATCTTCGCTCCCTGGGCAAGAAGAAAACCTCCCTACCTTATCCTGCTCGCAGTACTGATTACTTCGGTTGTGGCCATGAAAGGGTTTCTGCTCTTCACGCCTTTTTCCATCTATGCCTCCCCGATGGGAATGCTCCCCCTGCTCCTGCTGACGATTGTCCCACAGCGGATCTTCGCTCCTCCCACGACTCTTTTGGGGGTCATGCTGGTGAGCTTCTTTACCGGACGTACCTTTGGCATTCTCTTATTCTTCGCGTTCGGGGCCTTGTTGGTGCTGGTGACGTGCCCTGTGATCCGGAAGCGCCACCATGTGGGCCTCCCCTCCTTTACCCTGGGAACAACTAATGTCCTGGTAGTCATAATATCGTCCTTCGACCTCAACGCCCTGGGCAGCCGCTTCGGCCTCTTCGATGGCGTCGCAACAAGCTTCCACGGTGAGATATTCAATGCCGGCCTGCTGCATCAAGCGGGTTGGGCGTTCGCCGGAGGCATGGCGGCGGGACCCGTTGCTCTGATCTTCCTGCCTCTGCTCGAACGCCTCTGGAATACCGCCTCGACTTTCAAGCTCTATCACTATGCCGACCCGCAGCACCCGCTCTTGAGAGAGCTCCTGACCAAGGCGCCGGGCACTTATCAGCATGCGATGACCGTCGCCCACCTGGCGGAATGTGTCGGTGAAGCCATCGGCGCCAACGCCCTCTTGCTTCGAGCAGGAGCCTATTTTCATGATGTCGGGAAGACTGCCAACCCAAGATATTTCGTGGAAAACCAGTTCAACGGGAAGAACCCTCACGACGAGATTGAACCGGCGGCAAGCACCGGCATCATCCTTGACCACGTTCGAGACGGCAGAAGGATAGCGCTTGAAGCAGGGATTCCCGATGTTATCGCCGATTTTATCCCCCAGCATCATGGAACGCTGCTGGTGGAATATTTTTTTAACAAGGCTTCCAAAGCAGGGCCTTCCGTTGGCCTGCGAGAGGATGATTTCCGCTATCCGGGCCCGAAGCCGCAGAGTGTCGAAGCGGCCATCCTGATGATCTGCGATGCGGTGGAGGCCGCCTCTCGAACCCTTCCCGAGCCGACGCCGGAGAACCTCCGCAAAATGATCCTGTTCATCATCCAAAAAAGGCTGGCAGACGGCCAGTTCGAAGAATGCGATCTCACCACCCGCGACATGGCAAACATCATCGAGGTCTTGACCGAAGCCCTGGCGGCTTCCTTCCACACCCGTATCGTTTACCCCTGGCAGCAGGAAGACCCAAAGAAGGCAGAAGCCGCTGCCGGCAACTAACGAGCACGCTCCAGGCGATCTCCAAGATTACTGGGGCAGGGTTGGAGGCTTCATGGGGAACGACATGGTCAGGTCCGAACCTTTGGTCGAGACCGAGTTTGACCTTGGCACCTTCTGGACGGACGAAAGCCCATCACCAGTCCATGCCAGGATTTCTTGACCAAAACAAAAAGGGGTTACACGCATGCGTGTAACCCCTTGGATTTTCGGTGGTGCCGAAGCGGGGACTCGAACCCCGACAGGCGTACGCCCACTAGACCCTGAACCTAGCGCGTCTACCAGTTCCGCCACTTCGGCACATAAAAATCATTGCAAACATAATCGTTGCAATTTATTATAAAAAGGTTCAGCTGTCAAGGTCTATTTTCCTCGCGCTGGGAGGTATATCATTCCTTCATGGAAGTTTTTCAAGGTATTGAAAATATCCAACGGTCCCTCAAGAACCCCGTGCTCACCATCGGCAATTTTGATGGCGTTCACCGGGGCCATCAGGCCCTGTTTCGGAAAGCCCGGGAATGGGCGGACGAGTTGAGGGGCGAGTCCATTGTCCTGACTTTCAACCCTCATCCCCTGCAGGTATTGGCCCCCGACCAGGGGCTTGTCTTCATCACTCCTCACGAGCGGAAGCTGGAACTGATTGCTCTGTGCAGCATCGATGTAGCCATCGTGGTGCCTTTCAACATGGAATTTGCGCGGATGTCTGCCAGCGATTTTGTGAAAGTGCTGCTGGTGGACAGGATTGCACCGAAAGCCATTGTGGTGGGCGAGGACTATCGCTTCGGCAGTGGGCGTGAAGGAGATACTCACTATCTGCAGCGAATGGGTGTCCAATACGGCTTTCGCGTGGAGACGGTTTCTGGAGTCGAGTTGGACGGCACGGTGGTGAGCAGCACGCTGATCCGGCAGCTCATTCAAGAAGGAGACCTCCCGGCGGCCAACAGTCTCCTGGGACGCTTCTACGAAGTCTCCGGTCCGGTGGTGCCCGGTCACCAAAGAGGCGGACGATTGCTTGGGTTCCCCACCGCCAACATCAGCATTGGCAGCCAGGCCCCTCCCAAGCTGGGGGTTTATGCAGTGCGGGTGCAGGTGGGGGAGACGATCTACGGCGGCGCTGCCAATGTCGGCTACAACCCCACTTTTGGGGGAACGGAGCTGAGCATTGAGGCCTTTCTGTTTGATTTTAATGAGAACCTTTATGATCGGTTCATCAGAGTCTATTTCCTCGAGCGTTTGCGCGACGAGAAGCGCTTCTCCGGCCCTGACGAACTGGCGACGCAGATCCACAAAGACGTGGCCAAAGCTAAGGAGATTCTGAGCAGGAGGGCACCCTCATTTCCGCAGTGATCACTCCATCACCGTTCCCCTTGGTTTTCGCTCAATCGTCCTCGCAGTCCTGTCGTCTCTCTCGTGAATCCAGTCCGCGGCTGTTGCGTTGATTGGCATCCTCACACAACGTGCTCTGTGGTTCCCCGCTTGCTACTCCGTAACGTACATGCTAGGATGACCATGTTGAGGCCTGGAGATTCCGGCCGTCTCACCTTCGAGTAGCTTCTGCGGTTATTTCACAACAGTTGCCCGGCAGCGTACGTAGTATTGAGGGAGCCCCTTGGTCCCGGCTGGCGCCGGGGGACAAATGCCGAAGACAGCTCGATGCAGACGGAGGCCGAGAGCGCCTGGATGAGGGAATGGAGAGAAGGAGAAGAGCATGAGAAAAACCGCTTTAGGGGTGCTTGGGTGGGTATTGATCATTGCCGGAGTACTGGTTTTGGTGGGAGGCGCCCAGGCGGAGCTCGGTCCACCACCCGAGGGTGGAACGCTGCCGGATATCAGCCTTCCGGTTCCCACCCAACCCGCAGAACAGCAATACCTTGGGGTGAAGAATGAAGGCACCTTCAAGCTCTCTGACATTCGCGCCGAGGTGGTTGTCATTGAGGTTTTCAGCATGTATTGCCCCTTTTGTCAGAAGGATGCCCCCTCGGTCAATGAGCTCTTTCGCCTGATCGACCAGGACAAAAATCTCAAAGAAAAAGTCAAGCTCATCGGTCTCGGGGCCGGGAACTCTCCTTTTGAAGTCAATACCTTTCGGACCGCTTATACGGTCCCCTTTCCCCTTTTTGCCGATCCCGACTTTGCCATCCATAACGCCCTGGGCAAGGTTCGGACCCCTTATTTTATCGCCTTCAAAGTCAACAAGGCCGGCTCGCACAAGGTTGTTTATTCGAAAGTGGGGAGCTTTGGCGAACCGCAGGATTTTGTCAAGCGCATCACGCAGTGAGCGTGAACGAAGAAAGGACTGAAACCCATGAGGATGGGGAAGATATTGCCTGGACTGGCTGTTTTCCTGTGTCTGAGCGTCTTGCCGGTGATGGAGGGCAAGGCGTTGGCCGCATCGGAACAATTTCAAGGTCGGATCTTTGCGTTCGAGAACCTCAAACCTCAAGACAGTCAACCCAAGCTCAAAGCCGGTGACCAGGCCCCTGATTTCCGCCTGCCCTCGGTTTCCGGGGAGGCGGTTTCGCTGAGCCAGTTCAAGGGCAAGAAGAATGTGGTGATTTCGTTTGTTCCTGCTGCCTGGACTCCGGTTTGCTCGGAACAGTGGCCCGGGTACAATCTGGCAAAAAGCCTGTTTGAGCAAAACGATGCCGTGATTATCGGCATCACTGCGGATAACCTGCCCACGCTTTTTGCGTGGACGCAGCAGATGGGCGGGGTATGGTTTCCGGTACTGTCCGATTTCTGGCCTCACGGCGAGGTATCCGGCAAGTATGGCGTGTTGCGCAGCGACGGCACTTCAGAGCGGGCCCTTTTTGTCATCGATAAACAGGGCGTCATTCGGTATATCGACATTCATGATATCAACGTAAGACCGAACTTGGAGGAATTGGTCCGCGAGCTTTCGAAACTCAAGTAAGGGAGCCGCAAGAAACTCTGTTGGACTGAGATCAGGAGAGAGAAAATGGCCAAGAAGAAAAGAGTCATGGTTCACGGAGAATGCCCTCAATGCGCCTGTGGCGATGTATCGTTCGTCGCTCCGGAGACCATGCAAGAGAAATACATCGGCCCTGCGGAGGAGGTGGAAATTCTTTGTCCAAGCTGCGGCACCAGGCATAAGGGAAAACTGGTTGTCGAAGAGGAAGGGGATTGAGGGTTGCTGCTCTCCCTGGCTCCGCTGGGCCCCAAGCTGGAGCTTGGGCGCCGGGGTAGTCAGCAGGCAAGGGGGGCGGCGTTGGTTGATTGACATCGTAGCATCAAGTTATGGATCGGAAAGGAAGGGAGTCATGAAGACACCTGCACATTGCCCCGGTTGGCAGAGTTTCAAGGACCTCAAGTCGTTTGTCTGCAAATGCCCTGATTGTGGCAAGGAAAAGGAGATTTTCTCCGACGAATTCAACAAGCCTCACATCTGTGGAGGATGCGGCAAGGAAATCGATTTTTCGCGATGCACCATGACCGGGTCGGCTTCGAGTAAAGATCCCCGTTAAGCGCCGGACACTTTTCCGCTCGCTTCTTTTTGCGCTTCCACCATAATCGCCACCAGGTTCTTTTCCCTGCAGGACACGCTGGGGAGGGAAAGCCGCAGGCACACTCTCCCTCCCTTTTCTGCATCGCGACTTTTCGCTATCCAAGGAGTGTTTCATGGCCAATCGCCTCAGCCAGGAAAAGAGCCCTTATCTGCTCCAGCATGCGAACAACCCGGTTGACTGGTTTCCCTGGGGAGAAGAGGCCTTCGAGAAGGCAAAAAGCGAAGACAAACCGATCTTTCTTTCCATCGGGTACGCTACCTGCCACTGGTGCCATGTGATGGAACGGGAGTCGTTTGAAGACCGGGAAGTTGCCGACCTCCTCAACCGTTACTTCGTCGCGATCAAGGTGGACCGTGAAGAACGCCCCGATATTGATCATCTGTACATGACGGTGTGTCAGGTGCTGACCGGAATGGGAGGCTGGCCTCTCTCCATTTTCATGACTCCTGACCGGCAGCCGTTTTTTGCCGGCAGCTACTTCCCCAAATCCGCCCGCCTGGGGGCGACGGGTTTTACCGACATTGTGCTGCAGCTCGCCCATTTGTGGAAGAACCAGCGTGAAAAGGTGCTGCATGCGGGTGTCGAGATCACCCGGGCGCTTCAGCCAAAACGGGCACCGGGCGCAGCCACCGAGTCGTTCGAGCCGGCGGTTATCGAGAAAGCCTATGATGAGCTGCGAGCACGCTTTGATACGCGGTGGGGCGGCTTTGGCAAGGCGCCAAAATTCCCGACTCCGCACCAGCTCACGCTGCTCCTGAGGTGGCATGTGCGCCATCCCCACTCACAGGCCCTGGCGATGGTCGAGAAGACCCTTGAGGCCATGTACCACGGCGGGATTTACGATCAGGTGGGTTACGGCTTTCACCGCTATGCGGTGGATGAACGATGGCTGGTGCCTCATTTCGAGAAGATGCTCTACGATCAGGCCATGCTCGCCATCGCCTACACGGAAGCGTTTCAGGTCACCGGCAAGCCCGTCTACCAAAAAGCCGTTCGAGAGATTTTTACTTATGTGCTCCGTGATATGACGGATCCGCAAGGCGCCTTTTATTCCGCCGAGGATGCGGACAGTGAAGGGGTGGAAGGCCTTTTCTACGTGTGGACGCAGGAAGAGGTGAAAGCGGTGCTGGGGGAGGAAGCGGGGAGTCTGTATTGCCGCTTCCATGATATCAGCCCGGAGGGGAATTTCGAGGATCACCGCAACATTGCCCACATCTCCAGGCCGGTTCCTGAGGCAGCCCGGCAATACGGCATGGAGGCAGGAGCGCTGGAAGCGCTTTTGGCAGCGGCCAACCGGAAGCTTTTCGCCGTTCGCGAGCAGCGGATTCATCCTCTGAAAGACGACAAGATCCTGACCTCCTGGAACGGCCTCATGATTGCGGCTTTGGCAAAAGG
Source organism: uncultured Syntrophobacteraceae bacterium (assembly GCA_964505935.1). GTDB lineage: Bacteria > Desulfobacterota > Syntrophobacteria > Syntrophobacterales > Syntrophobacteraceae > JADGQM01. The sequence goes on from CAZDKX010000030.1 coordinate 13,144, forward strand.
GGCTCAGGCTCTGCGCGACCCTCTCCCGAGCCAGGCGGCGGCCCGGGCGGCGGATTTTATCCTGGCGACCCTGCGGCTCGATGCGGGAAGACTTCTGCGCCGCTATCGCCAGGGAGAAGCGGCTTATCCCGGGTATGCGGACGATTATGCCTTTCTGGTATGGGGCCTGATTGAACTCTACGAAGCAACCTTCCTCAGCCGTTACCTGGAAGAAGCGATCACAATCCAGCAAGCGATGCTGGAATTTTTTTGGGATGACCAGGAGGGTGGCTTCTTCTACACCGCTCGGGACAGCGAAAGATTGCTGGTACGAGACAAGGAGCTCTACGACGGCGCCATCCCCTCGAGCAATTCCGTGGCCGCCCTCAACCTGCTGCGTCTTGGCCGGATGACCGGCAATACGAACTGGGAAACCCTGGCGGATCGCCTGTTCAAGACCTTTTTCCACATGGTATCGGATTTTCCTTCCGCCTACACCCATTTCCTCCACGCCGTGGATTTTGCCCTGGGACCCGGGCAGGAGATCATTGTTGCGGGAGATCTCGGCCATGAAACGGCGCAGACGATGGTTGCGACCATTCAGACGGCATTCCTGCCCAACCGCGTGCTGCTCCACCTCGCACCGGGCCAGGATGCCGAGAAAGTGGCGGCCCTGGCCCCTTTTGCCAAAAAGCTCCCCGTGGATGATGCTCAGGCGGTGGTTTATCTCTGTGAAAAGTTTGCCTGCTGGCATCCCATCACCACGCTTGACGAGTTGAAACAGGCGCTCGCTTTGCCCCTTGCTTTTTCCTCGACGACAGCATAAGCTCCAAGCCGTTCATGGCTGCTGAGAAAGGGACTGTCCAAGAATAGCGCATCCATATTCGCCGCGAAGGGCACGAGGTGATTTCTTCGTGCCCTTTGCGATTGGAAGCATGGCCGAAATCCAGCTGATCTGCTATTGGGCACCTCCCGAAGATTTTTCTATTATTTTGGTGCGAGCTTCCAGCTATGGAAATCTCAGTTGTTATCCCGGCTTACAACGAAGCACAGACGCTCGGCGAAACGATTCAGCGCATTCACGAGTGTGTTCCCGAGGCGGAAGTCCTGGTGGTTGACGACGGCTCCACGGACAACAGCGCCCAAGTGGCGCGGGAGGCGGGAGCGTACGTGTGGAGCCATCCATACAATATCGGGAATGGCGCCGCCGTTAAAACCGGCATTCGCCTGGCGTCCGGGCACAAGATCGTGCTCATGGACGGCGACGGCCAGCACGACCCGGCGGACATCCCGCGACTGGTCGAGGCTTCCGAGCAATACGATATGGTCATCGGCGCCCGCGACGTCCGGGGGCACGCTAACAGCCTGCGATTGACGGCCAACCAGGCTTACAATATGATCGCACGCTATGCGACACGGTTCCCGGTGAAGGACCTGACCTCCGGGTTCCGAGTCATGGAAAGGGAGACGGTTACCCGCTACCTCTATCTTCTCCCCAATTCGTTTTCCTATCCGACGACGCTGACCCTGGCTTACCTGAGAAGCGGCCGGACCCTTTGTTATCTTCCTATTCAAGCCAGGAAACGGCAAGAGGGCGAAAGCAAGATCAAGCTCTTTCGGGACGGCAGCAGGTTCCTCCTTATTCTTATCAAAATCATTACCTTTTTTTCCCCGATGCGCATTTTTCTACCCGTCAGCCTGCTTTTCTGGCTCATGGGAGTGGTGAATTACGCCATCACCTATTTCACCGCAGGTCGCTTTACTAACATGTCCGCCCTCTTCTTCATCACCTCAGTGATCATTTTCATGATCGGGCTGGTCAGTGAACAGATCACGCAACTGCGCTACGACCGCATCGAAAAGGGTGGCTGACCAACATCATGGCCTCATGGCAAATCCCATTATGGTCGATCGCCCATCAATGAATTTCCGCTCGTCTGCTCGGCCGGTCAAGAACGTGCTGGTGGTAACGTCTACCTTCCCAAGATGGCCAGGCGATAAAGACCCCCCTTTTGTCTATGAACTCTGTCGCCGCCTCTGCAAGACCTTCCATGTTATGGTCCTGGCACCCCATGCTCCGGGGGCGAAGACCAGAGAAACGCTGGAGGGACTGGATGTTTTTCGCTTCCGCTATTTTTGGGAAGCTGGCGAGAGGCTGGCCTATGGCAGCAAGCAGGGGGGCGGGGGCATTCTTGCCAATCTGAAGCAGCAGCCCTGGTGTTATGGCCTTGTGCCCCTGTTCTTTCTTGCCGAAGTGATCGCCGCGGTCCGCCTGTTGCGCCGAGAGAGGGTCGATCTGATTCATGCCCACTGGCTGATTCCCCAGGGGCTGGCGGCGGTCTTGGCTGTCCGGCTGGCTCGAATTTCCGTACCGATCCTCTGCACCTCGCACGGCGCCGACCTTTTTGCCCTCCGAGGATCGCTCTGGGAGGCTATCAAACGTTTCGTCATCGGATCGAGCAGTGGCCTCACGGTGGTCAGCCAGACCATGCGCGACAGGCTGGTCACCATGGCAGGGGACACTACCCCGATCCGGGTCATTCCCATGGGTGTCGATCTCGAGGCACGCTTCTTCCCATCCCCCAAGCCGCGCAAGAAACAGTCCCTGCTGTTTGTGGGGCGACTGGTGGAAAAAAAAGGCCTCGAATACCTCATCAGCGCCTTGCCGCCCATCCTGAAAAGATACCCCGGGGTTACGCTCACCATCGTCGGGAGTGGGCCGGAGGAGGCTGCAGCTCGCAGCCTCTGTGGAGCCCTCGGCGTTGTGCCGCAGGTTCGCTTCCGCGGTGCCCTTCCCAACCCGGAAGTGACGGCTCTCTATCAAGCCTCGGAAGTCCTCATCTTCCCTTCCATAGTGGCCAAGGACGGCGACCAGGAGGGGTTTGGGCTGGTGATGGTGGAGGCCATGGGATGTGAATGTGCCGTCATTGCCACAGACCTGCCTGCGATTCGCGACATCGTCGTTGACGGGAAAACGGGTTTGATTGCGCCGGCCAAGGACCCGGCGGCTCTGGCCGATAAGATCATGATGCTCCTCGAAAACCCTGAATTATGCTGTTCGTTGGGTCGCGATGGCCGCAGTTTTGTATGGGAACGCTATGACTGGCAGAGTATTGCCGCGCTGTACCAGGCCTTCTTCGAGGAATTGATGGTCCGTGGCTGTCGTGATTATGGCGGGATTATGGCGTGAAAAGGCGGGATTGAGCGGCCGCCATCACTTCCGTGCTAGCGGCAGGATCATGCCAAAGGGTTGACCTCCTTGCCTCCGGAAGGGCATATCAGGTTTTGGCATTACTCTTGCTAATGTTAGCGAGTGCAAGAGAAACCAACTCTTTCCTCCTCAAAAGCTAATCGGTCCTAGCCCCGCCGGTTAGCTTTTTTTTATGCGGCAGTCTGTGGTGGGGTCGAGAGGGTTCATTTCCTGACAATTTCCCGATGAGAGAGAGGCGAGGTCCCGGCACATGGCCAAGAAGCTTTTGGGACTGGTATGTTCCCCAAGGAAGTACGGCAACTCGGAGCTTTTCATCAAGGAACTGTATCGGCAGCTCCCCGGTTCCTGGGAACTGAGTCTCATAAGGCTCCCGGAATTGGACATTCGGCCCTGTAAAGCCTGTTACCAATGCCTTTTCGGAAATACGCACTGTTCTCAGCATGACGATTTTGGCCTGGCACTGGAGGCCCTTGCGGCTGCCGACGCCTATGCGGTGGCTGCTCCGACCTATTTTCTGGGACCAAACGCCAGTCTCAAACGCTTTCTGGACCGGGGCCTGGCTTTTTATGCAGAAATCGAGCGACTCTGGGGCAAACCGGCGGTAGGGGTGGCCATTGCCGGCATCGAAGGGATGGAAGGGTACGCCAGGCTCGCGGTAGAAAGTTTTATCCGGCTGGCTTTCGGGGAGCTGAGAGGTGCCGAGGTCCTCTACGGCGCCCTTCCCGGCGACATTTTTCTAGACGATCGGGGAAGGGCCGTCGTCGAGCGCCTGGCAAGGGCCCTGGCAGAGGGCAAAGCACCGGCTGATCCGACGAGTCCGAGGTGTCCCCTGTGTGGTGGAGACAGCTTTCGCTTCCTGGGTGATGGTCGCCTGCAGTGTTTATTGTGCAGCAACTCCGGCAACTACCAAATCACGGGCAAGAGCATCAAAATCCATATAGCCCCGGGCGAACATTCACTATTCCTGACCCGTCAAGGTGCCGAACGTCACGCCCAATGGCTGCGAGGCATGAAGGAGAATTTTCTCGCCCGACGCAAGGAACTCAAAGCGGTAACCCAGCGCTATCTTCAGACCGGGCGTTGGATCAGGAGTAATAAAGGCGGCGCTGCCGACCAAGAGGAGCCCCCCCTTTGACAGGCGAGGCGCGTTTGGTTACAAACTGCGTGAACTCATGGAGAAACGCAGATACCACGAACAAAGGAGAAGCAATGCCCATCTATGAATTTCGCTGCACCCGGTGTGGAAGTATCCAGGAATTCCTGGTGACCAGCTCGACAGAGCCGATTCAGATGAACTGCAAGGAATGTCAGAGCGATGAACTCGAACGGGTCCTCAGCCGGGTCAGTTATGCCATGGGGGCTTCGAGCGGGGATACGGCCTCACCGCGGGTGACCACCAAAAGCTGTGGGCCGGCCAACAGTTGCTCAACGATCGAGCTTCCCGGCCATTCCAGATAGCCCACCGAGCTTCGCGCCGGTTCAGGCGGACCCATGCCGCTGCACATTAGAAGAGAGCCCGGGCGAATTCTTCAGGATCGAAGGGCCGCAAATCCTCGAGGGTTTCGCCAATGCCGATATAGCGCACCGGCAGTTTCAGTTCATCACAGATGGCCGCTACGATTCCGCCTTTGGCGGTTCCGTCCAGCTTGGTCATGATGAGACCGGTCACGCCGATACCTTCCTTGAAGAGCCGAGCCTGGGAGAGGGCGTTCTGGCCTGTCGAAGCATCAAGGACCAGCAGCACTTCATGGGGGGCTTCCGGGCTTTTCTTGGTGAGCACCCGCTGAACCTTCTTGAGCTCTTCCATGAGGTTGATTTTGGTGTGCATGCGCCCGGCGGTATCAAGGATGATCACGTCGATGTCACGCGCGACGGCTGCATCGATAGCGTCAAAAGCCACTGCCGACGGATCGGAGCCGCTCTTCTGGCGAATAATCGGCACATCCACCCG
>CAZDKX010000030.1:18384-25828 GCA_964505935.1 uncultured Syntrophobacteraceae bacterium
TCTTCTTCCCGAAAACCAGACGGTCCACCCGATTACTGAGCTGTTCCCGAGTTTTCTGCAGCCGCTCGCGCAGTCTTCTGAAGAATCGCCCTTTCTCCGTGGTGACTTCCGGTGGGGAGGTTTGAGGGGCGCTTTCGAGCGCTTCCAGGTCCTCTTCCGCTTCTGTCGCAGCCGACGTCCCCAAGCTTTCAACGCCCTCCTGCCAACCCTTGTCGCTTGCGGCCGCTTCAGCTTCCGGCACCTCTTCGGGGATGAAATCAGGGATCAGCCCGTCCTTTTGCCCCAAAGGTTCGGCAGGTTCCGGCGTAGCTTTGCTCTTGCGCTTAAACCATTTGATCATGAATAATGCCTTGCCTCCTGACCCGATGCACCGCAGGGAGGTGATTGCGAGTATCGACACAGTGTTTTTGAAAAGACTTGCCCCGGTGCCTTTCAATCCTGATCGAGCAAGCACGGTTTGCGGCCGGGGCCGTTTTGCAGCTGCCTTGCGGGCTGCGCCAGCCATCTTTTAGCAGATCCACGGGAAAAAGACAAAAGGCGCCTGCCCGTTTGGACCAACGCCATTCATCTCAGCCGATCACACGAGACTGACCATGGAAGATGACCGTAGAGCCCGTGATGAAGTGATTGCCGTATGCCGAAAGCTTGCGGAAAAGAATCTTATCGCTGCAACCGATGGCAATGTAAGCTGTCGCGCAGGCCGCGAGCGCCTGCTGGTGACTCCCAGCGGCAAGCCCAAGGGTGAGCTCGTATCTGCCGACCTCCTGCTCCTCGACGGTCAAGGGGGAGTGATTGAAGGGAGTCACAGACCTTCCAGCGAAATCCGGATGCACCTCGAAGTGTACCGTCAGCGCCCGGACGTGGCTGCGGTCGTGCACGCTCATCCGCCCATGCTGACCGCTTTCACGCTGGCAGGCATGCCCTTTCTGGCGGAAGCTCTGCCGGAAGTCTGGCTGACCTTTGGCACCGTTCCCACGGCACCCTATGCGACCCCCTCCACTGCCGAAGTCCCTGCTGCCATCGCCGCCTTCCTCCTGGATCACCAGGCTATTCTCCTCGAACGCCACGGCTCTCTCACCCTTGGAAGAACCCCGGATGAGGCTTACCTGCGCCTCGAAAAGCTGGAGCATGCGGCACACGTTCTCTTTTTCGCCAGGCTGCTCAGCCAGGCGCCACCCACACCGTTGCCGGCGGAGGCGCTGGAGAAGCTCGAAGCCCTCAGAGCTCGCTTAAAGCCCTGAGGGCATGCCCGGAGAGTCCCACCGGCGGTGTCGGTGGGCACAGCCCACCCTTGTCCATCGTAGCGTTGATCTATCGGCAGATCCACAAAGTCCGTGGGGAAATGGTTGGAAGGGGCGAGGATGCAGCGGGAAATCGTCCTGCCCCATGGGGTGAAAACTGACGCCATCCTGCCCTGATCACTGGTTTCCCGTTTTCAGCAGCATTAGGCCTTCAAAACGCGGGCGTCCACGACCACGAGCCCTTCGGGATAGGCAAGGACCGGGTTCAGATCGATTTCCGCAATGTCCGGGTAGGCTTCGGCGATTTCAGCGAGTTTGAGAAGACCATCCGCCAGAGCGTTTTGATCGACCGCCTGTTGTCCTCGGAAACCCTTCAAGAGGGCGACCCCTTTGATGTCGTTGATCATGTTCAGGGCTTCGGTCCGATCCAGCGGCAGCAAGCGCATGGAGACATCGCGGAACAGCTCCACGGCGGTCCCGCCCAGCCCGAAGATGATGACAGGGCCGAACTGGGGGTCGCGGTTCATCCCCAGAATCACTTCCAGCCCCGGCGCCGCCATGGCACTCACCACTACCCCGTTGATGCGCGCCGTCGGATGTTGGCTTTTGACCTTATCCATCATCAGCTCGTAGGCGGTGCGCAGGCCGTGAGGAGTCTGCAGGTTGAGTCGAACGCCGCCGCAATCGGACTTATGGAGGATATCCGGCGAGTCAATCTTCATCGAGATGGGAAAACCGATGAGGTGGGCATGGTGAACGGCTTTGCCCGGGCTGTCGGCAAAGCGGTTGACGATGCAATCGAAGCCCTGGGATTTGACGAAATTGAGGCTCTCGTAGACACTCAGCTGGCTCCGGCCAGCAGCTGAGGGATAAGTGTGTCTGGCCCGCTCGCCCTTGTTCTCGGCCGGGATGAGTTGTGCCAGGGTACGAATAGCCCGCTCGGGAGTAGGAAAGACGGGGATGCCGCAGTGGTGCATCTTCAGCCTTTCCGAGCGTTCGACCTCTGCGCCGCCGAGGCAGACGACGAGCTCGTTGGCGCCCGGTGTGACCGCCTGTGACCCATCCACGATAGGGTCTCCATAGATGACGCAGAGCGTGTCGTAGTGGGGACGAGCCAGCTCGATGACTTCGTGAAACATGCGGGCGGTGGCATCACCGGTCAAATCGATGGGATTGGCCCGAATGGCGTGGGGGGGAATCACCCCTTCCAACTGGGCGGCGAGTTCCGCCGGGAGCGGGGTAACCTGGAGCCCCTCCTGTTCAGCAGCATCCGTCGCCAGGATAGCGGAGCCTCCGGAAGTGGTGATGAACACGATCCGGTTCCCGGCGGGAGGGGTTAGATAAGCGAAGCCTTTGGCAAAATCATAGAATTCTTCGGTCGTCTCGGCGCGGCACACCCCGTAATGGCGAAAGAGGGAGGAATAGACGGCATCGGTGCCGGCCAGCGATTTGGTGTGGGATTCGGCTGCCACCCGTCCCTTGGGAGTGCGCCCGGCCTTCAACACCACCAGGGGCTTCTTGAGTGTTTCCAGGACCTTCCGAAAGCGTTCGGCGTCTTTCACCCCTTCAATATAGGCAGCGATCACGCGGGTATTGGGATCATCCTCAAAATATTGGATCAGATCGATTTCATCCACATCCGCTCGATTCCCCAGGCCGGCAAAGCCGGAAACCCCCAGTTCTTCGAGGGAAAACCAGTCCAGCATGGCCGCACCTATGGTCCCGCTCTGGCTGATCACGGCCACGGCCCCTTTGCGCGTCAGGAGCGGCCAGGAGGCGCACAAGGGATGGTAGGGATTGTTGACTCCCTGGCAATTTGGGCCGAGAAGCCGCATACCGTATTGCGCCGCAAGGTTCGCCACGGTTTTCTGCAGGGCGGCCCCCTCCTCCCCTGCCTCACTGAATCCGCCCGAGATGATGACCGCAGCCTTCACCCCCTTCTCGCCGCAATCCTGAATGGCTTGCGGCACCAGCCGAGCGGGAATGATCAGCACGCTGAGATCAACAAGGTCCGGGATATCCTTCACGTTTCGAAAACAGGTCAGCCCCAGAATCCTTTCACTCTTCGGGTTGATCGGATAGAGCGCGCCGGGGAATCCGCCTTCAATGAGATTCTTCAGGATTTCATGACCGTATTTTCCCGCGCTCTCCGAAGCGCCGATGACGGCAATGCTGGCTGGATGAAAAAACGCATGTAAGCCGGTGGAACCCATAGCATGGACCTCCCGCCGTGATGGTCAGACTGGATCTCAATACGGATCCCCATTATGGTTTTGACAAGCCGTTCTGTATTTTTCGAACCGGCGGCGCCGATGCGCCGGCCACGGTGAACCCTGTCAGGAGGCTGCTTTTTTTGCTTTTTCGGCAACCCGGGCATTGAACTTGGCGGCCTGGATGATGAAGCGTTCGTGGTTGGCTTCGCCGATTTTTTCCACTGCATCATACGCTTCCAAACGGAATGTCAGTTTCCGCCCCTCGACCGCAACCACTTCCGTCTTGACGCGAATCTCCATGCCAAGGGGAGTCGCTGCCATGTGCTTCAGGTCCATGGCAATGCCTACCGACTGTTCACCGGGTTGCAGGTGCTTGTTGATGAGCTCGGCGGAAACCCTTTCCATCAGCCCTACCAGACAGGGGGTGGCAAAAACGTCGGGAAGGTGAGGATAGAACTTCTGGGCCGAATCTTCAGGCTGAGTCGTCACCGCCAGCTCATGGGTCATGCCAGGTTGAAACACGGAACTCATAATCCCTCCTCATGCAGGTTAAAGAAACCCGAAAGCGCACCATCAAAACAAAACCGGAGTGGTTGATTCAAAACTCTGCAGCACTGGCTCAAATTACCCCAACGGGCTGATGCCTCACAACCAAAAAAACACTACGGCGGGGCAACGTCGCCGAATGGGTAACGTGTGCCGTTGAGCTCGATAAAAAAGCGCTGCGTAACCGGATCGAAGTCAATCCACGCGGCCAGCTGATAATACGCCGGCCGGGAAAACCTGGCTCGATACAGACCCTTGCGGACCGTGCAGTAGGGGATGTTGTCTTTTCCCACCCTGAGCGTGGACGGATCCAGGACCTCGGTATCAGCCAGATGTTTCAAGCGGAGGATGATCTCTTCACGATGTCCTGCGTCAAGGCGAACGCGGTCCACTCGGGTTACGATGAAGGGCGTGTCGGCCACCTCCAGGGCGCAGCGCTGCCCTCTCCAGTCAATGAAATAAGGCCCATCGGGAACCAACGACAGGTTTGCCAGAAACAGCTCGACGATATCCTCCCGGATGATTCTCTCTTTCTGATAGTACCAGTCACCCTCCTCATCCACATAGACTCCGGAAGGAGGCATGTTCTCGAGGGGTTTCCCTGTTGCCGCCAGCAGTTTTTCAGCATCCACCTGCGCTTCTCCCCCCTCGCTAAAAGGTCTTCCTGGAATCAATCAGCAGCGTTACCGGGCCATCATTGACCAGATGAACCTGCATGAGCTCTTGAAATCGGCCGGTCTCGACTACGGCAGCGGCATGACGGAGCGCTTCGACGAAAGCCTCGTACAGAGATTTGGCATGCTCCGGCAAGGCGGCGGTGGCATACGAGGGTCGTCTCCCCTTGCGGCAGTCCCCCAGAAGCGTGAACTGGGAGATGACCAGAATCCCACCCTGGACCTCGAGGGCGGATAGGTTCATCTTGTCGTCGGCGTCCGGAAAAATACGTAGATGCAAGACCTTATCCGCTAAGGCGCGCACATCTTCAGAGGTGTCTCCCTGAGCCACGCCGACGAATACCAGGATACCCCTGCCAATTCTGCCAACAACTGTGCCTTCGACCTGAACCGACGCTTCCAACACCCGCTGCACCACTGCCCGCATGCCCTGCTCCTGAACGTTTCCCCACTCGATGCTGCCAGCTTGACCGCTAATGGTTGAGGGATATAAGATGACGTTTAGCCTCTTGCAAAAGTCTCAAATTCCGTCACCCCGGCATGCTTCCAGCCGGGGTCCAGGGACCTTAAAGCCTGGATTCCGGCCCAAAAACCCTGCCGGAATGACGCCCTGAGGGACTTTTGCAGGAGGCTCCGTGGTAATTTACTTATCACCTGAGACCCGGGACCTGGTAGCTTTTTTTTCCGTTGACGGCAAATATGAGCAAAGCACCCGGCATTCTTCTGATCAACCCCTGGATCACCGACTTTGCCGCTTACGACTACTGGACCAAGCCGCTGGGGCTGCTGCTGCTGGGCTCCCTGCTGCGCGAGGGCGGCTGCGGGGTGGCGCTGATCGACTGCCTCGACCGCCACGACACGGCCACCAGCCAGTATCCCGAAATCATCCCCGGCGTTCACCGCCGCTACGGCACCGGCAAATACCCCCGGATGCGCATCCCCAAACCGGAAGCTTATGCCGGTATGCCTCGACATTACTATCGGTACGGCATCCATTCGGAAAGCTTCCGCCGGCAGCTGATGGCCGTTGAGCGACCCGACCTCGTCTGGGTGACCTCCATGATGACCTACTGGTATCCCGGAGTGCAGCAGACGATTCGCACGATCCGGGAGGTCTTCCCCGAAACCCCGGTCTGGCTCGGGGGAATCTACGCCAGGCTTTGTACCGACCATGCAAGGAGAACCAGCGGCGCCAGTGACATCATCACCGTTTCTCAGGAGGGTCTCCCGGAGAGAATTGCTGCGGCTACGGGTTTCCGGCCGACAAACAGCAGAGCCTGGGCTCATTTCCAAGCCTCCCCGGCGCCGGCGTGGGATCTTCTCTCGAAACTCACCTATGTTCCGCTGCTGACCGGGCAGGGATGCGTCTTCAGGTGTCCTTATTGTGCCTCGGGAATACTCCAGCCCAAATGGCAGAGACGCCGTGCCGAAGCGATCTATGGAGAAATCCTCAAATGGCATCGAGATTTTGGGGTGGTGGATTTCGCCTTCTATGACGATGCTCTCCTGATCCAGGCCGAAGAGAGCGTCGGACCGGTACTGAGAAGAGTCTGCAGGGAGCTTCCCGGGCTCCGCTTCCATACCCCGAATGCGGTCCACATCAGGGCCCTGACCCCGGCATGGTGCCGGTTGCTTTTCGAGAGCGGCTTCAAAACGCTGCGGCTGGGACTCGAGACAACACAGCCCGACAAGCAGCGAGACTGGGGTGGCAAGGTCGAAACCGAGATGTTTCGGGCGACGGTTGCCCATTTGCTGGCGACCGGCTTTTCCGCCGATCAGATCGGGGTCTATCTGCTCTGCGGCCTGCCGGGGCAGTCTCCCGAAGAAGTTGCTGCAGCGATCGCCCTCGTCAAGGAAGCCGGAGGCAATCCCTATCTGGCCGAGTACTCACCGATTCCCGGAACCCCCATGTGGGCGGAAGCCATCGCCCAGAGTCACTTCGACCTCAGCCGTGAGCCGCTCTTTCAGAATAATACCTTCTTCGCCTGCCGACGTGCTGATTTCACCTGTCAGGACCTGGCGCAGCTCAAAGATTTGGCGCGGCAAGCCCGGCGTCCCAACCTCGCCCACACCGGGCTGTATGAGCACGGTGGACTGACAACGGATGCGGGGCACCAGGCATTTCCTCGGAATTCCTGCCTGAGCACATAGGCGTCAACTCAAGATTTCCCACCGCGAAGTACCTTAGAGTGGAGAGGAAGGCACAGGATGTTTAGGCCACAGGTTTCCTCGGTACAGCCCGGCAGGACAAAGTGTCCACTATGCTCGCTCGTCATTCCCGCAATCTTTAACTTACATTCCGCACCTGAGATAGCCGGATAGGGGCATTTTTCTCGCCCCATCGCGCCCCGCTCAGCCGGCCCTGGGTTGCAGCGTGACCATGCTTTCCGCGGCACGGTGGATAGCAGCGGGTCGATTGGCCGTGGGTTTGGTTCGAGCGAGCTGACCGAGCTCTTCCCACTGATTGGCACGGACCGCTTCCGAGATGGCCCGCCCGCACTCGGCATAGGTGGCTGGCAGGCGCGTGATGAAGGGTTGCCCCGCGCTCAATTCCTGGAGGTTTTTGGGGGTCACCAGGGCGGAATCGGCGATATAGATGAAGGCCTTCTCACCGACTCCAAATTTGGCCATCTGTTGGCTGATCTGGGTCAGGATGGTGTTGTTGATCTCTTTGTCGGAGCGATTGCCGTCTTCATTCTTGCCGAATATGGGGACCTTATCACCGACACACAGGGTGGAGATCAAGAACTGCTTGAGGTCTGGCCGATGA
>CAZDKX010000031.1:0-25382 GCA_964505935.1 uncultured Syntrophobacteraceae bacterium
CGTCCTCCCCGAACTGAATCGTCTTCTTGGAATGGCAACTGGGGCAGAACCACCTGGAACTCCGATATAAGGAATTGTGCGAGCGGTAGTTCGCTCAGTTGAGATGAGCGGTGGCCGTCAGGAGGAGTCGGGAGGAGTCAGGCCGGTGTACCGGGTGTAGATCTGGGAGCAGGAGATCTTGAGCTCGTTCTCGGCGTCGTGGACTGGCACCCCGGCGAGCATGAAGACCTCATGAGAAGGGAAGATGCCGAAACAGGGACCGACAAAGACAATGAGCTTGTTGCGATTGAGGGCCTTGAGCTTCCGACGGTACAATGTTCCAGGTGGTTTGCTCTCCCGCCTGATGACAGCGTCCTTGTTCTTGCTGCCACATAAGGAAGGCGGTGCAGAGTGCCTTCATCGCCATGACGACATATACTTGCACCCATACGCCTTCCTTAGTCTTCCGGGGAGGTTGTTCCAGACACCAGTTTTGCTTGGTGTCCCGGAACAAGTTGTTCTCGATGAGGCTTCGATCATCATAGCGATCGAAGGCAATAAAGGGATCTTTCACGCCGCCATTGGTTACCAGCACTACCTGCTTATCAATGGGAGGGGTCTTGTTGTCCCAGGTTTTGACCACGACAGCGTTGAGCGGGAGGGGTTCGAAATCCTTTGTGGTGGTGTTGGCTTCGGACCCTTGCGGGTTGAACCAGTCACAGGTCAAAAGACCGGTTACGCCGATGAGCTCCGTGCGGATCTTTTCGGTGTATCTTTCCTTTCCATAACCATGAGTGACTGCCACCTCGCGGCAAGCTTGGTGGGAGTCAGCGGCTTCCAAGGCAAGTTGGCGAGCGTCGGTGGTGGCGGTCATGTTCTTTTTGAGCGGGACGACAAACTCAATGCTCTGCTGATCAATGGCAAAAAGCACCTTGCCGTCGAGGAAGCCGCGATCGACAACCAGGGAACGGATTGTGCTCTTGGGACCGACATTTTCCTTGGCTTGTTCCAATACGGCAAGAACGTGGAGATTGTCAGGCTTTTCTATGGTATCGATCTTAATTGCCAGGGGGATTCCGGTATTGAGCTCATAAATGGCCCAAACTTTCCAGCCATAAACCGTCACTTTGACAGCCTTGAGTTCACCATTCCTCCGGTAACCCCGCGCCTCGACCTTGCGATCTCGCGTTACCTTGCCGCAGCCTTTGAACTTGCTGGTGGTCTCAAAATCGGTGGCATCGCAAGCCGCATGGATGTATTTGGGGAAAACGTTCAATCTGGCCAACTGTTGAATGCAGCGATTGAAAAACCCCTCGATGGTCCTGGGAGTGATTTTGACGATCTGCTTGGCCAGCGTATCGACACAAATGGCTCCCCTGATCTCGGGTGCCGGCGTGGTCCGAAGCTTAATGCCCCTTTGACAGCTGCCGTTTCGGACCTGGTACCCATTGAAACCACAGATTCCCATGAGGAGCTCATCGGTGAGAAGGAGTTCGTCCACGGGCTCCATCTTTGGAATGGATCCAATGATTTTCATGAGAAAAATCAGGATGAATTGAATGAAGGGGATATGCTCTCTTTCCTGGTCCTTGGGGGTAATGCGTTCCAGCAGAGGGAAGACCTGAATCTCCCGCAAGTATTGAAAGAAGAAGTCGAAGAGGGTGGCTTCATCGAGGGTAAAGACCGAATCCATCTCTTTTCGTCGAAAGAGGTGGTCTGCCACCTTGGCATCGTCCCGTTCCGCGGTATGCCAGAAGAGCCGTTCCCATACGGTCTGCTGCATCTGCTGTCGAGTGGGCATGTCCAAACCCCTGGCCGAAAATGAACAAATCTGACGGTCATAGACGTATCCACCCTATTGTGCGGTAAACCGATGCTAATGTCCAGAGCTATTTTTACTAGCTATTGAAAGATTTTCTCCCTATCCATCTAATATTATAAGCAAGTATTCTAGATTCTTATATCGGAGTTCCAGTTTCAAAAGGCCCGAGTACCCAAGCCCGCACAAGCGGCGAATGCCGGGTGCACAGCGTCATCCGCTAATGATCATCCGCAGTATCTTCCTCCGGGGAAGGCAGCCTGATAACGCTGACCGCCCAGGCTGCGGACGGCTCAGGGTTTGCGGGCTGGACCAATTGCCCAGAGCCGTTTGAAAACACCTGCACCGTGACCATGACGAAGAACCTGACCGTCACCGCCAAATTCGCCCGCTATTCGCTGAAAGTTGCCGACAGCGTCAGGGACCAGAATCGCGGCACCGTGACGACTGAAGATGGGACCATCGCCTGCGGTGCCGGGTAAAAGGACTGTTCCGAGCTCTACGCATGGGGTTCCGAGGTGATCCTGAGCGCCCAGCCAGCTGCCGGTTTCAACTTTGGCGGCTGGTCGGGAGCTTGCACCGGCACGGATCCCGCATGCACCCTAACCATGAACAAGAATGCGGACGTCAGGGCCAGGTTTGTCCGGTGAACTGATCCACTCCACTCGAAATGACCATGCCGGCCGATATTTCGTTGGCGGTGCATAAAGGATGATGAAGCAAATCGGCCTCTGTGATACTATCCAGACTATCGAGAAAGATTGAATGGGGGACGATCGAAATGAGCAGGGAGTTCAGCGTAGTTATCGAAAAGGACGAGGATGGATATTTCCTCGCCTCTGTGCCGACGCTGCGAGGCTGCCATACGCAGGCGAAGTCGCTTGACGTACTTATGAAGAGAATCAAAGAAGCGATCGAACTCTGCCTTGAGATGGAAGAACCGGCAGCTACCGAATTTGTTGGGATTCAGCGTGTGGCGGTCCGTGGGTGAGTGATCTTCATGGCATCACTGGTCGGGGCCTGATCAAGGCCTTGCAGAAGACAGGGTTCAAGGTACTTCGCACCAAAGGCAGCCACTGTTTCCTCAAACATCCGGACGGCAGATGCACGGTCGTGCCCGTCCACGCCGGGGAGACTATTGGCCGGGGTCTCCTGGCTCAGGTTCTGCGAGACTGTGAGATGACCGCAGAAGACCTGAAGAAGCTGCTGTAAAAGAACCCTGGACGGAGCGGAAACGCTCCTCTCACTCGGGCGCAGCCCACAAAGCCTCATGGTTGTTTTTGGTCAGAGTGGCTAAGTGGGTAAGGGGGATGGGTCCCCGCTGGATGCAGCGCGGTCCTCAGACCATTGTGGAGAGAGCTTCCTGGGCAAGCCGATGGATCCGGGCGAAATGCGCGAAGCTCTCTTCATCCAGCTCTCGGCCGCTCGGGCCACGGTCGGCGCAGATCAGCCCAACGGCCTGGTTCTTGATGACGACGGGCATGAGAAAGAAGGCGGAAGTCGCCATGACCGCCGTGACTTCGGGCGTGAGGTAGCGAAGCCGGTCTTCCTTCTTGAGGCCGTTGATCCACATGGGCTGCCCGGTCTTCATGACTCGCTCAAAAACGTGCGTTTCCGGGTTTCCCCGAACAAGGAGGAAATCCACCACCTTTTGCTCTTCCCATCCGATCCCGTATTTCCCCGCAATCCGTTCGTGGTCGGGAGTCAGCAGGGCCAGCAGCACCCGATCCATACCGGCGTTATGGATAATGCCTTCCAGCAGGGTAGAAAAGAAAAGGTTGATATCCAGGCGGCCTTTCTGCAGCAGTGTTGACAGTTCCTGCCACAGTTCGGCTTCCCCTGACGAGAAAGGCATCGCTCCCGCTGCGTCCTCCGGGCCGTGACCGATCGGTTCCCGGTCTTCCCCTGGTGCTTCCAGCGGTGGGATGACATCGAGGTATCGGGTCAGGCCAAGGTCGCGACCGACTTGCATGGCCCTTTGAGCATTGGCATGAACCAAATGGGTTATTTCCCCAACATCTCTGTTCATGGTGTCGCTGATTACCTGGATCACCCTCCGCACCTGAGGGCTGTCCCAGCCGCGTTCGACGTTCTCGGCCAGACTGTGACCCAGCAGCACGCAGGGCACCCGAGGATCAGCCTTGTGCTGTCGCTCGATACTGGCATGGAGCAGCGTAGAGAAATTCCAGTCTCTTGCGAGCGCCGCGGTGAGGGCATCGAGACGAAAGCCCAGGACCTCCCTTTCAGCCCTCTCCTGTGAATACCCTGGGGTGTTCAGACACCTCTCCAGCTCATCCGCGGCTTCACCTCCAAAACAGTAGAACATCAGCGGTCCCAGCCGCATCAGCGAGGCTGCGATAAAGACTTCTTCGGCCCCCGAAGCGAACTGGAAAGCGGCGAAGCTCCTGGCCTGGATCGCTCCGTGCAGGGTTTTCACCCGCTCTCGAATCACCCGCTCCCGCTGGGGACCATGGAGGAGCTCTTCAACAAGCGGAGCAGAAGTGCACAGGGCGCCCAGGCTGCTGTAGCCCAACCGCATGAGAGCCCAGTGAACGGTCGTGATCCTGACTTTGTCGGGTTTGTAGAAGGCACTGTTGGCGAGCTTCAAGACCTTTATGGTGAGAGCGACATCTTCCAGAATCCGTTGCGTCAGCTCATTGATGGAGCTGCGATCATTGGGGGAAAAGCCCTTGATGCGGCTGACCGTCCGAGAGAAGATCGGCATCTCGCGATTATTGAAGCGAAGAACCCAGCTGTCCAAATCACGCACCGGCATATTGCCCTCGAGGAAGCTCCGGGAGCCATTTCATGAGAAGCGCTTGCATCGCCAAACCGCTCACCTCACCAACACCAAAAGCTCACCGGGCATTGTAGGTCAAGCCCAGCCCCAAGTGCAACCATCATTGCCCTTTCCCGTGAGCCTCATCCCGAATTCCTGCGATCATCCCCGGCCCGCTTCCCAGGACGGTCCTTGACCGACCGGCTCTTCAACCGCGAGACTGTGAGTAACCTATTGCATCTGGTGGCCTTTTCCGGACAGCCAGGGGCGACGGACGCCGCTCGGCAGGGCCCCCCAAGTCAGCGCCCATGTGTTGCCGTCTGATCCGTGACAACCTCTCGCCCACCCCATATGCTGCTCGCAACCTCCTCGCCGAAGGCCGGAATACCGTTCGCCTCGTAGCTAAAGACTTGACGGGCAAGACCACCGTCCTTGAACATCAGGTCTTCGCCGACTGGCAGGGGCCCACCATCGCGCTCGAAGAACCGGCCTCCGCCTCCGCATTGCGATCACCGATGAAGGCGGCATCCGGGAGGTGAAGGTGAACGGGCGGGCAAGCTCCTGTGACGGACGGCAGGAGGACCTGCTTGATTATCCGCCCTTGCCCGGTGCGATCGGGGCAACGCTCCTGACCGAAGCCACTGATCGGGCGGGGAATCTCACCCGTGCTGAGTTGCCGCGCCCCGGCGAAGCGGCGGGCCGTCACCAACCCGTGCTCGTGGCTTCATTGACCCTGTCAGGGCTGCTCGCTGCCGACCGTAGCGCCTCTCCCCCGGCAGGTTCCCCGCCGCTCATCGAAGTGAAGAACTGGACCGAGGAGCAGGAGATCCAGCTCGATCAGGTCTATCTCGAGCGTACGGTCACGAGCGCCGAAAGGGTGGCCGTGCTGACCGTCAATGGCCGTCCGCTGCTCAAGGACCCGTCCCGCTACGCCTCCTTCTCCTGCCTGGCCAAGCTCGACGAGGGTCCCAATACCGTGATCATCGAAGCGTCCGACCAGCTCGGCCGCCGCCGCTTCGATCTGGTCGAACGCCAAAAGCTCGAAGCCGTGCTGGGAGAGCTCAAACTCAGCCGGAGTGAGGTCGTCGACGCCACAGCCACCCTGCGGCTGGGCAAAATCCTGACCGCCCACGGGCTGCTCCTGGGGGCGTTCTGGGCCCAGGAACGAAGCGTTGAGATCGATCTCCGCCTGGTGGACGTGGAAACGTCCCTGGTGGTCGCCGCGGTCGACGTATATGGGGAGGAGGTGGATGCACGCAAGCTCAAGGAGCTCTGCCAGGGGCTCGTGCTCAAGCTCTGCGACGAACTGCCGGTGATCGAAGGGGCCGTCCTCGAGGTGCGCGGCGCTGCAGCCCTGACCGATTTGGGGCAGGCGAGCAAGGTGAAAAAGGGCATGCGCTGCCTGCTCTTCCAGGAAGGGGAACCCATCCGGCATCCGCTGTCGGGGGCGACGGTCGGCACCAGAACGGAGCCGCTGGCCCATGGTGTGATCCAGCGCGTCGTAGACCAGACCTCGGAGGTGGAGATGATCGAAAAGGACGCCCCGTAGCGGGTGAAGCCATTACACCGGGTGATCACCCAATAGTGGAAAAGGGAAACAGCGTGCTGAAGAAAGTCGACTCAAGCCCACCACCACAGGATAGGGTGACCCTTATCCCAGGGCGTCATTCCCGCGGGTCAGTTCCTCCTCAAGTGGGGAGGGTACGGCGACCGTAACGGTCGCTTTCATGACATAGATGGTATTGCAGTCGATGGCAACGACCATGTGTATGTCACCGATGAACTGAAAGGGAGGGTTCAGAAGTTTGACTCAGAAGGCCGGTTCCTGCTCAAGTGAGGTACTCCGAAGACTGCCGGGGGGGTGCCCAACGGGATTGCCGTCAGTGGCGATGCCAGGGTGTATATAGCTGACAATTGGCACAAGCGCCTTCAGGTGTTCACGACGGATGGCAAGAGATTGGGCCAGTGGCCTGGCGGCTGTGGAGAAGGCAAGGGCAAATTCCATTCGCTTGACGGCCTGGCCGTGGATTCTCTCGGGAATGTCTTCGTCGCTGACTCCAATCTCCATCGCGTCCAGAAATTCACTTCCAGTGGCCAGTTTATCTCTCGGATCGGAGCCTTCGGAACAGATCCGGGGCAGCTCAACGGTTCGCCTTCCGGCCACTATCAGGCTGTCTACAGCGGCTTCACTTCGCCCGGCCAATACCTGGTCACGGTCTTTGCCGCCGACACGGAGGGGAATGTCTCCCAGCCCAAACCTCTGCTGGCTGCTGGCATGCCGGGGCGAAGACCGAAAATGCCGGAGATATTCCCTGTGGTCTTGCGCGGGACCCTGCCGAGAATGCCCATGTGGTGGGTGAATCAAAAGGGAAAACCACCCTCTGATCTTCTTTTTCCAGAAAAATAGTGACCAAAATAGGGGGCCGGGCGTATAGTTTGAACAAGAGGACAAGACAATCAAGAGGGTGAGGCTCAGGACAGCTGGAGGCGGAAATGCGCGGCGCAGGTGAAGATGACCAGGGAAGAGCAGGCGGTCTGAGGAACGGTCCTGCCGCCTCATGGAGGTAGAGCGATGAGGCTTTTGCGCCAAAGAACGGCGCGTTCGGCGGCATGCGTCTTCATGCTGGTGATTATTTTGATCGGGCTTTGCCTGGTCGCGCCTGCAGCACCGGCGCGGGTGGCTGAGCTGCAGGCGGTACCGGAAAACCCTGCGTTTGTGGAATACGCCCAGAAGAAAAAGCGAGCGGTGCTGCGGACTCTCAGCGACGACGGACACCCGCTCACCTTCGTGCCGTCGCCTGTTAAGCTGCCGGTCGTGAAGACCCCGGTACTGAGCGACGGTAAGGTGCAGCCGGCCGCTTCCAATGAGCTGCCGGCCGCCTTTGATTTGCGCACGGTTCGTGGGGTGACGGCCGTGAAGGATCAAGGATCATGCGGTTCCTGCTGGGCCTTTGCCACTTTTGCCTCCCTGGAATCCTTTATCAAGTACAAACAGGCCCCAGGCAAGACCATGAATTTTTCCGAAGAACATCTCAACCAGAACAGTGGCTTTGATTACGGGGAATGCCAGGGCGGCAACTATGATATGGCAACAGCCTACCTTGCCAGGTGGAACGGGCCGGTCGCAACGAGCGACGTTCCCTACCCCTATGCCGCCTCGGCCCCGCCAACGGTTCAAGCCGATGAGGACGCCAACGTCAGGAGGCATGTGCAGAATGTCTGGTATCTTCCTGAAAGAAAGAACTTCACCGACAACAACCAAGTGAAAACGGCGGTCAAGACCTATGGTGCCGTAGGGGTATCCATTTACTACTCAGCCATGTATTACAACAGTGCCAACGCTGCCTACTACTGTAACCGGGCGAATACCCCCAACCATGCGGTCGCCATTGTGGGCTGGGATGATGATTATTCTTCAAGCAACTTCTCGTCCTCCCGACAGCCGCCCGGCAATGGCGCCTTTATCGTCAAGAACAGCTGGGGGACGGACTGGGGCGAGAAGGGATACTGCTATCTCTCCTACTATGATCAATCCCTGTCGGTCGGGGTGTCTTATCAGAGTGCCGAAAATGTCGGCAACTACAAGGTCATTTACAGCTATGATCCGCTTGGCTGGACGAGCTCGGTCGGCTACGGGTCGACCACGGCATGGTTCGCCAACGTTTTTGAAGCCGACGCCACGGCCTCTTCCATCAAGGCGGTAAGCTTCTATTCACCGGTTCCCAAAGCCACTTATACCATACAAATCTACAGTGACGTTTCGGGCGCCGGCCCAACCAGTGGAACTCTGGTCAAGACCCTGCGGGGAACTCTGGCCAGAGCGGGCTACCGGACCATCAAGACGTTCAAGACGACTGATGCTGCCCCTCCGAAGGTCACCGCCGGCGCGAACTTTTCCGTCGTAGTGAAGCTGACCACTCCCGGCTACACCTATCCTGTTGCCATGGAAAAGAATTACGCCGGCTACAGCAGCTCCGCCACCGCCTCCGGGGGGCAAAGCTACGTCAGCGCCGACGGAAAGACCTGGAACGACCTCACCCGGCTGAGCATCGGCTATACTCCCCTCAGCAGAGCCAATGTGTGCTTGAAGGCCTTTGGAGGTTGACCGCTACCGCCGAATCTCCCTGTCCTGGGGAGAGGGTCTGCCTTCTGGTACACCACGGCAAAAGTGAGTATCCAACATGTGGTGATGCTAACAAGTTGGGCAGGACAAGGCATTACCCTTCATGTAGAGTCAAATTCCCGAAGACTCTAACTTGGAGGATATCTGCTTATGTCAAGACACAAGCCCAAAGCAATTGTCCTGACTGATCGGCAACATAGTCTTCTTGATCAGATACGTCGTCAGGAAACGAGCACACAGCAACAAGTGAGGCGAACTCACGTCATTCTGGCTGCCACCGAAAACTCGATTAATCGACACATTGCCAATCCGTTGCAGTTGACTCTGAAAACCATCCGCCTTTGGCGACAGCGAGTGTTAAGTATCCGACGGAGCGCAGGCCGGGATATGCCACATCGGCCCCGGCTTCTCCCTGGGTAGCGATCCGCCCGTCATCAAGGCCGCCTGCCCCAACCAGATCGTCAAGACCGGCAGCACGGCCACCATCTGGGTGGAAGACGTCACGACCACCGGCAGCATCACGAGCGTGAGGGCCGTGGTGGTAGCGCCCGAGTATGATCCGGATTCGTCGCCCACTCCTGGCGGAGTAAGCTTCCCGACGTGCGAGCTCAACGGTTCGCCTTCCGGCCGCTATCAGGCCGTCTGCAGTGGCTTTACCACCCCAGGCCAATACCTGGTTACCATCTTTGCCGAGGACACCGAAGGCAATGCTTCGGGACCGAAGGTCATTACGGTAACGAGAAAGTGACCTGGGGCGCTGGCGGGCGGAATGCCCGACAGCCGGGATTGCAGCCAAATCAAAACCTGTGGAAAAACACGGAACCCTCAGCACGAGATCGGGAGTTCATCGAAGAACCCTGCGCCACTGAGTCACCTCCTGGAGCTGGTTCCTAAGCGGGAGCTTGGGAACCAGCAAATGAGCAAGTGGGAGCTGCACCCCTTTCCAATAGGGCAGTCTCAATAGCGGCCCTGGTTGCCTCTTCAATGCCGCTCCACCCATTCCACGTCTCGCCTGTTCCTCAATTCCCCCATCAAAACTCCAGCATGAAAGATTGTCCAGCGGTCTCGCTCCAACCGCATCTCAGCTCGCGAAAAAAAGCGGTAACCATGATCCTCGCGCAGTCTGGCGAGCAGCCAGCGCCGGCTTTATTGTGATGCCCATCGGAGGCGCACTCCACGGGAGCGAGGCCAGCACCGCCGCTTCCGAAGCTGGGAATGTCCTTGACCGGCGACCAAAGTTCCGCTATCGATGAAGCGGATATGCTCATGGAACGGGTGCTCCTGATCATGATGAAAACCGCCATCGGGTCTCCACCCACAGCTCATGGACCAACTGCCCTGAAACTGGTGTGGCGCTTTCTCGCCGCGCTCCTGTTCCTTTCGCGGATCCTCGCAGGAGGTCTGCTCTTTGCCGACAACGCTCCCCGGGGCGGCTCGCAGGAAGGACTGGGGGCGGCCGGCCGGGGGTCGAGCGCAGCAAGCCGGGAGGTTGCTATGACCGACAATACCACCGTTGATTATTCGATGCTGGACCGGCCGGAGGTCCTCATAAATCTCTTTCACCCCAGACCGGAGTGGGGTGAGTCGAGAGGCCGCGGTCCCGCCACCGATATGTTCATTCCCGTGGCCGCGGAGGTGGCGATCGGCGCCCGCTTTCATATGGTGACCAACACCGCCGCCAACATCCTTTTTTTCCACGGCAACGGCGAAATCGCCTCGGATTATGACGACCTGGGGCCGATTTACAACCGCATGGAGATCAATTTCCTGGCGGTCGACTACCGGGGATACGGGCGTTCGACGGGCAAACCCACCGTTACCGGCATGATGCAGGACTGTCATGCGATCTATAAGTTCGTCCGCCACTGGCTCAAAAACAACGGCTACACCGGGCCTTTCATCGTCATGGGCCGGTCGCTGGGAAGCGCCTCGGTGATTGAGCTGGCCGCCCATTACCCCGGGGAGATTGACGGGCTCATCGTGGAAAGCGGCTTCGCCTATGCGATCCCCCTCCTCCGGCTCCTGGGCGTGGATGCCCATCGCCTCGGCTTCAGGGAGGAAGCCGGCTTTCGCAATGTGGATAAGATCCGCCTGTTTGACAAGCCAACCTTGATCATCCACGCTGAATATGATCACATCATCCCCTTCGCCGACGGGCAGGCGCTCTATGACGCCTCACTCGCTCCCCAGAAAAAACTCCTCAAAATCCCCGGCGCCAACCACAATGACATTTTTGCCCGCGGCTTCAACCAGTACATGACTGCCATCCAGGATTTAACCGCAGCCCTCGGCGACCCCGACGGGACCTGACAGCACGAGGAAACCTTGAAAATCAAGATGCCTATCAAGTTTTTCGGGAACTACCAGGTGAAGGTTCGTACCGCTGATGTAGAAGAACAGGACCGATGTCAGAAACTGACCATCATCCCCCTGGGCTCCGAGGCTGAGGAAAAGCCATCCCCCGATGCCGGCGAGGGCGGAAGTTATCAGGTGATCTTCCATGACGCGGGATGCCGAAGAATCATTACGGGCAGGCTGAAGGAAAATCTGGAAGAAAGAGTCGTCTTTCAGGTGGACGACAAGGAGTACGAATTCTCTCCCCTGTGATGAGCGCTCATTGTTTGAACGCTATGCCGCGGCGTTGACAGCCAGGACCCCGCATTGGCAAGAGGGACGATGAGGCCCCCACCATAAGCCGCAGATCTGTGCAGATCTGCAACACCCCATGCATCCCTGCAACAGCATCCCGTGGCAAAAGGCAAGAAACGCTCGCCCGACGCATTTGGCCCGGCGCAAACGCGTTATGTTGCAGCTCCGCAACGCAGCCTCTCGTTTCAATACTCCATTTTTCTCCTTGTTCTCTGTAACTTCATGGTTGCCACCGGCGACAGCTCAGGCGTTTGATGCGATGCAGGCTGCAGAGCAAGCAATATATTCCATGATAACCAACAGTTAATAAGATGATTGCCGGTGGGCGGCGTTCCGGAGGCCGGTGGAAACGGCTGAGCGAAGCGCTGAAGAGGGTTATCAGCCGGTCCATGGTCGAACTGGCATCAAGCTTGCTCTGGGGTTATCCCGGGCGCGATCCATTCGTCCCCCGGGTTGCGACGGTAAACAACAGGCTGGTCCCAAGACGGAGGCGGCGCCGGCCAGCAGGAGCCGTTTCCAGGATCGACCGCAGGCCGCTGGTTTTCCGGCCCGGCAGTGTTGCGACAGAAAGAGGTCCTTAGCGTTTTGGAACATTCGCGAAAATCAGGAGGATATCATGGCCGTTTGCTGCGAAGTGCTTTCGCCTCAGGAACAGAGGATTCAGGAAGAGATTCAGGGGGTTTACCAGTTTTTTGGGCGGGAGCGGGTGTACCGCATTTTGAATTCGTTCAAAGGCACGCGCCCGGTGATCGATATGGAGCGGGCCCGCTATTTCACCGAATCCTTCAAGAAAACTGAAGGCCAGTTGCTCATTCTGCGCTGGGCCAGGGCCCTCAAGCACATCGCCGAAAACATCACCGTCTACATCGACGACGATCAACTCCTGGCCGGCCGCATCGGATGCCAGGGTCGGTATGGCATTCTCTACCCCGAACTGGACGGGGATTTTCTGGATCTGGCCATGCAGGAACTGCCCAAGCGCACGGAGTCACCTTTCAACGTCGCCGAGGGAGACGCCCGCATTGCCATCGAGGAGATTGCCCCCTACTGGAAAGGCAAGACCTATCATGAAGAGCTGGCGATCACTTTGCCCGCCGAGACTCTGAAGATGACCTACGATCCCCGGGACACTCTGAAGTCGCGCTTCATTGTGAACGAGACCTCTTCGTTCCGCTCAGCGCTGCAATGGGTCCATGATTACGAAAAGGTCCTCAAAAGAGGCTTCAAAGGCATCCGCCAGGAGGCCCAGGAAAAGCTCGACGCGCTCGATCCGTTGAGCCCCATTGACAACGTGAAGAAGCGGCCTTTCCTCGAGGCCATCATCATCCTGTGTGATGCCATCGTCCTGTGGGCCAAACGGCACGCCGACCTGGCCGCTCGGATGGCTCGCGAGGAGTCCGACCCCGGGCGCCGGCGGGAGCTTGAAACGATCGCCGCAAACTGTGCCTGGGTGCCGGAAAACCCGGCTCGAACCTTCCACGAGGCGGTGCAGGCCCAGTGGTTCACTCAGATGTTTTCCCGCCTCGAACAGAAGACCGGCACGATCATCTCCAACGGGCGCATGGACCAGTATTTCTATCCGTATTACAGAAAGGACCTCGCCGAGGGACGCATCACCGAAGAGCATGCCATGGAGCTCATCGAATGCATGTGGGTGGGTATGGCTCAGTTCATCGATCTCTATATTTCGCCCACGGGTGGTGCCATCAACGAAGGTTACGCCCATTGGGAAGCGGTGACGGTGGGCGGTCAGACCCGAGACGGCCGCGATGCCACCAATGAACTCACCTACCTCTTCTTGCGTTCCAAGCGGGAATTCCCGCTCAACTACCCCGACTTGGCCGCTCGCATCCACGCCCGCGCCCCTGAACGGTACCTTTACGAAGTGGCGGAAACCATTAAGGAAGGTTCCGGTTTTCCCAAGCTGATCAACGATGAGGAGATCATCCCCCTGCATCTGGCGAAAGGGGCCACCTTCGAAGAGATTCTCGACTACTCCGTATCCGGATGCGCCGAGGTCCGGATGCCCAATCGTGACACCTATACCAGCGCGTGTGCCTACATTAATTTCGCCGCCGCTCTGGAAATGACCCTTTACAACGGCCGCATGAAGACCTATGGCGACGAATTGCTCGGTCTCGAAACGGGTGATCCCCGTCAGTTCCAAAGCTGGGATGAGTTCTGGCAGGCCTTCATCACCCAGCAAACGAATTTCATCAAACACGCCTTCATTCAACAGGCCATTGTCATCGAGCTGCGGGCCAGGCATTTTGCCGCCCCGCTGGGCTCGACCCTGCACGACCTGTGTATGAAAAACATGGTCGACCTGCACCAGCCCAAGATCGAGGGCGGGATCGACCTGGGATATTTCGAATACATCGGCTACGGGACGGTGGTGGACTCGCTGGCGGCCATCAAGAAGCGGGTGTTCGAGGAAAAGCGGCTGACCATGGCGGAGGTCATCGAGGCCCTGGAGTGCAACTTCGAGGGGCGGGAGGCCGTCCGCCAGGTCCTGATGAACTCCCCCTGCTACGGCAACAGCGACGACTACGCCGACAGTATCGCCAAGGCCATCGACCGGGCTGCTCTGGAATACACCAAACATTATGCCAAGGAAATCGGGGTGCATCTCGACCTGCGTTACGTGCCGTTTACCTCCCATGTGCCTTTCGGCAGGGTGGTGAGCGCCACGCCCAACGGCCGCAAGGCCTGGACGCCCCTGGCGGACGGCTCTTCCGCCTCCCACGGCGCGGATGTCAACGGCCCCACCGCCGTGCTGCTGTCGAACTTCAATTCCAAAAACCTCGACTATCGGGAACGAGCCGCCCGGCTGCTCAATCTCAAGCTTTCCCCCAAATGTGTGGCCGGCGAGGAAGGGACGCGGAAGCTGGTATCCTTCATCCGGACCTTCTGCGATCTGCATCTGTGGCATGTTCAGTTCAACATCATCAACAAGGAAACCCTGCTGGCGGCACAGCGCGATCCCGAGAAGTACCGGGGTCTGCTGGTCAGGGTGGCGGGCTACAGTGCCTATTTTGTGGACCTCTCCCCCGATCTGCAGAATGACATCATTGCCAGAACGGAGCACGCCTACGTGTGAAGGCTCATCGGGCACACCTGGTTCCCAAGCTCGAGCTTGGGAACCAGGGCAGAGGCGGTATGAGCATTTCGGTGGGTTACGGCGCAAAATGCCGCGCCTAACCCACCCTACAGTCACAGCACTTGCGACAATGGTGACATGATGGGGTGATGCAGGCTCAGCACCCAGCACTCAGCACTTTTTCTGCGAGGAATATCAATTGACGCAAGACGCAACGCTCGATAGCCGAACCGGGCTGGTATTCAACATTCAGCGCTATTCCCTCCACGATGGCCCGGGCATCCGTACCCTGGTGTTCCTCAAGGGGTGTCCCCTGCGCTGCCGCTGGTGCAGCAACCCGGAATCGCAGCAGTTCGACCCCGAACTGGCCTTTAACGAAGGGAAGTGTATCGGTGCCGCCGAATGCGGCCTGTGCCTCAAGCAGTGCCCCCATGGCGCGGTCTTCGAAAAAGAAAACGGCAAAATGGGCGTCAACCGTGAGGTCTGCCAGGCCTGCTTCGAGTGCGTGGTCGTCTGCCCCTCGCTGGCCAGAAAGGTCTTTGGGGAGCGGATGAGTGTGGACCAGGTATTGAGCGTGGCGGAAGCCGACGGCATCTTTTACGCCAGGTCCGGCGGCGGCATTACTTTGAGCGGCGGGGAACCGCTGGCCCAGCCGGGATTCGCCGCCGAGCTGCTGGGCGAGGCCAGGCGGCGGCGCATCAATACCTCGATGGAGACCAGCGGGTTCGGCAACTGGCACGATCTCGAGCACATCTGCCGGAACCTCGACAGCATCCTGTACGACATAAAATGCCTCGACGCGGCAAAGCACCGTGAATTCGTCGGGGTTTCAAACGAGCTCATTCTCGCCAACTTCCGGCGCCTCTGTGAGACTTTCCCTGACCTCCCGAAGAAGGTCCGCACGCCGGTGGTGCCGGGATTCAACGATGAGGAAGCGGAAATCCGAGCCATCGTCGATTTCATTGCCGACTGCCCGAACGTGGACTACGAGCTTCTCGCTTATCACCGCCTCGGCCAACCCAAATACTGCTATCTCGGCCGGGACTATCCCCTGGACGGGGTGACCCTCAGCGATGACCGCCTGCAGGCGCTGGACCGGATAGTCAGGCAGCGGCTGACGCGGGTTGGTGTTCATCCGGAAACGCCGGAGTCTCAACCCCACACTTAGGGGAGGGGTTTATCCCCATTAGCGCTCAAATAAAGATCTCCTGTCTGCTGAAAAGAACGAATATCGAATATCCAACAAGGAATTTCGAATAATGAAGTATTCTGTGGGTCGCCTATATCTCATAATATTTCCAATGGTTACTATCAATGCGGTTTTGCACTTCGAGATTCTGCGGTTCGGTGTTCGAGATTCGATATTCGCTTAATTGAGCGCATATGGGGTTTATCCCCTCCCAAAATGGGAGAATTTGCCCATACTGATCGGGCGGGCGCAAAGCCCGCCCCTGCATCAGAAACGGAAATACTGCGTCTCCGGGTGGGAACTACTCATGGGCAGGGCCTAAATCAGTTTGTAGAGCTCATCCGATACAGGTGCCCTGATAGGTCTCCTGAGATTATTGTGCATCATGAACCTGCCATCTTCTTGTTTCATCATCCGGCCGATCACGGCGGCAGGAACGTCTTCTGCGACGAGCGCATTGATCAGGTCCTCGCCATGACTCGTACTGATCAGCATCGACCCGCTTGAGATGAGCCTTAGAGGATCAATGTTGAAGAACTTACATATTTGGGTGGTCACGGGAAGAATCTTGATTTGCGATTGATCAACCAATACCCCACAGGAAGAGGCCTCACAGAGTTCCCACACCGCTCCTTCGAGACCCCCTTCGGTAACGTCGTGCATGGCGTTGACCGATAATTTCCCGCCGATAACGCCTTCCTCGACCACACTGATTGAGTCCAGGCACTGTTTGGCGGTCAGCAGTTCGTCCGGCGTCAGGATACTGGTAAGTTCGCTCTCACGATCGTTGGCGATGATCGCCGTTCCTTCCAATCCGGCATACTTTGTCATAATAAGGTCATCACCCGGCTTGGCCCCGCCGGTTGTGATCAGCTCTGACTTGAGGCATTTGCCGATCACCGTCGTGCTGATGACGTATCGATTCACGGCGTCGGTGATTTCCGTATGCCCTCCCAGAATATCCACCCCGAGACCCACCGCGGTTTGGTAGACATCCTCCATTAGCATCTCAATATCCGCCTCCTCGACGTCCGGCGGCGCCAGCAGAGTAACCATGAGTCCGAGCGGTGCCACCCCGCAGGAGGCGATGTCGTTGCAGGCGATGTGGACGGAGAGACGGCCGATGTCCTTTTTGGCCCCGGTGATGGGATCGGTTGACAGCACGCACACCAGGTCCCCGAAGGCAACCGCGGCACAATCCTCGCCCACCGCCGGGCGCACCATGACGTCGTTTCTGATGGGGGTGATCTTGTCCCGAATCAGCTTTCTCAGGAGTGCCTCAGGTATCTTCCCAATTTGCATGGTGCTACGGCCTTGTTTGTGACGAGTCCTGGCAGCCATTCCTGAGCGCCGGGGTGACGGGATGAGCCTCCCGGTGCCGCTCATGCGTCCCCTCATGAGTACAACTTTTTCTCAAAGGCTGTCCATCTTCTTAGTACCCAGGCATCAGAAGAGGTTACTGCTTCGGGTGTTCCGAAGCAACATGAGTTACTGCCTCGATTGAACGAACAAATGGTGCCCCCCTATGGAATACCGGCCACTTTCCAAAGAAAGTATGGAATATTCCGGCATGATCTTTGTCTGGAAACACAGGAGCGCTCAATACCCCTTCGAGCTGGACCCATAAGAATTCCCTTGCATCCGATTCACTTTTGAGGGTATCCAAGAATTCTATTTTTTCAGAAAAATAGTTTCACAGAGGTTCTGGTTATACAAGCCCGGCCTCAGCCCGGAGCTTCGTCATGGTAGCAATGACTTTGGTTGCGTCTTCCATGTATTTATTGAAGGCCTTGATGACCGCCGATCTTAGATCCTGAAAGCTCGGAAAATACTTGCAGTGGGTTGCGTCCCTCTTGGTCGTTCGCCAGAGCTTTTCGATTGGGTTCTTATCTGGTGAATAGGATGGAAGCCTATAGGTAAGCAAACGTTCTTGGGACAACATTTCCTCTTTGAATTTATTAAAAAGTTGACTCCGGTGATAAGAGGCTCCATCCTCAACGAAGACGCCCTTTTGATAACACAATTTCATTTTGCCAAGTAACGCACAGAGATACCTGGGATTGTATGTGACGTGGAATTCTCTTTGAATGACCTCAACAATGATAGCCGAGTTCCAGATGCCACAATCAAAACCATATTTCTCTGGGCCGTCGACAATGATTCTGTAAAGTATGTCCTTTTGTTCTTTACTCATTCTTGGTTTGCGCCCCCTTCCCTGCTTGAGGTTGCCATCACGGTTACTCCCCAATAAACCGGAATGCACTCGACCCCATCAGTTGGCTTCTGAGTAATTGATCGCTTTCTTTTGCCATGGTTGAAGACCGCTTGACAACACCTGGTACCGAAAAACCTTGAAGAAGCTATTTTTTTTCAAATTATCAGTCTGTTCAGTGAGTCAATGCGGGGGCCCGAGGCCAGGTCTTGGCGATGCAAGACCTGACCCGGAATCCTCAAGAGGGGATCATCTGGAAAGGTCGGTCACCCTCTTTGAGACTGTAAAACTCGTGCCGGCCGTTCCCCCGGAATAGCTCATACTGCCCAGATAGAGGCCGTTGAAGGCATAGTCGGCTAACGCGGTGCCGCCGGTATAGATCGTGTAGACGGTTCCGGTTTCAAGATTGGGCGAGGACAACAGCATGATCATGTAGGACTGGGGAATCGTGAACGCGAAGGCGACCGCGCCGTCGCTTGCCTTCAGGGCCATGGTTGTTCCGGCCGTCCTGCTTCCAAGAATGACGGAGTTCTGCGTCGAGGCGCCGGCGGTGGGGGTGCTGGTCGCCCCGGCGATCCCGACGAAAGTCCCGCCGGTGATCGCGAAGGTATTCTGATCGCAGTCGAAGGCGCTTTCGGGAACGCGGGCGCCGATTGCCACCGTGACGCCTCCGGTTATGGTCATGACGCCGTTGGAGTCGATGGCGTCGTTGGCCGAGGCCGCAGCATAGATGAAGCCGCCGTTGATGGTGATCGAGTTGCCCGCATTCAGCGCATCATCGGTGGTCCTGATGTTGAAATAGCCGCTATTGATGATGAGATCGGATTTGGCTTCGATCCCCTCGGGACTGCAGCTGACCTCGGTCCCACCCGATACGTATTCGTAGGGGGTGCCGGTCGTTACGATGGTGATAACCCCGTTATTGACTTCCACATACGGTGACGGGTCGTCGGTGGTGACCGACGTGGTCGGGTCCTCGTCAATATCCCACGCCGCGGTGATGGCCTTGCCCACCGAGGTGATGGTGAGGTAGCCGCCGTTGATGACGATGTAGCCCTTGCCTGCGCCGTTGTAGGTCGCGTCGTCCGAACCTTCCACCTTGATGCCCTTGCTCTCATCATCGATGGTGGTCCCCGTGGCGTTGATTGTCAGCGCTCCGTCATCAAAGATGAAGCCGTTGATGGAACGGACCGCGTCCTTGGCCGTAACCGCGACCTGCAGGGTACCACCGCGCACCCGGATATAATCGTTGCTGAAAATCGCGTGCTTGTAATTCCCGGTCACGGAAAGCGTTCCGTCGCCGCTGAAGACCAGGGGCCCCTTGCTGAAAAGAGCGGCCTTCATAGTCAGGCCGCTGCGACTCGCTTGATCGGTCAGCGTATTGACCGTGCCGGGCGCCGTGACGATGAAGACCTTCCGGGATGAACTGAGATTGAGCGCGGGTCCCGAAGCACCGTTGATGGTCACGCCATTGAGGTAAAGCTGGCAGGTGCTGTCATTGGTAACGGCCAGCGTGCCGTTCAGCACTCCCGAAAGGCTGTAGTTGATTGCCGAAGCGAGCGTCGAAGTGATGGTGATGCCGTAAGTGGTCTGTGCCACCGTGAGGCTGTTGCTGCCTTCCGTAAGGAGGATTACGCCGTCGGTGCCAATTTCCTGAGCGGTCCCGGTCGACAGCTGAGCCGTATTGGCGGTGAAGTCGATCATGACCGTATGATCAAAGACGGTATTGGCTGCGATGTCCGCTGGATCGTAGGTGCCGGCTGTTTCCGCCATCGAGGCGGCATAGGGGGAGGGATCGATGGCATCGGTACTGTTGGATGACACCGTGACCGTCGTGGTGGCGGTGCTGGTTCCGTACGAGTTGGCCGCCGTGAGCGTGTAGGTGATTTTCCCCTTCGTCGTGGGCGTAACCGTGATGGAAGTACCGGTAACGGTCCCAACCCCCTGGTTGATACTCAAGGAGGTGGCATTGGTCACGTTCCAGGAGAGGGTGGTGCTGCCTCCCAAGGTAACAGCAACCGGCAGCGCGCTGAAGGCATTGATGGCCGGAGGCGAATCCGCGGAAGGTCCCTCGCCCGTGCCCTTCAGGATGACGGTGGCAGTCTGGATGGCCCCGGTCTGGTCATTGTAGGAGAAGGTGAGGCTGCCGCTCTTCTCTCCTGCACTCGAAGGTTTGAAGTAAATCCAGATCTCGCAAGTCTCGCCCTTTGCCAGGGAGGCATCGTCACAGGTGGTGTCGTCGGAAAGCGAGAAGTCATGGCTCTCCTCGTCGTCATTGCTCACCTCGAAGGAGCTCATGGCAAGGAGCGGTTCTCTCCTGTTTCCAATGGTCATACTCTTGGCATAGGAGCCGCCGGTGTTCCTGGTCCCGAAACTGAGGACCTTGCGCAGTCCGGTGATATTGGGCCGGGGACAATAACCTTTGAGGGTCACTATCTTGGGGGAATCAGGATCATTGGAAGGAATGGTGAGGGTTGCGGTTGTCGCGCCTGCCGTGTAGGCGGCAGGCGTATAGGTGATGGTCATGACGCACGTACTTCCCGGAGCAACCGTGGTACAGGTATTGGCCTCAACAGCGAACTCCGCATCCGACACCACCGGCGTGCTCACCGTGAGAGCGGCCTTACCCCGGTTCTTGATGGTCAGGTCCTTTGATGCGGTGTCACCCAGCGCCACCGCACCGAAGCGAAGCGTGGAAGAGGCCGTGAGCCTGGGGGTTGCCGCCCCCTCGGCCGGTTGACTCATGACGGCCAAACAGAAGACCGCCGCCACGGTGAGCATTAAAGAGGAAAACGATGCCTTCATGGGTTTCTCCTTTGTGCATGGAAGTGATGCCCCGTGGGTTACCAACCTGCATCGCAGCCGTTCATCCGGTCTGGTATTCCTCGCCGGGCGGGAAGGGCAGGCACTGTTGCTGACCGGGGCCTGGCCTCGGCCTCGCTTGTGTGCCTGCCGGGTTCCCGTTGCAGGTAGCGCAAAGTCGTGTGGAAAATATGAAGGAAACATGGGGAAAGTGTGGGGGTGCAGAAAATTCCAAGCCATCCTTGAGGAGAGCCGCCGGCGTTCTTGACTTGCCGGTCCTCTCCGCTCTCCTACAGGACCCAATTGGGCCGGGTGCCGGTCCATTCACGGACGGTCTCCGGCAGCCAACCTTCAAGGCTCTTGGCCAGGTAGAACTTTGGGAAGAGCAGGTCCTCATCGCCGGTGATCCGGCCTTCCTCAAGGGCCAGAGCGGCAAGCTTCGTTTGGGGGTAGATCCGAATGCCGGTGGTCAGCTTCACCGCTTCAAGTTCAAGCGAGTCAGCGAAGCTCAAGCTTTCGAGCACGGTCTCTTTCGTCTCTCCCGGCCCGCCCAGAAGGAGGAATCCCATGCGACTGATGCCGTGGTCTGCAAGGCGCCTGGCAATGGACCTGACCTCCTCAGGCTGAAATCTCTTATTGAGGGATCGCAACACGGCCCTTGACCCGCTCTCAAAACCCAGACTCACTTCGACGCATCCCGCCTGTGCCATGCTGCCAACCAGCTCCTCATCGACTTTCCAGGGATAGAGGATGCACCGCCAGCGGATATCGAGTCTTTTCCTGATGATTTCAGTGCAGAGCTCCCTGGCATAGGCATTGGGGAGGTTGAAGGTGTTGTCCACCATAAAGAAATTGGAGAAGCCCGCTCCCGCAAGTCGCGCCATGGCATCCACGGCCACGGGTACCGAGTGTTTCCGGAGCACCGTGCCCTCGATGGCCCCGGTCGAGCAGTAACTGCAGGCCATCGGGCAGCCGCGACGGGTCTGAAAGGGAAGCCAGATCTTCTCGCCGCTGATCCTGGCAGGAAAGGAGAGCAGGGCCTCCGGGAAGGGGAGCTGGTCGAGCCTCTGGATGCGCCGCGGCGCGGACGCGCTTTGGGGTAGAACCAACCCGGGGACATCCGCCAGGTCCGCTTTCCTGGAAAGCCTTTCGAGAAGCTTGACGAAAGCCTCTTCCCCTTCACCGCAAATACCCATATCGGCCTCGAGATAGGAGAGCGTGCTTCGCGGGAAAATGCTGAAGCCGGCGCCCCCCAGGACGATTGGGGCGCGCGAGAGCTTGCGACAGCACGCCACCATGGCTTTCACCGGTTCCAACAGGAACCTGGGGCTGCGCATGCTCTGGTCGTCGATGTTACGGACCGATAAGCCGATCACCTCGGGCTGGCAGTTGGCGACGGTTTCCTCAAGGATGGAAAGGCTGCCTTCCCTGACCATCAGGTTAAGGAAATGGACCTCATGGCCGGCGCTTTCGGTGGCCGCCGCTACTCCGGCAAGACCTACCGGGAGCACGGGCATGTTGATCTGTTCGGTATTGGCGGAAACTAAAAGGACCCGCATCACCAGTTCCTTCCGAATCTCTTTTAAATTGACATGCAAGGCCGTAGCTACTAGCTTTGAATCCTATTCGGGAAGGAAGGATTCACCATTCCCAAGGAGGCAAAATGAAGAAACAACTCCTTGAACTGATCGTCTGTCCGCAATGCCTGCCCAGGGAATACTCGTTGGTTGCCGACATCCTCTCGGAGCGGGACGGCGATATCGAAACCGGTACCCTCAAGTGCCCGCAATGCGCCGCCCTGTTTCCCATTATCGAAGGTATAGCCCTGCTCGATCCTTTTGGCAATGACAGTCAGCAGTCAGCGAACAAATACGAAACCGCCGAAGTGGTTTCCTCATACCTCTGGAGCCATTACGGAGACCTGTTGGGTGATGACCAGGCATCGTCGGCTTATCGTACCTGGGCGCGGCTGATGCAACCCCAGGGGGGCCTGGCCCTGGACGCCGGTGGCGCGGTGGGGCGCTTTGCCTTCGAAATGAGCGCTCGCTGCGATTTCGTGGTCGGCATCGACACTTCGCATGCGTTCATCCGGGCGGCAAGGCGGCTGATGCGGGAGCGTTTCCTGGTGGTGCTTTTGAAAGACGAAGGCATGCTGAGCCGGGAGGTGACCATTCGGCTGGCCGAGGAATGGCGGAGCGAAAAGGTGGAATTCCTGGTGGCCAATGCCCTGGCCCTGCCGTTCAGACAAGACACCTTTGCGTTGTTTGCTTCGCTCAACCTGGTTGACAAGGTCCCCTCGCCGATCCGGCATCTGCAGGAGATGAACCGAGTCACCCGCGACCGCCATGCCCAGTTCCTGCTCTCGGATCCCTTTTCCTGGTCCAGCGAGGTGGCTCCGGTCGATGAGTGGCTGGGAGGCAAGGCGGAGGGCCAGTATGCGGGCAGGGGACTGGCCAACATTGCGACGCTGTTGTCCGCCGGCCGGGGCGACCTGGTACCGGCCTGGCGGGCCGGTGAACCGGGGGAGGTGTGGTGGAAGATCCGCACCCACAGCAACCATTATGAGCTGATTCGCAGCCGCTATGTGCATTGCTGCCGATAGGGGGAGCCCATGATCCTTGATACGGTTTG
This sequence comes from uncultured Syntrophobacteraceae bacterium, assembly GCA_964505935.1. Taxonomy (GTDB): domain Bacteria; phylum Desulfobacterota; class Syntrophobacteria; order Syntrophobacterales; family Syntrophobacteraceae; genus JADGQM01. Next base: position 23,284 of record CAZDKX010000031.1, read on the forward strand.
CCGTCTCTGTTCCTCCTGCTGCCCCGTCGAGGCCGAAGTGGTCGAGGACCGCCTGATCGGCGCCCGCCGGAAATCCTTTCTTGCCCCTGAAAAACGCTTATCCTGTCCCAAGCTGGCGGCAGCCCCGGATATCGTCTATTCCCCCCGGCGCTTGACCAGGCCGCTGATCAAGAAAGCTGATGGCTCGGGCTTTCGCGAGGTCGGCTGGGATGAGGCCCTCGAGCTGGTGGCGGCCCGCTTCCTCCGTCATCGGGAAGAGGCCGGGGCGCAATCCGTGGCCTGGCTGCGGGGCATGGCTGCCGACTGGGGCGCGCAATGGGATTATCCCAACCGGCTGATGCATCTCCTCGGCTCCCCCAATACCATCGGCAACGGCTCCATCTGTTTTGTGGGCCGGGATTTTGCTCATTCCTACACTTACGGGGCCATGGCCTTCCCGGAGGCGAAAAACGCCCGCTGCATTCTTGTCTGGGGGAAGAACGACGGCAACACCGCCCTGGGGGCGGCCGAGGCCATCCACTATGCCAGGGAGCGGGGGGCGGCGCTGATAGTCATCGACCCCGTGCAAACCGCCCTTGCCCGCCAGGCGGACCTCTGGCTGCAGATCAAGCCGGGCCACGACGGCCTGCTCGCCATGGCGATGATCAACGAGATCATCGCGGAGGGATGGTTTGACGCCGAGTTTGTCGAACACTACACCCTCGGCTTCGATCAGCTCAAAGCGGTTGCCGCCCGGTATCCCGCCGAGACGGTGGCAGGGAAAATCTGGCTGACGGCCGATCAGATCAAGGAGGCGGCGCGCCGCTATGCCACCACCAAACCCGCGTGCCTCATCGACGGCAACGGCCTGGACATGCACCGCGAGGTCTTCGACACCACCCGGGCCATCGCCATGCTGCGGGCCCTGACCGGAAATCTGGACAAGCCGGGCGGGGACGTGCTGCCGCAACCGATCCCGGTGCGCAACATCCAGCTGAAGGATCGGCTCCCCGACGGGGCGGTCCCCATCACCCGAGACTACCCTCTGTTCAACACCTTCAGCGACACCTGGGGCAACCAGGTCCAGGGCTGCCTGATCGATGCCATTCTCGAAGAATCACCCTATCCGGTGAAGATGGTGGTGGTCCAGACCGGCAACCCCCTGGTGACCATGGCCGATTCGAACCGGGTTCGGGAGGCGTTCACCAAGGTGGAAACGCTGGTGGTGATCGATATGTTCCTGACCGAGACGGGCAAGCTGGCCGACGTCATTCTGCCGGCTGCCAGCTGCTTTGAAACGACCCAGCTCAACCGCGCCTCCATCCGCAATAACCCAATGTTTCTGCAAAACGCGATCATTCCCCCGGTGGGCGATTCCTGGCCGAACTGGAGGATTGTCTTTGAGTTGGGCCGCCGGCTCGGGTTTGCCGCCGAATTCCCCTGGCAGAGCGCGGAAGCGGCCATCGATTACCAGCTTGAGCCGGCCGGGGTTACGGTGGAGAAGCTGCGGCAGCATGGCAACGGCCTGCGGATCGAAGAGCTGCGCTACGAAAAGTACCGGGAGCAGCCGTTCAAGACGCCTTCGGGTAAGGTCGAATTCCGCTCACGGCGGCTGGCCGAGGCCGGCTTGCCGGGCGTGCCGTTTCAGGATGGTCCGGGCGAAGACCCGATCAGCTTTGCCGATCAGAGGGGGGACTATCCCATGCTGGGAATCAGCGGCAGCCGTGACCTTCGCTTCACCAACTCGCAGTTCCACAACATCCCGTCGCTGCTCAAAGCCGGTCCGGGTTGCATGGTCGCGATCCATCCCGACGATGCCCGGCGTTATGACCTGACGGAGGGAGATCTGGTACGGATTGAATCCCCGAAGGGCGCCGTCGAAATGACGGCAAGCATCTCCACTACGGTACGCCCCGGCATGATCCGCCTTGCCTGGGGGTGGGGAGACTACGACCCGCGGGGCAACCTCAACACCCTCACCGAGGACGACCGGCGGGGCCGGGTGACCGGCACCTCCACCAGCAGAAGCTTCATGTGCCGGTTGAGTAAGGCGCAATAATAAAAAAAGCAACCCCTGCAATACCTCTCAAAGGAACGCTCCTTGCCAACACCCGATATCG
>CAZDKX010000032.1:0-24486 GCA_964505935.1 uncultured Syntrophobacteraceae bacterium
TGAACATGGTAACGTTAGCTGATGTCAATCCTTATGAAATGATTGCTTATACAGGCTCAAGGGTCCTGGAAGACAACACCATTGTTTTCGTCGGCACGGGGCTTCCCATCATTGCCGCCATGCATGCTCAGATGACCCATGCGCCCAGTGTCAACCTGATCTTCGAGGCCGGGTCGCTGGCTTCCATCCTCGAGCAGGGCATGCCCATGTCGGTGGGTGACACCAGGGCTTTCCGCAAGGCCGTGTTCGCCAAGGGCCTCTGCGCGGTCTTCGAGCTGACTCAGAGGGGTTATTCGGACTACGCCTTTATTGGTGGTGCCCAGATTGACATGTTTGGCAATGTCTGCTCCACTTACGAGGGCGGCTCTTACCTCAAGCCCAGGGTCCGGTTCCCCGGGAGCGGCGGCGCCGGCGCAATGGCGGCCAACTGCGAGAAAACCATCGCCATCATGGCCCTTGAAAAGAGAAGGTTCGTCAAGCAGGTCGATTTCATCACCAGCATCGGGTTTGGTGACGGCTCGGCCGACTATCGCGAAAAGGCCGGGGTAATGGGCTCGGGGCCGTACCGCGTCATCACCAATCAGGCTCTCTTTGGCTTTGATAAGGACTCGCGACGCATGACGCTGCTTGAATACCTGCCGGGGAAGAGCCCCGCAGCCATCCAGGAGCTGGTGGATTTCGAGCTGCTGATATCTCCGGATGTCAAGGAAATGGCCATTCCCACCGAGCACGATCTGATGCTGTTGCGCGAGAGGTGTGACCCGGAAGGCTTCTTCCTGAAGAGAAAGATTGTGGAAAAATAGGCTTGAGTGTTGACACTTGCTTTTAATCTAGAAGGGCCGGGAAAGAACCAGTTCTTTCCCGGCTTTTTCTATGCTGCTTCATTCAGTGGGGGGTGTTAATTATCACTGGAAAAGTTGATCTCCTTACTATACAGTACCTGACCTTGAGCGGGTGTTCCTCAATTCTGGCAGGTCTTTCCGTGTTCGACTTCCTTCGTGGTAGTGAAGAATGAGGCCTCTCTGAAGGTGCATTGCCGTCGTGCGGGGCCCAATAAGTGTTGCCAGCTGTCCTGATGGTGCTCTCCTCATCCAGCGGTTCGGAACGGGCTTTGGGAACATCGGCGTACACCACTCATGCCCTCGCTGCTATGACAGACTCATGGCAAGAGACGCTGTCGAACTCTGGCGGGGGTTTCTTCAAACCGTGAGCTGTTGACGACTCTTGTCATTGGATTCATTATCGAGGAGGGCGAAATGCCGGTTCCCAACAAGCGGATGAGCCTCAAGGAGGCGGTGTCCAGGTACGTCCATGATGGGGATTCCGTGTATTATGGCGGCTTTCAGATCATGGTGCCCATGGCGCTCACCCATGAGATCATCAGGCAGAGAAAAAGGAACTTGACGGTTCTCAATGCTTCTACCGATGTGGGCGGGCTCGATCTCCTGGTGGCGGCAGGGTGTGTAAAAAGCGTCCATGTTGCGTGGGCGATGAACTGGTATGTCAAAGCGCCTTATGCGATTCGCCGCGCGTTCCAGGCGGGCGAAATCCAACGCTTCGATCTTTCCAACTTCAGTGCTACCAGCGCTCTGCTTGCAGGGTTCCTCGGTATTCCCTTTGTTCCCGTGCGAGGCAACATTGGCACCGACATCGTCGAACACAACACCCACGATTTGAAGGTGATGGAGGATCCTTTTACCGGGGAAAAGATCACGGTGGCCCGCGCCTGGCGGGCTGATGTCGCCATCATCCATGCCCAACAGGTCGACCCCCTGGGCAATGTAATTGCCTGGGGGACCCGCGGGGTGACTGACGAGTTCGGGGCGATGGGGTCGCGGCGGGGGGTCATTGTGACCGCGGAGGAGATCGTTGACACGGATGAGGTGCGCAGCGACCCGGACCGCACCATCGTTCCTTACCTCAAGACCCTGGCCGTGGTCCACTGTCCCTGGGGCGCTCATCCTTCTGCCTGTCGCGGCTACTACGGCCTTGATATTCGCTTCTGTCAGTATCAGGGCAAATACGAAAGAAGTGCGGACCTGCTCCCCAAGTTTCTGGATGAATGGATCTATGGCTGCGAAGATCATCACGCCTACCTTGATAAATATATTCAAATGTTTGGCCGGGAGGGGCTGGATCGCCTCAAACCCAGGACGGGATACCAGCCTAAACTGAATGTCGAATACGGGTATCACGATCCAGCCGTGTGGCAGGGCGTGCCACAATACACCGACCAGTACATCAGGGGATAAACGCGGTCCGGCCGATGAAGGGTGAGGAGGATCTCATGACAGGAAACTACCGTCTCACGGAGCTCATGGTCGTACGTTGCGCCAAAGAAATCCAGGACGGCGAAGTCGTTTTCGCCGGTGTTGGCCTGCCCTTGGTGGTGGTAAGTTTTGCCATGGCTACCCATGCTCCCAATATGGTCCTCTTTACCGAGGGTGGTTCGATTCGAGCGACTGCCCCTCCGGGGCTGGCCATCACCGTGGACGACCCGGCGCTTTTTACCAATGCCGATGCGACCTTTGGCATGCTGGCGACGATGGCTTTTCTGCAGCGGGGAGAGGTCGATGTGGCCTTCATCGGCGGGGCCCAGATCGATAAGTATGGGAACATCAACTCGACCGGTGTCGGCAGTTGGAAGAGTCCCGGGACCTTTACCTATTTTGCCGGCAGTGGCGGTGCCAATGACATGGCCACCTCAGGAAAACGCGTGATCGCCATCATGCCGCAAGATCCCAAGAAGTTCGTGGACAAGGTGGACTATCTAACCGCTCCGGGCTATCTTGACGGCCCTGGAGCCCGTGAAAGGCTGGGGATGATCGGTGGGGGCCCATCAGTGGTGGTCAGTACCATGGCCGTTTATCGATTTGATGAGCACACCAAGGAGATGTACCTGGCGGAGTACTTTCCCGGCCAGTCGGTGGAAAAGGTTCGAGCCAACTGTTCTTTCGATCTGAAGGTGGCCCCGGATGTCAGGGAAACCGAACTGCCCACCGAAGAGGACATCGTTTTGTTGAGAAATATTGATCCTACGGGGTTCTATCTCCGTTAGGCACAGTTATTGATTCGGGTTGGTGCACCTTCGGGAGTGGAGCCTGCACCGAAGCCGTGTTAGTGTTTCGACTGAACCGCCTCGGTCCTGAAGACCGAGGCGGTTTGTTTTCAGCTGCAGCTCTGGACCTCCGCCATCACCCCCCGCTGGGTCCTGTGTCTCTCGACCAACAAATCTTCCCTTCCTGCAAAGATGATCGTTCAGTTTTTCCACATTTCTGCCGATGTTGATGTCAATGAGAAAAAGAAGGCGAGAAGTTAGCCGAGAAAAGGACGAGGTCTCGACTTGAGGCCGCATAAGCTCCGGAAGACAGGATGGCAACAGGCATAAGACCCCTGCAGCAACTATCGAGCAAAGGATTGACGATCACTGCCTTGCTGACCATTGCGGGGATGGTGATTGGATGGTGTTCGTTTGCATGGACGGCGATCGCCGCTCAGGGCAGCGCGGTTAAACCTCCCTGGCAATTGCTTCTCATGATGCTCCCGTTCGCCCTCTTTGTCGTGGGGGTGATGACCATCGGTTGGCGAGGCTACATTCGCCACCTGGCCCTGCACATCAGTCTCGAACAAGAGGAGAGAAGCCGTCGGGAGGTGGAGGAGAAGAACGCCCAGCTTTCCAGGGAGATCATCGAACGCAAGCGAGCTGAATCCGCGGTGAGAGAGAGCGAAGAGCGGTATCGGAGGTTCTTTGATGAGGACCTTTCCGGCTTTTTCATAGCCACGGCCCAAGGCCAGATTCTTGCCTGCAATCCGGCTTTTGCCACCCTCCTGGGCTTTACGTCGGTTACTGCCGCCCTGAAACAGGATTTCTTCTCCTTCTATCATGATCCGAAGGATCGGGAGCGGTTTCTGAGCCTCCTCCAAGAGCAGAAAATGCTCAAGCATTATGTGGCAGAATTCCGCCGAGTCGATGGTCAGGTCATCAGCACCATTGAAAATGCGATCGGGAGCTTTGATGAAAACGGCAATCTGACGGAAGTCAGGGGATTCGTCATTGACCACACGGAACAGAAGAAACTGGAAGAACAGCTCCGTCACTCCCAGAAGATGGAGGCGATCGGCACCCTTGCAGGGGGCATTGCTCATGACTTCAATAACATCCTCACGGCCGTCATGGGCAACGCCGAAATGGGTCTGCTCAGGGTCCCCGCGGGAAGCGACATGAGGCACCACTTTGCCGAGATCCTGAAAGCGACCAAGAGGGCCCGGGACCTGGTAAAGCAGATCCTGACCTTCAGTCGGCAGGAACAGCAGCAACCCAGACCGCTGCAAATCTGTACCATTGTCAAGGAAGTGCTCAAACTCCTCCGCGCAACACTCCCGTCTACCATTGAAATCCGCAGCAATATTGGGTCCCAGGGGGGCATCGTCCTCGCTGACCCGATTCAGATTCACCAGCTGGTGATGAACCTGTGCACCAATGCCGCGCATGCCATGCAGAAAACCGGCGGGGTGATGGGGGTGTCGCTGGGTAATGTCAGGATTGAGGAGAGTCAAGAGTTCCAGGATGTTGGTCTGGAGCCCGGTCCGTATGTACAACTCACCGTGAGCGATACCGGCTCCGGCATGGATGCCGCCACCTTGGCCCGCATCTTTGACCCGTTCTTTACGACCAAGCCCGTCGGTGAGGGCAGCGGCATGGGGTTGGCCGTGGTTCATGGGATCGTGCAGAGCCTGGACGGAGGAGTGAGGGTTGACACCGGAGAGGGAAAGGGGAGCGCATTCCATGTCTTGCTCCCCACGGTTGCAGGGGAGGCATGGCAGGAGGTGGAAGCGGCCGAGCCCGCTCCCGAGGAGAACAGACAGGGCCGGATTCTGCTGGTCGATGACGAAGACATTCTGCTCAGCATCGGAAAGCAGATGCTTGAGCACCTCGGTTACCGGGTTACCAGCATGAGGAGCAGCATCGAAGCACTCGAATGCTTTCAGAAACAGCCGCAGGAATTTGACCTGGTGATTACCGACCAGACGATGCCGAAGCTGACCGGGTCGGATCTTGCTGCTTCCCTATTGAATATTCGCCGGGACATCCCGATTATCCTTTGCTCGGGGTATGCTGCTCCCATCGATGAAGAGCGGATGAAGGACATCGGGATCAAGGCATTGGTGCAAAAACCTTTTGTATTCAAGGAATTGGCTGAGATTGCCGAAAAGATCCTGACCCATGGCGAGCAACATCCGGGCTGACAGACCGGTTGTTTTGGAAGAAGCAACGGGTCTTCCTGGTCATCAGCCAGGGCTCAATCGGCGCTCAACCTTTCACCCATCATCGAGGTGCCCTCCCCTGCGTAAGGTCTGATGATCAGGGGCTGGTTCATCTGCGGCACGGCGGGGTCGGGGCTGCCTACCGGAAAGCCGCAAGTTCGTAAAACAAGGCGGCAATCGAGCGGATGCCCCGGTGGAAATCCTCCAGGGAAAAGCGTTCATTCGGGGAATGGGCGCCGTCGTCAGGGCTTCCCCATCCCAGGAGGAGAATCCGATCCAGGCCGAGAGACTCCTTCAGGAGGTTGACAATGGGTATGGACCCCCCTTCCCGGATGAAGACCGGGGTCTTGCCAAAACCGATCTCGATGGCTCGGGCGGCGGCCTGAATAGCCGGCTCCTTCCGTGCCACCAGCACCGGCTCTGAGCCATGAAGGTCGGTTATCTCGAGCTTCATCCCGGGTGGGGTGAGGGTCTCGACATAGTTGCGGAAGAGATCGTTGATGCGCTCCGGCCGTTGTCGGGGTACCAGACGCATGCTCACCTTGGCGCCCGCTTTGGCCGGGATGATGGTTTTCGCACCTTCCCCGGAAAAGCCTCCCCAGATGCCGTTGACATCGAGGGTTGGGCGGGCCGTCTTCCGCTCCATCGGGGTATGTGCTGTTTCCCCGACCAGTCGCGGCACTCCCAGATAGGCTTTCAATTCACCCTCATCAAAGGGCAGGGAAGCCATTTCCTGCCGTTCCCACAGTTGGATCTCTTCGACCTCCTCATAGAATCCAGGAATGGCCACGCGCCCGTCAGGGCCTTTGAGTTGTGCCAGAATCTCCACAAGAGCCTGAACGGGGTTGACAACCAACCCGCCAAAAGCCCCCGAATGCAGGTCGAAGCGCGGACCCTGAAGATCGATCTGAAGATAGGAAAGCCCTCTCAGACCGTAAGTGATGGCCGGCGTCCCGGGCGCAAACTGAGAGCCATCCGACATCGCGACGAAGTCGGCATGCAAGTCATCATGGTGCTCTTCAAGCAATGCCGCCATGCTGGGACTGCCAATTTCCTCTTCGCCTTCTACCAGGATCTTGACATTCAGAGGGAGCACTCCTGAAACGTTCAGAATCGCGTCGATCGCTTTGAGATAGGTAAAGAACTGCCCTTTGTCGTCGGTGGCGCCGCGGGCGAAGATGGAGCCGTCACGGATGTTCGGCTCAAAGGGGGGGGTCACCCATTCATCGAGGGGTTCCGCGGGTTGCACGTCGTAATGGCCGTAGATCAGCAGCGTGGGGCAACCCTTGGCCTTGAGACATTCGCCGTACACCGCGGGATGGCGTTCCGTTGCCCAGATTCTGGCATGGAAGCCCAAGTGCTCTAGCTGGGCAAAGACCCATTCGGCAGCCTTCTGAACGTCAGTGACATGCTGATGGTAGGTACTCACACTGGGAATGGTGAGGAAGTCGAACAATTCGTTTACATACTGTTGTCGATGATTATCAATGAATTTGAGGATATCAGGGGCAATCATGATGCGGACCCTTAAAATTGATGAAAAACGGGTCATCCCGAGCGTGCTCTTTGGCCAAATCCTCGGTATGATCACGGTGATTCGCGAATGATAAAAGCAAGCAGACCAACAGAGGGCTCGGAGCGATGAGCCAGACAGCCACTTATCACAGGTTTCGCACCAAAGTCAAAGTGGCGGTTGGTTGGGGATGATGATTTCCTCCTGGCGGGTAGCAGTGTCTCTCGAGAGGCACATGCTGCGGGAAAGGCATGATGGCGATTCAGTTCAGTATTCAATCGAGTGCCGAGGCGGTGGGGAGGGAGGTATGGAACCGTCTGGCGGCAACTGCAAGCCCGATGATGGAGTGGGAATATTTTCATGCCTTGGAAGCATCAGGAATCGTCTCCGAGCAGAGAGGCTATCGGCCATGTCACCTGCTCGCCATTCAGGACGATCGGGCGATTGCCCTGGCGCCGCTCTACGAAAGGGACCGGGCGTGGGTTGAGTTTGGCGATGGCGGTCTGGTGGAGTTGCTGAGCGAGGTGACCGGAATTCCCTATAGCATGGGGGTTGTCGGCATGATTCCTTACACGCCGGTGCCTGCCTACGACTTCCTCCACGATCCGTCGGCAGATCCCTTGCCCGCCTTTGCCTCCTTGCTTGACTACCTCGATTTCCATTGTGCCAGTCGGGGTCTTCACACCTCGCGTCTCTATTTCGCTTCTTCCCCCAACTCGCACCTGCACGCACTTCTCCAGGCGAGAGGATATCTGTGCCTGCGAACGGAATACTGCCTCTGGTTCAATCGCCATTACGCCGATTTTGAGGACTATGTGCGGTCGCTCAAATCAAGCCGACGCACCAAGATCAGGCGAGAAAGGCGAGCGATTCATGACCAGCGGATTGCGATCAGGATGGTTTCAGGTCGGGATGCTCCCGTGGAATACTTCGATCTCATCCATACACTCTACGAAAATACCTGGAAGAAGCATATGGGAAGCCATATTCGCCCGTTTCTCAATGAGCGGTTCTTTCGGTTGTTGTCGGAGCACTTCAGACATCGCAGTACCTTTGCGGTGGCTGACCGGGATGGCAGGATGATCGCCCTGGCCTTGTTTTATGCGAAGGAAGGCACCCTCTATGGACGATACTGGGGGTGCTTTGAAGAAGTCCCCTTCCTGCATTTCGCCACCTGTTACTATCACCCCATAGCTTACGCCATCGAGCAGGGGATGAGCACGGTGGATCCGGGTTTTGGGGGAGAACACAAACTCCTGCGGGGGTTTGAAACCGTACCGACCCACCACTATTTGAAATTCCATGGAGCGCGGCAACGGCGGGTGGCATACTCAATCCTGCGACAATTGAACCAGCAGCGCGCCACCTTTCAAGAAGGTCACCAGCAAAACAATCGGTGAGAGGGACCCAAGGCACTGGAGTGCGGGGGCGTGGCGAAGAACCAGGGAGCTCCTCGGGCATGATGTGGGTGTGCAGCACCACCAAAAGGAAAGAGAGAGTCAGGAAGGAGGGGGAGACCTGACTCTCTCCGGAGGAGGAAAGATGTTCTTTCCCCTGCTAATGTAACACGGGAGTCAAGAGATTGGAAGAGATTCAAAAACGCTCTGCAGATTTTTTCCGCCTTTTCTCAAGTTTGCTTTTTCGTCCTATTCCTGATAGGTTCGCCAGGACTTTAAGCTCTTTCTACTTCCTCTGCTTTCGAAGGACCAGGGTTCATGAGAAAAATAACCGTCCACGGGGAAAGTCGCTTTCGAGGGACCGGGGGAGGCTTTTGGCTTTTTATGCTGGCATTCATGTCGGGAGTTCTTGTTTTTGGTGCAGCCAAAGGGCAGGCCTTGACAAGCGATGAGAAGCTTGTCAGCAGATTCGTCGGGAAGAACTGGGTCAATGGGCGTTCCTGGGAAAAGCTCGACTATTCGGGCAAGCTCGGATTTGTGTGCGGTTTGTTTGACGGGCTCACCCTGTTCTGGTCTGCTTCAGAAGGGGGCAAAAGGACTGATGTTGATGCCGTCTACCACGCCTTGAGTATTTCCCCGAGTCTCACGGTGGGGGATGTGGTGAAGGGCATCGACGAATTCTACGGGAATGAAGCGAATATCAATTTGCCTGCCATCTGCGCCTACCTTTATTTTGCTTTCAAGCAGCGAGGCGATTCCCATGACAGTATGGAGAAACGCCTGGGGACCTGGCGCAAAATGTTCAATCGGTGAGTGCGATTGGCGGTTCGGTGGCGGGCCCGTCAGTGATGAGTGGCTGCCTCGTACAGACCCATCGCGTCCAAAACGTAGGAGTCGAGTTCATCCTGCGTCCTGCTGAGGGCTTGCACCGTGCTGTAGGCAGCTTCCGCCTGCGCCTGCCGGTTGGCCGAAAGTTCCAGGAACGTGATTTCCAGGTACCAGGCCTGCATGGCAACCAAGCGCCCGATGAGGCCTATCCGGCGCGCTTCGGAAATGCTGCAGCGATCGGCGAGAGACTGATACTGAGCCAGCAGCTCCTCCGCTGCATCCCCCCATTGGGCCGTCCACTCAGCAATGCCATCCTCGTAACCACGTTGAAGAGGAGATTCCCCTTCGCCAAGGGAGGCGGACTCGAGCGTCGCGATGAGGACTTCCATATCATACCAGCCCGGGTGTTCCGTGAGCGTTTTGATGTCCTCAAGCAAGGCTGCAAGATACTCGTAGAAAACATTGATATCCGCACTCAGCGCATCCAGCGCTGCATTGGCTTCCACGAGTTTGGCCTCAGCGGCGGGATTGGCCCTGGGAAACGTCGTGCAGGCCCCGAGAGTGAACAGAATCAAAGCACCGCTGATTACGCCCCGCAGCATGAGTCCGTCGACCTCCTTATTCATTCAAATCGATTCTGCTGATCAAGCAGGCGCGGCAGGAGCCGGAACGAACCCGAGCGACTTCCGCCAGGGTCACCACCCCAACGATATTGGCCGGTGCGTCCCTGTGCACGTAGAGGCTGTCCAGGTCGTAGAAGATCATCTTCCTGACAGCCTCGATCAAGAGCTCGTCGTAGTCACACGTGTGCGCCGGGGTACTCATCACCAATTGTGCGGCGGCATTGGCAGGAATTCCATGCAAATAGGCAAGGGTTAAATCGGTGGTGGTGACGACACCACGGGGAACGCCGTCCTTGCCTTTGATCAGCACCGTCCGCAAACGGTTGGCCGCCATCGTCTCCATGATTTGCATCAGGTTGTCATGCTCTTCGTGAATCCGAAATGCCGGGTTCATGAGCTCACACACGCGGAAATGATCCGCAACCTTTTTGGGGCAATCGGGTGCCACTTCCCGCAGGGTTCGGTGATCGCACTGGTGGCAGTACCTGTAGAGCATTCCCAGAATGTCCGCATAAGCGATCACGCCAATCACCTTGCGGGGTTCTTCACCAACCACGTAGAGGCGCTGAACTCTGGCCCTGCGCATGAGGTCAAGCACGGAATCCAGGGAATCCTTCACTCGGCAGAACAGCGGTGGGGCAACCATGATGGCATCCAGGGGAGCCGTAATGGGCAAACCGGCGTAATATCCGCCGAGGATGCTGACCTTGGAAACGACCCCTATGGCCTCTTCCACCTCGTTAAGGATCAATACGGCATTGACCTTGAATTTGATGGTGTGCCTGATGGCCTGCTGGATGGAGGCGTCTCTGCCGAGGCAACAAATGAGCTTGCGCATGACCTGATGGACGGTTAATCCGCTCAGGGCGCTCTCGCGGATGATAATTGACATGCGGTCCTCTGGCGCCTGGTCTCTCTGCCTAGCCCGAAAGCCTATCCATCAGTTCATAGAAAATTGTGGAAGTATACACGATCCCGATCACTTTACCCTCATCAACAACGGGAATGCGACGGATATGCTTCTTGATCATTATGTCCACGATCATGAGCAGATGGGTGTCGGGGGTGATGGTCACGACGTCTTCCGTCATGACGTCGCCTACCTGGATCGCTCGAGCCCGGCGGCATGCCTCCTCGATGAACCCCGTCACATCAATATCGCTCATTTCCCCCCAGATGAGAATGTTCTTCGGCCGCATGAGGAGCAGCATGTCGTAAAGAGAGAGCATGCCCACCAACCGGTTCCGATCATCCGTAACCATCAGGCCGAAAACCTTCTGGCGGCGATGTTCACTGGCTTCCTTGAAGGCTTTCACGGCTTCCGCAATGGTGCTCTCGGGACGCACCGTGTGGAATTCGGTATCCATCACATCGCGAGCGGTCACACCCATAAAGTCTCCTCGATCTTGAATGAGCGTTTCGCGTGCCTGGCCAAGGTTACCGCCTGCCCCATGCTCACAGGGGCTTAAGGTGCCATCAACGTCAGGGCCGCCGAAGAAAAAGATGACACGACAGATCAGCTGCTCTGGAACCGTCGATCGTCAAGGTTGGCACTTGATCCTAACAGCTTGTATCACGTCATGCTTTGCTGTCAATATCCTTTCGCCTTTGCCTGACGTGCCGCGCACGACCTGCCGCACGCGTCAGCCGCTCCTTCCTGGAATTGAAGTGAGTGAGTACACCGCCACAGAATAAAGCGACCATCACCACAGAACGTCATTCCGGCATGCTCCTCGCTTAAGCCTGCGGGGACAAGCTTTGGCCGGAATCCAGAAGAAAGCCTGGATACCGGCTTCCGCCGGTGTGACGAACCTGATTCAGACATTTATTCTTGCTGAGCGGTACTAAATACCCTCCTCACAGCCATGACTGCCGGCAAGGGGGCCATGGGCATGGTTCATACATGAGGGTAGAATAGAAGGATTGAAGGGCAATGCCGTCTTTCAAGGGGCAAGGCTTGGGATCAAACACCACCGTCCCACGCGACTGCTGTCTTGAGAATAGGAGATGAGAGGATGTTCAGGTTATGAAATCTTCGCGTTCCCGTCTTCTGACGGCGGCATAATTCCGCCGCTGCCGCTCATCGGCTTGAAGCCCTTTTCCTGGGCGATGGCGTCCAGGTGCATGAGGGCGAAACCGGTGACTTCCAGGACCGGCTCGTTGGCGAGATTCCTTGTGTCGATCCCGGTAAGGTATCTCTTGCATTGTTGGCAGGCTTCGATCCTTTCGTACTCACGGCCCTCGACGTACGTGAGCTCGATGTCATCGGGGCCTTGCGCATCGCAAAAGGGGCAGGCGGTCCGATGAAAGCGCCACACGCTGGCGCAAAAGCTGCAGCGCAGCCAGCGCTGGCCTTCCTTTTCCTTCAGCAGGCTGAGGCAGGGAGTTGATCCGCAGATAGGACAGTACCCTTTATGCCAGGCAAGCCCGGCAATGAGAGGGGCAAGCGTCTCCGCCCGTTTTTCCACGACCGGTCTCGCTGCCTGAGTCAGGGCAAATTCCAGAAGTTCTGGTGCCACCCCAACCGGTTGGGCTTGCTCGCGGACTTGGGCGGATCCCCCTCCGAAAACGTCAAGGAGAAACCGATCCGGAGCAAAAGCTTGCTGAAGGATAGCGGTCTGCAGTCTGTCCAGCTCCGGCTGGATCTTGGGAAACCCCAAAATCAAGGCCGGGATCACCCGCTTCAGCGCGCTGGGCCAGAGATCCCCCAGGCGGCTCAGCCATGCTCGGTCAGTGAGAGGTACCCCTTGGGTGAACCGCTCAGGATCAGGAGGTGCTATCTCGCTGCAGTCCAGAGCCGGCAGTTCCGCCTTCCAGCGGGCCTGTTCGAGGAGCATACCCTGAAAGGCCTGCAAGATCTCCTTAAGATGGGGGTTTTCTGCTTCGATTCCCTTGAGGGCGGAGGCTATCTTCTCTGCCGCGACATCCGCGGGTGATGACTCTTTCATCTAAAGTACTCCGATTTGAGTCCGCGTCAAGCTGATCAAATGGATCTATTCTACAGGACGGGTACAAGCTATGCCGAAACCACGGGAATCGGGCAAAAAAAGAGCGGGTGCTCTCCAGAAACACAACAGGGAAGGCACCCGCTCAGCTTCTAGACGACCGCAAATTCATGATACTTCGTCGGGTCATCGGTGACAATATAAATCACCCTCACATCCTCGGCGTTGAGCGCGGCGGCTTTGGGGTAGGTCTGCTTCAGCACTTCCACCCGCTTCTTGGCTTGATCAAGAATGGCATCCCGCTCTCCAAAGGTCATCGCCCCCGTCGGGCAACTCAGGACACAAGATGGCGGCCGGTTGTTGGTGATCCGGTCGATGCACATGTCGCACTTGACCAACACCTTGGTCTTTTCGTCCTGTCGCGGGATGTTGTAGGGGCAGGCCGTACGGACATCCTCGAATGTTGCCTCTTTGGATTTGTCAAAGAAGAGCACTACCCCGGTCGCGTCATCCTTTTTGGCCGCGGCTTCGTCGCCGACGGCGTCCACGCAGGGCGGCTCGACACAATGGCGGCACTGTTCGGAGAAGAAGTACCAGAAGGGCTTGCCGTTTTCCTTGATCCCTTCGGAGAAGCGGACCAGTTTCAAGGTTTGGGCCGACAGATCCGGAGGGTTCTGGTAGGTGCCGGTCTGCTTGGTTTTGGTGCCGGGGAGCCCCTTCCACTGCTTGCAGGCAACCTGGCAGCCGCGGCAGGCCGTGCACCGGGAGGTATCAACCATTATCGATTTTCCATTTGCCATCTCTCGCTCCTCCTACACCTTCGTCACGTTGACCATGAAGGCTTTGTATTCCGGCGTCTGGGTGTTGGCATCACCGACGGTGGGGGTCAACAGGTTGGCCGTGTCGCCGCAATCCTTCGGGAAGAGCCAGCCGTAGTTGTAGGTCAGTCCCACCTGGTGGATCGTATTTCCCCCGACCTTGAAGGGACGGAGCCGGGTGGTGACCATGGCCACGCATTCAAGCTTGCCGCGAGGGGATTCCACGCGCACCTTCTCCCCGTTCTTGATGCCGCGGAGCTCAGCCAGTTCCTTGCTCAACTCTACATAAACCTGAGGCTGTGCTTCCGTGAGCCAAGACATCCACCTGGTCTCACTCCCGGTGCACCAATGCTCGGTACAGCTGTAGGTGGTGCAGACGAAAGGAAAGTGCGGATCACATCCGGCGAACTTGTCACACTCCTTCGAGTAGATCCGGATGGTTGGATTGCTCATCTGGGAGGACATGAGGTTCTTGGGCAGCGGTCCTTCGAGCGGCTCATAATGCTCGGGGAAAGGCCCTTCCACCATGCCGGGACCAAAGATGGAGGCGACACCGTCCGGCTTCATGATAAACGGCAGTTTCCCTTTTTCCTTGTCGCTCATGGGCGGCCACGGGCCGTCGGGAACGTCTCCCACCCATTTGCCGTTTTCCCATTTCAGAATGACACGACTCGGGTCGAAGGGGTTTCCATCCTGGTCCACCGAGCATCGGTTGTACAGGATGCGCCGGTTAACCGGCCAGGCCCAGCCCCACTCGGGAAAGAGGCCGGTCTTGGTTGGATCGTCCGTTTTTCTGCGTGCCATGAGGTTCTTGCCATCCTGGCTGAACCCCCCGCAGTAGATCCAGTTGCCGCAAGTGGTCTTTCCGTCTGCCTGGAGGAAACCAAAACCGGGCACACATTCGCCTTTCTTGAAGGACTTGTCGCCCACCGTCACATCTTCCACAAAGACGCCGTTCACCATCTTGGCCGCCTTCACGGCATCATAGTTCCCCTTGGCGTCCGCATAGTCCCAGTAAAGATTGAGGATCGGGTCGGCGAAAGGTCCTTTGTCCTTCTTGTAAAGACCCTTCAGCTTGGCCATCAGACGGCAGAGGATATCGCCCATGGACAGGGCATCCCCGGGCGGTTTCTCGGCAACGTACTTCCACTGCACCCAACGACCGCTGTTGCTCATGCTGCCTTCTTTTTCCATGGAGGCGGCGGCGGGAAGCAGGAAAACTTCCGTTTTGATCTTCTTGGGATCCACTCCCGGTCCCTTCCAGAAGGATGGGGTCTCATTGTCGAAGATGTTGATGTGGACCATCCAGTCCAGCTTGGCAAGAGCCTGCCGAACCTTGTTGGCATTGGGAAGGCTGATGCAAGGGTTCTGACCGACACAGGTGAAGCCCTTGACCTTCCCTTCGTACATCCGGTCAATCATGCTCAGTACCGTGGCATCCTGCCCGTCGTCCAACTTGGGAAGGTAGGAATAGCCAAAATCGTTCTCCTTGGTAGCCTTGTCTCCGAACCATGACTTCAGGATGCTGACCGTGTACTTGGGGGTGTTCTGATACCAGTTGGCCGACTGCGGCTCCTTGGTGGTCGGGGTGTTCTTCTTCAGGTAGTCGGCCAGGGTAGGCAAAGAGGCCACGGGTGCCTTCAGATAGCCGGGAAGGATGTGTGAGAGGATGGCGTGATCCGTCGATCCCTGAACGTTGGGCTCGCCGCGCAGGGCGTTGATGCCGCCTCCCGCAATCCCCATATTGCCCAGCAGGAGCTGGATGATGGCCATGGTTCTGATGTTCTGGGAGCCCACGGTGTGCTGCGTCCAACCCAGAGCGTAGAGCTCCGTGCCGGCCCTGTCCTTGACTCCTGTCGAGGCGTACAGTTCGTAGACGGTCTTGAGATCTTCCACTGAGCTACCGGTAATGGCCGACACCTTCTCCAGATCGTAGCGGGAATAGTGAGCTTTCAGCATCTGCAGAACGCACCGGGGATTCTGCAAGGTCGGGTCCTTCTCGGCAAGCCCGTTGGCGCCAAGCTTATACACCCAGGTCGATTTATCATATTTCCGGGTGGCGGGATCGTAGCCGGAAAAGAGACCGTCCTTGAAGTCGAACTTCTCGTCAAGAATGAAGGAAGCGTTGGTGTAGTCTCTGACATATTGTTCGAAGTACTTGTTGTTGTCGAGGATGTACTTGATCATCCCGCCCAGGAAGGCTATGTCCGTCCCGGAGCGCAGGGGCACGTAAACATCTGACATGGCTGAAGTTCTGGTGAAACGGGGATCCACATGGATGATTTTCGCCCCTCTTTCCTCCCTGGCTCGCAACACCCACTTGAAAGCAATTGGATGTGCTTCAGCGGTATTGCCGCCCATGATCAGAATAACGTCGGCATTCTTGATATCGATGTAATGATTGGTCATGGAACCACGGCCGAACGACTCTCCCAGAGCCGCTACACTGGGACCGTGTCAAACCCTGGCCTGATGGTCGATCTGGACAATGCCAAGCGCCCTCATCGCCGTCGTGACCAGCCAGCACTCTTCGTTGTCAAGCTTGGAGCTTCCCATATGGGCGAGGGATTCAGTCCGGTTGACAACCTGACCTTTCGCGTTCTTGATGATGAAGTCCTTGTCCCGTGTCGCCTTGATTCTCTTGGCAATCTCGGTAAGAGCCCAGTCCATGGTTTTGGTTTCCCATTTGTCGCCACCGGGCCGGCGATAAAGCACTTTGGTCAAGCGATGCTCGTTGCGCGCCGACATCTGGAACATGGCGGCACCCTTTGCACACAGCGATCCCTCACTGATCGGATACTCCGGGTCTCCTTCGATGTTGAAGATCTGACCCGTTTTCGGATCGCTGCTGCAGATCAATCCACAGTTCACCGAGCAGTGGTAGCAGATTGAGGTGGTCTGCTTAGCCGTCTTGATTCTGTCGATTTTCTTGAGCTCCTCCGCATAGGCTACGACCGGGCGCATGTCGACCCCAAGGGACGACAGCGCCACTCCCGCGCCCATAGCGCCGGAAATGAAGAGGAACTCACGCCGTGTCACTCCCATGTCCTTCTCCTTGTCTTATCTTAACCCCTGAAAACCCTGCTTCCCTACGACAAGTGAAAATTTTCCCGACTGATTGAATTCAAAGCCCCGGACAGCACCCAATACCAACCTGACCGTAGTCTGATTTCACAGTAATTACAATATGTTAAATTAAACACATAGCACCGGGGCGACGCGGCGGAGGGTATGGCTGAGGGGGTGAAGTCGGGGGGGGAAGGGAGAGATGAGAAGAGGGCGACACATGGGGAGGGGGGTGGGGAGGTCCACAATTGCTGGAAAGAGTTACGGATGACCCTGCGTCTGCCCTCAGGAGTTGGGGATTCTCTCGGGGTGAGAGTAGATGCTCATGCTGTTTTCCCTCAGGAAGCCGATCAGGGTCATGTTCAGCTGTTCGGCCATGGCCACGGCCATGCTGGTGGGAGCGGAGAGACCGCAGAAGATTTCGAGACCGAGAACGGCGGCTTTTTGCACCATTTCAAAGCTGAGGCGCGACGAGACGATTGCCAGAAAAGCATCCTGGGTCGCGCCATTGAGGACGAGCCGCCCAATCACTTTGTCAAAGGCATTGTGTCGCCCGATGTCTTCGGCAAAAGCCAGGAGGTTGCGGTCAATGTCGAAGACGGAGGCCGAATGGGTTGCCCCGGTCAGCTGGAAGATGGTCTGTTCAGCTTCAAAACGGCCCTTCAGTGCCAATATTTCGCCCAGGTGAATGCGGTGTGAGGTCGCCACCGGGTCGAGTCGGCGGAAGATTTCGTCGGCTTTGCTTCTCCCGCAAAGACCGCAGCTTGACTGGCTGACATATACCGGCCGTTCTTCAGGGTGGGTGTGGTCTTGCGGTCGTTCCTGTTTCAGGTGAACAAGCACTCTGCTTTTGCTGGCGTTGGCCTCACAGCGCTTGATCGAAAGGAGATCATCGCGGGATTTGATGATCCCTTCGGTAAAGCAAAACCCGGCCACCAGGGTCACGTCATCTCCCGGCAAGCGCATGATGACGGCATACGGCGAGTCATTTACGTGGATTTCGAGAAGCTCTTCCACCGCTAGGTGGTATTCGACAGAGAAAAGGCTGTTGTCTTTGAATCGCGAGGTCTTGTGTTTGAGAGTCTGCATGTTCGCTCAACGTTCCTCAGATCACAGCCTCGATCAAGGCCGCCACGGGAGAGAGCGAAAGCCACAGGGCAACGAAGCTTTGCAGGGTCTTGCCGGGAACTTTCTCTTCAAAGCTCTTCACAGGCCAGGGAAAGAGCTCTTTGGCTCTTTTCAAAGCCCACCGTTCAACATCTTGAAACCATAAAAGATACTTTTCCTTGAGCAGTTCGCCGTGTTCGGTCAGCCGATGCCCCCCTTTTTTGCAGCCTTTCTGGACGATGAGCTTGACTCCCAGGACTTCCTCCGTTTTCCTTATCTTACCCCAGGCGGCGCGATAGGACATCCCGAGGTCTTCAGCGGCCTTCTTGAGGGAGCCGTATTCTTCGATTTTGGCAAGGAGCAGTGCGCGCCCCGTGCCGAAAAATACCCCCTCGGCGGTTTCCAGCCAGAGATGCAGGCGGATGGTTGCCTCTTGTTGTTTGGTTGCTATTTCAGCATCCGGTTCGCTCCGATACTGACCTGGAGCTTCCGAATGAATGGCCTCGCTGGCAGGCAAAGTCATGCTTTCCCTTTTCTTTTGAGTCATGATATCAGCCGCCAAAGGGGCATTTGGGGAACGTGCAGGCTTTGCATTCCAGGCAGAAGGAGCCGTGCCCCAGCTTTGCCAGGTCGCGGCGGGTGATTTCCACGCCCGCAAGCAGCCTGGGGAAAAGCAGATCGAAACTGGTGGTTTTGAAATAGAGCGCACACGCCGGAACGCCCATCACCTGAACCGTGCCGATGCGGGCCAGCAGCGTCATCGCTCCGGGCAAGACCGGTGCGCCATAAAGCATGTCGGTGGCGCCGGCGTCGATCAACCCCTGGCGGGTCACATCGTCCGGGTCGACGGAGAGGCCTGCCGTCGTTACCAGCAAATCCGTCCCACACCGGAGGAGGTCCTGCACCCCGTCATGGATGGCCTTGCGATCGTCGGGAACAATGATCGCCTTGACCACCCGGCAGTCAAAGGCCTCAACCTTGGTGCCGATGATCGGAATGAATTTGTCTTCAATGAGTCCCTGAAAAATCTCGCTGCCGGTGACCAGGATCCCTACCCGAGCCTTGCGTAGGGGAAGCACCCGCATGAGGGGGCCGTGGCGAAAGATCGTCTTGGCCTGGAGAAAGGCGGCTCGCGGCAGAAATAAGGGAATGGCCCTGGTGCCCGCCAGGTTACGCCCGACGGTCACAGGCGTGTAATTCCTGCGGGAGGCGCACATGACCCCGGGAATCATGTTGAACTCTTCCAGGCGCTGTTCATCCACCACAAACAGGCCGTCCCGGTCCGCCACAAAATTGATTTTCCCCTCCCTGGGCGGTTCCACAAAGCGAACGCCCTCTCCTGCCATGCCCTGGCCGAAGGCCAGGGCCGCCTGGTTCTCATGCACCCAGTCGCTCTCGGCAAAGTTGGCCTCTTCCACGTAGACGCGCTGCTTGCCCATCTGCTGCAGGCGGCAAAGGTCTCCCACGGAAAGTTGGTGGCCGCGAATGAACGCGGCCCCCTTGCTCTGCCCGGGGACAATCATGGTCATGTCATGCAACGCCGTCTTGCCAACCGCCTCCTCGATGGGCAGGGCAGTGAGCGGCGGCCCTTGAAAAAGGGCCTGGGAAGCCCTCCCCTCGGCATTCAAATAAGGTGCTTCTCCCTGGCATCCCCGGCAAATCGCCCCATCGTCGGCCGGATAGGACTCTCCGCACAGGCTGCAGATAGCGATGCGCCCCTTATGACGGTTCTTCAAATACTGGGGCTGTATCTGGATGGCTTGAAGGCCGTAGAGCTCACGGCCTGCTTCCCGGATCTGAGTGAGAAGGAGCTCCGTGTCCTGGTCTTTTTTTGGCTTGAGCTTCAGCATCCAGGTCTCGACTTCAGACCAGGCCCGCAACTTCTGCGCGTCCACAAAGACCCGGACGCCATCCCCCTGGTATTTGTCATAGAGGCTGAGAGCGTATCGGCCCAGGTTCAGAATCCGCAGCCAGCCGTTGCCGATCGTGCACGGGGTCAAAAGCTGAACGGCGTCAGGAAGGCAGCTCCGGGTTTCGCAGACGGCATCGAACAACACCCCATCGCGAATCTGACGCAAGGCCAGGTCCACCATGAAGCCACCCATCATCATGCCGGGTGCGGCATACCCATGGAAAGATTTCACCGTACTCAGGTATTCGTCGTAGGAATAAGGGCCTATCTTCATCTTCAAACCTCTCTCAACGCCACCGTGCACCTGCCCGGCAACGAGCGACTGACCATATGTATGTAAATGCAAGCATAATTGTTTACAGTATAAACTCCAGCCGGAGCAAGTCAAGGGAAAGTTCTCACAATTATCCCAAGGAGCGTGCACTGGGGGGAGCGTGCAGTGGGGCAGTTCGTCCGGATTGAAAGCCGCGCGGCGGCGACTTGTGGTGAACCAGGACGCATGCGCTTCCCATCAGCTTTAAACCTGCCGTTGCCGGGGCGGTGTGCGTATGCCCCACTTGAGGAAAAAGATGAAAAGCAGCATCGGCACAACGTTTACGCCTTCAGTGATCAGCGTTATCAACAGGTGCACAACAGGTCGCCGCGAGGAGGAGGGCAAACTGATTCGCGATCAGCGCCCATGCTGGCCGGATTGCCTTTTGCGGCATTGCTTTTGCCGGTGCAGGTGGTAAAAAGACCCCAGGCTGAGATGGAACGGCAGGGTGATTGAGTCATCAACCCAAAATAATCTCGATAAGCGACGGGGAGTAACAGGAATGAAATTGGCAAAAAGAGCTCTCTTGATCGTTGTCGTGCTGTCGACCTGCGTGGGCTGCGATCAGCTGACCAAGGGCCTGGCCCGACACACCCTGACAGTCTCGGAACCGATCCTGTTCCTCCATGACCTTTTTCGTCTGCAGCTTGTGGAAAACCAGGGAGCATTTCTGAGTCTGGGCGCAACCATCCCGGAGCATTCGAGATATTGGCTCCTGGTCGTGCCGGTGGGGCTCGCGCTGGCAGGCATGCTGGTTTACCTGCTGACTTCCAGGAAGCTTACCGCAGTCCAGACGATCGCCCTTTCACTGGTACTGGCGGGCGGCATCGGCAATTGGATCGACCGCATCCTCCATGATGGGCGGGTGATCGACTTCATGAACCTCGGGGTCGGCCCCCTGCGTACCGGGATCTTCAATGTCGCCGATATCGTCATCGTCTTTGGATGCTGTTGGCTTTTGGTCGAGGTCGTGACAAGACCGTCAATAGAACCCGTTCGACCCAAGGCCGAGATCTGACACCATCCGAGTACTGCCCCTGTTGACCCGGCTTGGTACGGCATCCAAGCAATGCACATCTACGAGGCACCCCTCATCCTGCGTAGGAGCCTGCCCGTCATGCCTATAGTGGAGCCCGTCGATTTTGCCGCGTACGTCACGGGAGAACCACGATGAGCGAAATATTGCGTGCCGCGCGATCCGATGCGCCGGCCATCCTGAAACTTCAGAAGGTTGCCTATCAAAGGGAGGCCGCCCTGTATGATGACTGGGCGATTCCCCCCTTGACCCAAACGTTGGAACAACTCGACCAGGAATTCGACGAAAGGACGTTTCTCAAGGCGGCCGACGGCAGCCGGCTCATCGGTTCTGTCAGAGCGTCCATGCATGAGGGCACCTGCGAGATCGGTCGACTGATCGTTCATCCGGAATCCCAACGCAGGGGCATAGGAACCCGGCTGCTGCTGGCAATAGAAGCGGAATTTCCTTCTGCGGGACGCTTTGAACTTTTCACCGGCAAGCAGGAGCGAAGGCAACATCCGCCTGAATGGGAGGCCAGCAATTCCCGCTGGAGCAGCCCAAAAGGATGCTTTTGATGTCGAGCTGTCAACATTGAGCAGAAACTGGAGAGAGTAAACAAGGTGGCGGGCAGATTTGCAGTTCAGCTCGGGTTTTTTTCAGAAAGAGGCAGTGATGTCCGGTTAGGAAATTGCATGATACAGGACGAAAAAAAATGTCAAAAAACAACGGATTGAGTCAATTTTTTGCTTGACAATTCAATGAAGGTGTGGGTCGCGGCCCTTTTCGTAAAATCCTATAATATTAAGGAGTTACGAAAATGCCGCGAAGCTTTTACCCTAACGACACAAAGTACACTGCGCCCTCTTTCGATGAGCTTTTCAAACCCACTGAAAATGCCCTTGCGAGCGTCCATCCTTTGGTGGCAAGGGGCAACAGGCCGCTGCAGATGAATTTCGAACAGCAACTCAGAGCCTTGGTCCACTTTCATCTCGAGGAACATACCTCTGGACGCCATCTCATCCAGGCTCTTGAAGAGGATGACTTCGCCCGCAATCACATTGCGCCTCCCGATGGCATCCAGAAGAGCAGTTTTTTCGAAGCCATTAACAGTCGCGGCCTTGAACAGTTGGGCCATGTCTACCAGCACCTCCAGAGCCAAGCATCAAATCTGTTGCCGGCCCAGCACACTGAACTTGGTGAACTGGTGGGCATTGACGGCTCCCTCATCCAGGCCGTCCTCTCCATGTACTGGGCTGACTACAGGGACGGTTCAAAGAAAGCCAAAGTCCATGTTGGGTTTGATATCAACCGTGGCATTCCTTCCCTACCTCACGGATGGTAAGGAGGGTGAGCGCCCCTGTGTTGCCGTTATCCTCTCACCTGGCGAGACCGGTGTCATGGACCGGGGCTATCAGTGCCATCATAGCTTTGATGAATGGCAGACCGACGGCAAGCACTTCATCTGCCGTATCAAGGCAAATACCAAGGTAACCTGCATTCAAATGAACCCGGTCCCCACCAACAGCATCGTGTTCTACGATGCGATTGTTCTGCTCGGGACCGCAGGTACTAACCAGACACAGAAGCCACTCCGCCTTGTTGGATACCGCGTTGATAACGTAGACTATTGGGTAGCCACCGATCGCCATGATCTCTCTGCCGAGCAGATCGCTTTTATCTATAAACTACGCTGGCAGATCGAAAAGTTCTTTGCATGGTGGAAACGGCACCTCAAGGTCTATCACCTGATCGCAAGGACAGAGTATGGGTTGATGGTACAGATTCTCTCCGGACTGATTACCTATTTGCTGCTCGCAATATATTGCCATAATCACTACCATGAAAGGGTCAGCATCAGGAGAGTCAGAGAACTCCGGATAAGAATCCAAAATGAGCTCCGCGATTCCGAGCAAAAAGCTCCGATTCTTTCGGATTTCAAAGAGCAAGAGCAAGTCGTGCCAAATGCAAGAACCTAACCGGACATTACTGCATAACACCAGCAAAGGCCTCGCTATCGCCGAAGCGTTTTTCACGGAATTCGGTTTGCCGGCCATCCGCCGGCACTTCCCCGAACTTGTCGATCGGATTAGCGCGGGTTTACTGGGTGAAGGCTCGGAGATGCTCGGTGCCGACGACGAATTGTCATGCGACCACGACTGGGGACCGAAGTTCATCCTCTTTCTTGCCGAGCGCGATCACCGGGAACTGGGCCAGGCGGTGGCTGCCAAGCTTAACGCCCTTCGTCCCGCCAGCTTTCAGGGCATCGATTTGGCCAAGGCCAAGACCAAGGCCATCACCGTTCAAACCATCGATGACTTCTACCGGGAATTAACCCGGCTGCCATGGCCGCCAAATACCATACAGGAATGGGATGCCGTCCGCGAAAATGACCTGTGTTACGCCCAAGCCGGAAAGGTCTTTTATGACCCAACGGGTAACCTGACAAGACGTCATCGCGCTTTTCAAGAAACATACTACCCACACGAGGTTTGGCTCGGATGGGTTGCCGCACAGGTTTTCTGGATCTGGCACTATGGGGAATACAACATCTGCGCTCGCATGGCCAAACGGGATGAAAGGGTTGGCGCCTTAATTGGCATGGGCCGGGTGGTGCAAGCGGCAATGCGTTTGACTTTCCTGCTGAACCGCCGTTTCGCTCCGTATTGGAAATGGTTGCACTGGGCCTTTGTCCAGCTACCCTTTTTGGCACCGGAGTTAGACCTCATCCTGCAAGAGTTGGAGGCTGCAGCCACGCTTGAGGATCGCGTTCAACTCATCGGTCAAATTGGCGATTTGGCGCGCATCGGTCTCCATGGGCAAGGGATTTTTCCTGACTGTAACAGGCGCGATTATATGGGTTGCTTTGAGATCCTGGACAACCTCATCCAGGACAAACAGGTTCGATCCATGATCTTTGTCGCTTTGAAACGTGAAGGACATTTATAATGAGGGCAAGTCATTTTGTGCGGGCGATTGCGGGCGGGGTCGGCCGCATTGGCCGCACACAATGGCAGAGGAATGATGTAATGGACCTTCTGGAAGAATTGAAAAACCTGGCAGCGAAGCTCTATTCTGAAGGAATCGAGTAATGCTCTCTGTGGTGGCCTCGCCATGGCCATCTGCGCTATGCCCAGAGCCACACTCGATATTGATATCATGATCGAGCTCGGGACACTTTTCCGGACCAAACGGTCAGTCGAGGACATTGGCTTTACACTCAGCAGCGCGGCCATGGAATTCCATGCTGGCAAGATTCGGATCTATCGGCTATGCGAGGTCGATGCGCTGCCAGGCGAGGAACTGGTTCTAGCTCGTCAAGGCCATCACCGACCAAGGGAAGAAGCCGCCTTCCCCTCTTCGTCAGAAACCGGGACCTCGCGCCGCTTTGGAGGGGGGCGGCGCTTCGTAAGCATCGTGTAACCCCGATCCTGTCCTGCAGGAGGTCCCTGCTGAGCTGAACGTGAAGACCTTCTACGGGTTTTTCGATCCCGTGCCGGAGACGCATGCCCCCTGAACCTGCTCGGCGCATGACACCACAGGCGGGGTGGCGGTTTCGTTGACATAGAGCTTGAAGATGTCCGGACGGGCATAGTGCCCGACAACATCCAGGTCGAACTTGCCCCTTGCGATATCGCCAAGATCGATGTCGGCGGTGAGGATGCACTCGCCCTCATAGTTCGG
>CAZDKX010000033.1:0-23992 GCA_964505935.1 uncultured Syntrophobacteraceae bacterium
ACAAGTTCTATCGCGTCAAACACCCCAAAACCCGGCAGGTGGTCGGGACCGGTCTGGGTCTGGCGATTGTGAAAGGCATTGTCGACTCTCACCGAGGCTCCATCGAGGTCGAGAGCGAGCCCGGAGTGGGCACCACCTTCCGCGTGCTCCTGCCGGCTGTTCAATGAGGCAAGGCCATGCGTGGTTGTGATGCGGCGGATGGAAAGCTCCTAGAGCGTTAACTGTTGGGAGGAAGATGGTATGAGCATGTCAGCGAAACTGGCCTCGGGGGAGTTCCTGGTCCTGGCCGAGATGGAGCCGCCCAAGGGGGTGGATTTCACTCCCCTGCTGGCTCACGCCATGCGCGTGAAGGGCCGGGTGGATGCCTTTGTCGTCCCCGAGATGAGCAACGCCGTGATGCGGATGAGCTCCCTCGGGGGATGTGCCCTGCTGCAGCAGAAGGGACTCGAAACCGTGATGCAGGTTTGCTGCCGGGACCGCAACCGACTGGCCCTCCAAGCTGACCTGCTGGCGGCTTACGCCCTGGGGGTGACCAATGTCATGGCGGTCACGGGGGTAGACCCCAGTTATGGCGACCATAACCGGGCCCGGGCGGTCTACGATATCGATCTGGTGCAGTTGCTGGAAGTCATCCAGAAGATCGAGTCGGGCCGGGACATGGCAGGGGTGGAGCTGCGGGGGGCGGCGGCCTTCTGCGTGGGCTCCACGGTCAATGCCGGCGCCAGTGGCGGGGCGATGGACCTCGAGTGGGCGGAGCTTGACCGGAAGATGGCCGCCGGGGCCGGCTACTTCATCACCCAACCGATTTTTGAGCTTCAGGGTTTTTCCCGGTTTCTGAGCAAGGCCAGAGCGCGGGGGGCCAGAATCATTCCCACGGTGCTGCTGCTGAAGTCGGCCGGCATGGCCCGCTACATCGATCAGCATCTGGATCATGTACATGTTCCGGGAAACCTTGTCCGACGTCTTCAACAGGCCCCCGACAAGGTTCGAGAAGGTGTCCAGATTGCTCGCGAGCTGGTGTCCGCCCTGCGCGATGCCGGCGCCAGCGGCGTGCTCATCTCCACCATCGGTTGGGAAGACATGCTTCCCGCCATCTTGGAGGGCTAGAGGTCATGGAAAGGGCGAGCAGTCCTACGGTGGGCGCGGTAATGGTGGTGGGGGGCGGCGTGGCAGGCGTTCAGGCGGCGCTCGACCTGGCAGATTCCGGCTTCTATGTATACCTGGTGGAGCGCTCCCCGGCGATTGGGGGCGTCATGGCCCAGCTGGACAAGACTTTTCCCACCAATGACTGTTCCATGTGCATCCTGTCGCCGAAACTGGTCGAGTGCGGACGCCATCGCAATATCAAGCTGTTCACCCTCGCGGAACTGGAAGGGCTGGAGGGGGAAGTCGGCTGCTTCACCGCCATGGTGAAGGAGCATCCGCGTTACGTGGATGTGGAAAAATGCCTTGCCTGCGGCGTCTGTGCCGAAAAATGCCCACGGAAGGTGGCGGATGAATTCAATGAAGGCCTGAACAAGCGCAAAGCCATTTATGTCAAATATCCCCAGGCCGTACCGCTCAAGTATGCCATCGATGAGGAGCACTGCATCTATTTCGAAAAGCGCAAATGCCGGGCCTGCGAAAAGTTCTGTCCCGCCGGAGCGATTGATTTCGGGCAGCAGGCGAAGCACCACCGGCTCGAAGTCGGGGCGGTGATTCTGGCACCCGGCTTCGAGGCCGTTGATCCCGGCCTTTATGGTTACGGCTACGGAAGCCACCCGAATGTGGTCACCAGCAAGGAATTCGAACGGCTGCTGAGTGCTTCGGGGCCGACGCTGGGGCATCTCAGCCGTCCCTCCGACGGGGCGGAACCGAAGAAAATCGCCTGGTTGCAATGCGTCGGCTCGCGGGATAGCCGGCACGGCGGGCACAGCTACTGTTCCGAGGTCTGTTGCATGGTCGCCATCAAAGAGGCCGTCTGTGCCCGTGAGCACAGCAGCGAACCGCTCGAAACCGCGATTTTTTTCATGGATATGCGGACCCACGGTAAGGATTTCGAGAAATACTACCTGCGGGCCCGGGATGAATATCGAGTGCGCTTCGTGCGCTCCCGTATCCATACCGTGGACCCGATTCCCGGTGAAGGGAGCCTCCGGATCAGCTACGTTGCCGACGATGGACTGATGGTTGAAGAGACCTTTGACCTGGTAGTGCTTTCCGTCGGGATGGAAGTCGGCCGGGAGACGGTGGCGTTGGCCCAAAGGCTGGGGGTTGAGCTCAATGCCCACCATTTTGCCAGGACCGAGGCGGCGGCGCCCGTCGCCACGTCCCGTCCCGGGGTCTACGTCTGCGGCCTCTTTCAGGGACCGAAGGATATTCCCCATGCCGTCATGGAGGCCAGCGCCGCAGCGGGTGGGGCAGCAGTGGACCTTGCTGCCGCCCGGGGCAGTCTCGTCCGGGAAGCGGAAGCTCCCGCCGCGCTCGATCAGGCTGCTGAAACCCCCCGTATCGGGGTTTTCGTCTGCCACTGCGGGATCAATATCGGCTCGGTGGTCAACGTGAGCGAGGTCGTCGCCTATGCTTCCGGCCTGCCCGGGGTGGTGTATGCTGCCGAAAATCTCTTCAGCTGCTCCCAGGATACCCAGGAGCGGATCAAGGCGGTCATTCGGGAGGAGCGCCTCAACCGGGTGGTGGTGGCCGCCTGCTCGCCGCGAACCCACGAACCGCTCTTTCGAGAAACCCTCATCGCCTGCGGCGTGAACAAGTACCTCTTCGAGATGGCCAACATCCGGGACCAGGATTCCTGGGTGCATCAGCAGGAACCGCTGCAGGCGACCGCCAAGGCCAAAGACCTGGTGAGGATGGCGGTGGCCCGGGCGGCTCGACTGGAGCCACTCGACGAAAAACCGCTGGCAATTCGGCCGCGCGGGCTGGTGATCGGCGGCGGGGTTGCCGGTCTCAATGCCGCGCTGAATCTGGCGGGACAGGGCTTTGAGACGGTCCTCGTCGAAAAGGCCAAAGAACTGGGGGGAATGGCCCGCTTTCTCGAGCATACCATCGAGGGCATGGAGGTGCCGGCTTATCTCGAGCGGTTGATCGAGGAGGTCTCGACCCATGAGAAGATCCAGGTCTTGACCGAAGCCCTCGTGGTCGGGTTCAGCGGCTACAAGGGCAATTTCACAACAGAAGTCCTGGTCGGGCCCGGCATGTATGAGCGGAAGATCGAGCACGGCGTGACCATCGTGGCTACCGGCGCCAGGGAATATCAGCCCAAAGAATTTCGCTACGGCGAAGATCACCGCGTCATGACACAGCTCGAACTGGAGCGGTTCATGGCGTTCCGGGCGCAGGAGGTGAGCCGGTGGCAGCGGGTGGTGATGATTCAGTGCGTCGGTTCCCGCAACGCCGAGCATCCAAACTGCAGCCGCATTTGCTGCCAGACGGCGGTGAAGAACGCGCTGCTGCTCAAAGAGCGCCAGCCGGAAGTGGAGGTCCTGGTCTTCTATCGCGACATGAGGACCTACGGTCTGCTTGAAGACTACTATGCGCGGGCCAGGAGCGAAGGGGTGCTCTTCTGCCGCTATGAAGCCGATCACCCGCCCGAACTCGCTGTCAAAGGCGATGATCTGCAACTTACCTTTGTGGACCACGTGCTGCGTCGCGCTCTCAGCATGAAGGTCGATGCCGTGGTGTTGAGCGCCGCCACCGTCGCCGAAGACACCGAGGAGTTGGCCTCCTTTCTGAAAGTACCCCGCAACGCGGAAGGCTTTTTCCTCGAAGCCCACGCGAAGCTGCGGCCGGTGGATTTTGCTTCGGAAGGCATCTATCTCTGCGGCATGGCTCACGGACCGAAGCTCATCAGTGAGAGTGTGGCGCAGGCCATGGCTGCCGCCTCGCGCGCAGGGTCCTTTCTGGCGTCGCGGCACCAGACCATTGGCGGAGTGGTGGCGCGGGTCGAGCAGAGTCTCTGCACGGCATGCCTGGTCTGCGTTCGACGCTGCCCCTATGGCGTGCCCCGCATCAACGAGCACGACGTTTCCGAGATCAATGAAGCGCTCTGCCAGGGGTGCGGCATTTGTGCTTCGGAATGCCCTGCCAAGGCAATCCAGCTGGCCCATTATTCGGATGACCAAATCATGGCCCATATCGACGCCCTGTTCGAGCGAGAGGAGGTGGCCGTATGATCATGGCAAAAGCGAAACCGATTGCGGAAATCATCAACTGCATCGCGGACTTCAAGAAGGTCCTGATGGTAGGCTGCAATGGGTGCGTGGCGGTGTGTGAAGCCGGGGGTCTGAAGGAAGTCCAGGTCCTGGCGGCGGCTTTGCGGATCCACTTTTCCCAGCAGGGCAAGCCACTCGTTATCGACGAAATCAGCCTGACGCGCCAGTGTGACAAGGAATACCTCGAGGACCTCAAGGACAAGCTGGATGCCTATGACGCGGTGGTGTCCCTGGCGTGTGGGGCCGGCGTCCAGTTCCTGGCCGAGAGGTATGGCGACAAGCGGATCTTCCCGGGCGTTGATACCTGTTTCATCGGGGTTACCGAGGAGCAGGGGCTGTGGAGCGAGCGGTGTCAGGCGTGCGGCCAGTGCGTGCTGGCGACGACCGGCGGCATCTGCCCCATCACCCGTTGCTCCAAACGGATGCTCAACGGCCCGTGTGGGGGTTCGGAAAACGGCAAGTGCGAAATCAGCATTCTGGTGGGGAGAGACATTCCCTGCGGCTGGCACCTCATCTACGAACGGCTGAAGCAACTCGGCCAACTGGACCGGTTCCGCACTCCGGCGGAGGATAAGGATTGGACGGCCAGCCGCGATGGGGGGCCCCGTGAGATCATCAGGGAGGATGTCAGGCCATGACCGCGAAGACGCCGAGCAATCTGGAAAAAGTACTGGCCGCAGGGCATCTGGCGGTTACCTCGGAATGCGGTCCTCCCCGCAACGGGCAGGCGGAGGTCGTGCAAAGGAAGGCGGAGCTCATCCGGGATTACGTGGATGCCATCAACATCACCGACAACCAGACGGCGGTGGTGCGCCAGTGCAGCCTGGCCGCCTGCATTCGCCTGAAGCTCATGGGGATCGACCCGGTGTTGCAGATGGTGACGCGGGACCGCAACCGTATCGCGATTCAGAGCGATCTGCTGGGGGCCACTTCTTTCGGCATTCACAATGTCTTGTGTCTCACCGGGGACCACCAGCGCTTCGGTGACCATCCCAACAGCGTGAATGTGTTCGACATGGATTCCACCAAGCTGATTCAAACGGTGCGGATGATGCGGGATGAGGGAAGGCTGCTGGGCGGTTATGAGATGGAGGAGGGACGGCCGCGCATGTTCATCGGCGCCGCCGAAAATCCCTTTGCGGACCCCTTTGAAATCCGCGTTCTGCGCCTGGCCAAGAAGGTTACGGCCGGGGCTCAGTTCATCCAGACGCAGTGCATCTACAACATGGAGAAGTTCAAGCTCTGGATGAAGGGGGTCCGCGAGATGGGACTCCATGAGCAGGTGGCCATCCTGGCGGGGGTGACGCCCATGAAAAACGTCGGCATGGCGAGGTACATGAAGAACCGGGTGCCGGGCATCGACGTTCCCGACGCCATCGTGAAACGCCTGGCCGGGGTGCCCAAGGAAAAGCAGGCGGAGGAGGGGATCACGATCTGCCTTGAACAAATCGAGGAACTACGAAAGGAGGAGGGAATCCGAGGCTTTCATATCATGGCGATCGAATGGGAGGAAAAGGTGCCCGAGATCGTTTCGCGGGCCGGCCTTTATCCACGGCCGAAAGTGGGCTGATACAAACTCCAGGAGGTGATGCAATGGGTAAGTATGTGCTGATTGTTGACGACGATCCGGATATGGTGGAAACGGTGGGGATGATGCTGGAAAGCAGGGGTTTCGAAGTGGGGAAGGCCTATGACGGGGTCGAGGGGGAGGACTCCATCCGGCAGCGGCGGCCGGACCTGGTGGTGCTCGACGTCATGATGCCGCGCAAGAACGGCTATGTGCTCTGCGCCGAACTGAAGAAAGACAAGGCCACCCGCGACATCCCGGTCATCCTGCTGACCGCCGTGGGGGAAGCCGTGCCGACGACCACTTACTCCCATGCCGACGGCATGGCCACCGAGGCGGATGATTACATCCCCAAGCCGGTGGAGAGTGAGGTCCTGGTGGAGGCCATCCAGAGGTTTTTCACCTAGCAGCGGGCCGGGTACTGATGGCTAGAATTAGATTGGGAGGGATCAAGGCGTTCGAAAAGCGCGCCTATCTCACCTCGTCGTGCCGAAGCGGGGGAGACGTGCTGCGAGACATCTGTACGCGCCTTGCGGCCGAGCGGATCAACCTCAGCCTGTTGACCCATATTGCGGACAATGGGGTGCACTGGTCCATCACCGCTGCCTGTACGGGGGACGCCGACGGCTTCTCGAGCTATATCCACTGGAAAGAAAGTCACGGCGAGTGCAGTGTGGGAAAACTGCTGCGGGATGTCAGCATGATTTCCGTTTTCCCGTATCACCAGCGGATTGACGTGATTGGTTGCCTGCTGGGCGCGGTGGCCGGGAAGGGCATTAGACTGCATGGTCTTGCCAGTTCCCCGTCAGCCGTGACGGCACTCGTTTCCGCCGCCGACTTTGAGCCGAGTGTGTACAGTCTGTTCGAGGTTTTCGAGTTTCCCACCTACTCCTCGCCGTTGGACTGGCATGCTGCCTATCGGGGCCAGGAGGAGCTGCTGAACGAGATCATCTGTTCCTACGAGGAGGAGCTGATCAAGGTCTATGACGTCACGCACCATGATGAGCTCGATCTCTGGAATATCACGCTTCCCTTCCCGCGATTGGCGGATTTTGGCAGATTGTTGTGCGCGCTCCATCAAGCGGATAGGCGGATGCCGTTTCTGGTTTCCAAGACGTCGCCGGAGGAAACCGGCCTTTGCTTCGCCTTCTGTGTGGCCTCTGTCCACCGTGCTCAAGTGACGCAGCTTTTTGAGCGGGAGATGCCCGATCGCGACTGCTTGCCTTCGGGGCCGGTATCGGTTTTTTTCCTGCATGGTCCTCATTTTGGCGATCGTTATGGCATTGCCAGTACTCTGGTGAAGGGTTTGGACAACGCCAGGATTATTCCTCTGGCGGTGAGCTGTGCCGTGTCGTCCATGTCGGTGGTGGTTCACGACCGTGACGCGCGGCGGATTATGGAGGCGCTCCAGTCGAGTTTTCTGATTCCGGCTAAGACGCGGTGAGGACGTGGGAAAAAAATGATTGTGTTCTCCGGCCTGATCGCCTATTTTCTCGGGTGTTCCACGGGGCAGCGGTATTCGCCTTGCCAGTCCCCTTGAAGCTTCCTTTCGTGCTCGTATCCCGAACCGATGAATTCGTGGTGTGGTCAGCTCGCTTCCAGGTATCCGCCTGATCCGACGCCGGAAGGCTCCTCCCGAGTCGCGGGTGGAGCCATGCGCCTCATTCTTTAACAACCTTTCGGGGTAGAATAATCATGGAAACAAACGCAAGCGGTTCCATTGGCTCAGTCATGGTGGTCGGTGGCGGAGTCGCCGGCATCCAGGCGGCGCTTGATCTTGCCAATTCCGGCTTTTTCGTTCACCTGGTGGAAAAGTCGTCCGCCATTGGCGGGGTCATGTCGCAACTGGACAAGACCTTCCCAACCAACGACTGCTCCATGTGCATCATTTCGCCAAAACTGGTCGAATGTGCCGGCCATCCCAACATTGAACTGCTCACCCTGTGTGAGCTCCAGGACTTGGAGGGCGAGGTCGGTCGGTTCAAGGCGACCGTTTTGCAGCACCCCCGCTTCATCGACCGGGAGAAGTGCACGGGTTGCGGAGAATGCGCCATCGTCTGTCCCATTCAGCTCAAAAATGAATTCGATGAGGGCCTCTCTTCCCGCAAAGCGGTGTACAAGCGCTATCCGCAGGCGGTGCCCGGCACCTTTGCCATCGACAAGAAAGGCACCAGTCCCTGCAAGGCGACCTGTCCCGCCCACATCAGTGTCCAGGGCTATGTGGCGTTGGTGGCTCAGGGCAAATACCGGGAAGCACTGCAGCTGATCAAGGAGGAGAACCCGCTCCCGGCCATCTGCGGCCGGGTCTGCCATCATCCCTGTGAATCGCAGTGCACCCGCGGGCAGGTGGATGAACCCGTTGCCATCGACTTCATCAAGCGGTTCGTCGCCGATCTCGACCTGCGCGCCGAAACCCGCTACGTCCCTGAAATCAAAGGGAAGCATGAGGACAAGGTCGCTGTGATCGGTTCGGGACCGGCCGGCCTTTCGTGTGCCTACTACCTGGCGGTCGAGGGGTATCGGGTGACCGTTTTCGAAAAACTGCCGGTCTTGGGCGGCATGCTGACGGTGGGCATCCCCTCCTATCGTCTCGCCCGCGACATCATCGAGGCGGAGATTCAGGTCATCCGTGACCTGGGAGTCGAGTTCCGTACCGGGGTGAATCTCGGGAAGGATGTCACCATCGCCCAACTTCGCGAGCAGGGCTACAAGGCTTTCTTTCTGGCGATCGGGGCCCATGAATGCAAGGTGCTTGGGGTTGAAGGCGAGGACCTCGAAGGGGTCTATCCGGGCACGGATTTTCTGCGCCGGATCAACCTGGGAGAACGTGTCACCCTGGGCGATCGGGTGGCGGTGATCGGCGGCGGCAACGTTGCCATGGACGCCGTGCGCAGTGCGAGGAGGCTCGGGGCGACCAGGCCCTTTATCGTCTATCGGCGCAGCCATCAGGAAATGCCGGCCAATGAGGAAGAGATCGAAGAATGCCGCGAAGAAGGCATCGAGATCATGACCCTCACCACTCCTGTGCGGATCATCGGCGAGAACGGCCGGGTCAAAGCGATCGAATGCGTCCGCATGGAACTGGGGGAACCCGACGCCAGCGGTCGGCGACGACCCATCAAGGTGCCGGGATCGGAGTTTATCATCGAGGTCGACGCGGTGATTCCGGCCCTGGGCCAGGAATCCGACTGGGCCTGCCTGACTCCCGAATGTGCCTGTACCCTCAGCGACCGGCGCACACTGCGCGTCGATCCCCTCACCCTGCAGAGCGACGATGCGGACATCTTTTCCGGGGGTGATGCGGTCACCGGACCCAGGACGGTCATCGAAGCCATCGCCGCCGGGAAGCAGGCGGCCATTTCCATCGACCGCTTCGTGCAGGGGAGAGACCTCAGGGAAGGGCGCCAAAAGGAATGGGTGGCGGTTCAAGACGTGCGTACGGAAGGGTACGATCGCATTCCGCGCGAACAGATGCCGCGCCTCGACCCGGTGGCACGGGTGAAGGGCTTCGAGGAGGTGCAGCTGGGTTTCACCGAGGACCAGGTGCTGACCGAGGCGGCGCGCTGTCTGGCCTGCGGGGTCTGTTCGGAATGCTACCAGTGCGTGGTCGCGTGCAAGGCCAACGCCGTCGTGCACGACCAGCAGGAAGTCACCCGCACCATCGAGGTGGGCTCGGTGATCCTGGCTCCGGGGGCCCAGGTCTACGATCCGACGTCCGTGGACACCTACCTCTATGGCAAGCATCCCAACGTGGTGACGAGCCTCGAATTCGAGCGCATTCTGAGTGCTTCCGGGCCCTATATGGGGCACCTGGTAAGGCCTTCCGACCGGCAGGAACCCAGAAGCATCGCCTGGCTCCAGTGTGTGGGGTCGCGCAATGTCAATCATTGCGACAACGGGTACTGCTCCGGGGTCTGCTGCATGTATGCCGTCAAAGAAGCGATTGTGGCCAAGGAACACAGTGCCGAACCCCTCGATACCGCGATCTTTTTCATGGACATGCGGACCTACGGCAAGGATTTCGAAAAGTACTACAATCGCGCCAAAGACGAACACGGCGTGCGTTTCGTGCGCTCGCGCATTCATACCATCGAGCCCGCCCGGGATGGTGGCCTGGCGATCACGTATGTGGCTGAAGATGGGTCCATCAACGAAGAGCAATTCGATCTCGTGGTGCTCTCGGTGGGTATGGAGGTCAGTAAAGCCACGGTCGAGACGGCGGAAAGGCTGGGGGTGGCGTTGAATCACTACCGTTTCGCGGTCACCGAGGGCTTCACTCCGGTCAGCACCTCCCGGCCCGGCGTCTATGCCTGTGGTCTGTTCCAGGGACCCAAGGACATCCCGTTCTCGGTGACGGAAGCCAGTGCCGCCGCCTGTGCGTCGGCCGTCGACCTGGCCGGGGCGCGGGGCAGCTGCGTGAAGGTGCGCCGGTTGCCGCCCGAGCAGCCGGACCTGGCGGAAGCCGATCCCCGCATCGGGGTGTTTGTCTGCAACTGCGGCATCAACATCGGGTCGGTGGTCAACGTCGGCGAAGTCAGGACCTATGCGGCCACGCTGCCCCATGTAGTCTTTGTCGACGACAATCTCTTTACCTGTTCCCAGGATACTCAGGAAAAACTTCGGCAGATCATCTCCGAACAGAAGCTCAACCGCGTGGTGGTGGCGGCCTGTTCGCCGCGCACCCATGAACAGCTCTTTCAGGA
The DNA here is from genome assembly GCA_964505935.1 of uncultured Syntrophobacteraceae bacterium. Lineage (GTDB taxonomy): Bacteria > Desulfobacterota > Syntrophobacteria > Syntrophobacterales > Syntrophobacteraceae > JADGQM01. The sequence goes on from CAZDKX010000033.1 coordinate 10,476, forward strand.
TACCCTCAAGGCGTGCGGCCTCAACAAGTACCTCTTCGAGATGGCCAACATTCGCGATCAGGACTCCTGGGTGCATCAGAAGGACCCGATCAAAGCCACGGAAAAGGCCAAGGACCTGGTGCGGATGGCGGTGGCCCGGGCGGCGCTGCTGAAACCGCTGGTGGAACGACCCCTCGAGATCAAGCAACGGGGACTGGTGATCGGTGGTGGGCTCGCCGGCCTGAATGCCGCTCTCAGCCTCGCCAGGCAAGGTTTTGAAACGGTCCTGGTGGAGCAGGAAATAGAACTGGGCGGGGTCGCGCGCCGTATCAACCAGACGATCGAGGGGCTGGATGTTCAGCAGTACCTGAAGGACCTCCTCGAGGAGGCCCGGAACGACCGCCGGATCCAAATCCTGACCGAAGCCAGGGTCGTTGGGTTCAGCGGGTACAAAGGCAACTTCGTCAGCCAGGTACAGGTCGGAGCCAACGGCGATCGCCGGCAGATCGAGCATGGCATAGTCATTGTGGCCACCGGGGCCCGGGAATACCAACCCAGAGAGTTTGCCTACGACTCCGGCAGCAACATCATGACCCAACTGGAGCTGGATGAGTTCATTCGTGACCGGGAAAGCACGGTGGCACAATGGAAGCGGGTCTTCATGATCCAATGCGTGGGTTCGCGCAACGAGGAGAATCCCAACTGCAGCCGCATCTGCTGTCAGGGGGCGGTGAAACATGCCCTCGAGCTCAAGAACCTGAACCCCGATATGGATGTCATCATCCTCTATCGGGATATGCGAACCTACGGGCTGCTGGAGGATTTCTACACGGAGGCGCGCGGCAAGGGGGTGCTCTTCTCGCGCTTTTCCCGGAACGAACCGCCCGAAGTGACCGCCGCCGGTGACGGCGTGGAGGTCTCCTTTGTGGACCATGTCCTTCAGCGGCCGATCAAGATGAAGGCCGACGCCGTGATTCTCGGTGCCGCCACCGTCGCGGCCGACACCCACGAGCTGGCTACCCTCCTGAAGGTGCCGCGCAATGAGGACGGCTTCTTCATCGAAGCCCATGCCAAGCTGCGGCCGGTGGATTTTTCGTCGGAGGGCATTTATCTCTGTGGCATGGCCCATGGTCCGAAGCTCATCAGCGAGAGCATCGCGCAGGCCCTGGCGGCGGCATCCCGGGCGGGCTCGTTCCTGGCGGCTACGGACCTGACCATCGGCGGGGTGGTGGCCCATGTGGACCCAACCCACTGCGCCGCGTGCCTGGTGTGCGTGATGAGCTGCCCCTTCGGTGTTCCGCGAATCAACGAGGACAATGTTTCCGAGATCAACGAAGCGCTCTGCCAAGGTTGTGGCGTCTGTGTCTCGGAATGCCCGGCGGGAGCCATTCGCCTGGCCCATTATGAGGACGACCAGATCATGATCAAAGTCGAGACCTTACTGGAAGGAGTGATGTGATGGCAGAGTTCGAACCGGTAATCGTGGCCTTCTGCTGCACCTATTGAGCGTACTCGGCAGCGGACCTGGCAGGTTCCATGAGATTGGGTTATCCGGCGACTGTCCGGATTGTGAAAGTGCCCTGCACGGGGCGGGTGGCGGAGATCCACCTGCTGAAAACCCTTGAACTGGGGGCGGACGGCGTGTTCGTGGCAGGGTGTCTGGAAGGAGACTGCCATTACCAGAGTGGCAATCTGCGAGCGAAGAAGCGCGTGGCGCATGTGCAGCAGATTCTGACAAGCATTGGCTTTGAGCCCGCCCGGGTTGCCATGTACAACCTCTCTGCGGGCGAAGGCCCAAGGTTTGCCGAGATTGTCCGGGAGATGACGGAAAAGATAAAGGAACTGGGACCCAGCCCCCTCCGAGCGGCAGGGGCCGGAAAGGAGAAAGCCGCATGATCATGGCCAAACCGAAACCAATCGAAGAAATCATCAACGAGGTGAAAGACTTCCACAAGGTCCTCATTGCCGGTTGCGACGGTTGCGTGACCGTGTGTGAAGCCGGGGGCCTGAAGGAGGTGCAAATCCTTGCCTCGGCGCTGCGCATCTTCTTCAAACAGCAGGGAACGGAGATGGCCATCGATGAGATCAGCCTGACCCGCCAGTGCGATCGGCCCTACGTGACCCAGCTGGACGACAAGGTCGACCAATACGACGCGGTGGTCTCCCTGGCGTGCGGCGCGGGCGTGCAGTTTCTGGCCGAAACCTACAAGAGCAAAATCATCCTGCCGGGGGTCAATACCTGCTTCATGGGAGTGACTGAAGAGCGGGGGGTGTGGTCGGAACGTTGCGCGGGGTGCGGCGAATGTGTCCTGGCAACCACGGGCGGCATCTGCCCCATCGCGCGCTGTTCCAAGCGGATGGCCAACGGCCCCTGCGGCGGCTCGGCCAACGGGAAGTGTGAAGTCAACAAAGAAATTCCCTGCGCCTGGCAGTTGATTTACGAACGGTTGCAGGAGCTCGGTCAGCTGGATCGTTTCGAGCATCCCGTCGATCCCAAGGACTGGTCTCCCAGCCGTGATGGCGGCCCCCGCAAAATCGTGAAGGAGGTTTCGCAGCTATGAGCAACAACGATACTTCGAACACCCCAAGCAGGCTCCAAAAGGTCCTTCAGGCGGGCCACCTGGCCGTGACCTCCGAATGCGGCCCCCCGCGCAGCGCCGACGGGAAGGTCGTCGAGGAAAAAGCGCGCATCGTGGGCCCGGTCGTGGACGCCATCAATATCACGGACAATCAGACTGCGGTGGTGCGCCTGTGCAGCTTGGCGGCGTGCATCCGCATCAAGCAGATGGGGCTGGAGCCGGTGCTGCAGATGGTCACCCGCGACCGGAATCGCATCGGTATCCAGAGCGACATCCTCGGGGCGGCTTCCTTCGATATCCACAACATGCTCTGCCTGACCGGCGATCATCAGAGCTTCGGCGACCATCCCAAGGCCGCCAATGTCTTTGACCTGGATTCCACGCAGCTCATCCAGACGATCAAGCTCATGCGCGATGAGGGCAAACTGCTGAGCGGGGTGGAGATGAAAGAGCGCCCGAAGATGTTCATCGGGGCCGCCGAAAATCCCTTTGCTGATCCGTTTGCCATCCGCGTCCCGCGCCTGGCCAAAAAAGTGGCCGCCGGCGCCCAGTTCATCCAGACGCAGTGCATCTACAACATGGACAAATTCAAGCTGTGGATGCAGGGCATCGTCGATCGCGGCCTGCACGAAAAAGTATACATCCTGGCCGGGCTGACGCCGATGAAGGGTGTCGGTATGGCCCGGTACATGAAGAGCAGGGTGCCCGGCATGGATGTGCCGGATGCCATCATCAAACGCCTGCTGGGCGTTCCGAAGGAAAAACAGGCCGAAGAGGGAATCAATATCTGTGTGGAACAGATCCAGGAGCTGAAAGAGGTCAAGGGGGTGAGCGGCTTCCACATCATGGCTATCGAATGGGAGGACAAGGTGCCGGAAATCGTGGAACGCGGGGGACTTCTGCCGCGTCCCCAGGTCGCCTGAAGGGATTGCCGCCGAACCCCGAAGAGTCTTTCATCTTGTGACGAGTTCCGGTAGTATATGCGCCTCATGGATAACGTTGACTGTGGCAAGGAATGTTGGCTGAAAAGGAGTCTCGGACGGTGACTACGGTGATGCCGGAAGGCGAAGCGATACGGAAAGCGGTGAAATGGATTTCGGCCCAGTTTGAAGAGGACCCGGGCGCCTCTCCCCAGAAACTCGTGCAGAATGCGGTCGCGCGCTTTGATCTGTCGCCCAAGGAAGCGGAGTTCCTGATCGAGTTTTACCGGGCGAGCAAGGCGGGGTCCGCTCCTGGGTCGTAAGAAAGACCTCCCGGCGTCCTGTCAGCCGTTGACAGCCGTTCGGGAAGGCGCTATAAAGGCCACCGTGTGGGGATGTAGCTCAGCTGGGAGAGCGCAGCCTTCGCAAGGCTGAGGTCGTCGGTTCGATCCCGATCATCTCCATACCATTTGGTCCATACCACGGCTACTTATATCAAAGACGTCCCATCTTGAATCCTTGTAGCAATCGCTTGTCCAAATCAGGGAGGATTCGAGATGGGCAAAAAACCCCGCAGCAGTGCCCTATTTTTCTTCAAATCCCTTCGGTTACTGGTTCCCCTCATCGATGCCGCATACAAAAAAAGGCAGGACCATCCTGATCAGCGCCAGCCCTGCCTCGGAAACCCGCAACCCGCAACTCGCAACCCTTCAGGGCAGCCCTAACCCTGCCGAGCCAGCCAATCCGCCACCGGCGTGAAGGGGCGGCGCTGGAGGCTGCCGGCTTCTGCCAGGAGCAGCTCCCCTCCGACGCAGGTCAAACCCCGTGCCAGCCAGGGATCTGCCTGACAGGCTTTCACCAAGCCCAGCCCGGCGATGGCCGAGACCTTCGGCAGGATAGCCTCCCCATATCCGGCCGAGGCGGTCACCGGTACCGCGCCGGGGATATTGTCCACGCAAAAGTGGCGGATCCCGTCGACCTCGTAGACGGGATCTTCCCAGCTGGTGGGACGGCTGGTTTCCACGGCCCCCGCAGTATCGCACGAGATGTCCACGATGAGGGCCCCGGGGCGCATCGTTGTGAGCATGCTCCTGGTAATGAGATGGTCGGTGCGCTCCTTGGCCCAGAGCACGCAGTTGATGACCACATCGGCCGTGGCCAGGTGATCGGGCAGCGCGCTTACATCGTCGACCAGCAGCCGGCGGTCATGCCAGTCCAGTTGCGCCGCGCGGCGGGCCCCGGCAAAGACGTCCAGGGCCACCACCTCAACCCCCAAGCCGAGCAGTACTCGCAATGCTCCTCGCCCCACATTCCCCAGCCCCAGCACGACAGCCTTGAGGGGGGCTTCGCCAAAATGGCCCATGAAGTGGCGCCCCGTCCCGTTATGAGGCGCAAGACAGAGCCGCACCGCTTCCAGGGCCCCCACCTCTCCCGCCAGGGCACAGTTGGGAGAGCCGAACTGGTGGGTGTTTTCCGCTGAAACCGCGGCCAGTCCGACTTCGAGGAAGCGATCCAGCTGCGGTCGGTTGAGAGCGGCATGAATATTGGTGAAGAGGATGTGTTCCCGCCTCAACAACTCATATTCCGGCGGCAGGATCTCTTTCACTTTCACCACCAGTTCCGCAGCCAGGAAAACCTCGGGACCGGACGGCAGCAGCCGGGCGCCGACTTCCCGGTAGGCACGATCCCCGGCGCCGGCCAGGATGCCGGCGCCGCTCTGCACCAGGACCTCGTGACCAGCGCTCACCAGGGAGGCCACCTGCCTGGGCAGGAAGGCGACCCGCCCTTCTTTTGGTTTGATTTCTTTGGGGATTCCGATTTTCATCTGTTCCTCACCATGGGTTGACGAATGTTCCGGGCGGGTATAGACTCGCCGCCCATTGCTTTTCCAAACTAATGCATGATTGATCGAGGCAATCCATGTACCTTGCTGAACTTTTTTCGCTGGCCGCCGCCCTCTGCTGGTCTTTCGGGGGGCTGGTCGCCACGTATCCGGCGCGCGCCCTGGGAGCGGTTGACTTCAACCGGATTCGCATGAGCCTGGTATTTGGGATGCTCACGCTCGCGGCCCTGGCCACTGGCGGCTGGTGGACCTTGAACCGGGACCACTTCCTGCTCCTGGTCCTCTCCTCCATTGTCGGCATCTGCGTGGGCGATACGGCGGTTTTTGCCTCGCTCCGGCGTCTCGGCCCCCGCCGCAATGGGATCCTCTTTGCCACCAACGCCCCCATGACCGCCCTGCTTGGCTACCTGATCCTCGATGAACGCCTGCCCGGCCTCACGCTCATTGGTTGCTCGCTGATCATGCTGGGCATCGTGCTGGCGGTCTTCTTCGGCACCACCGAGGCGCAGCAGCACAGTTTCGAACAGATACGGGGCTCCATGAGCGGCGGGGTGACGCTGGCCCTTCTTGGAGCGGCCTGCCAGGCGGCTTCACTCATCATGGTCCGCCCCGTTCTGGCCTCCGGCGCCGACGCCGTCGCCGCTTCCGCCCTGCGGGTCGGCACCGCCGCGGCGATTCTCACCGTCGTCATGCTCTTTCGAGCCACCCACCGCCCTCGTGCCAATATGCTGACCGCGAGGCTGGTGGGGCTGACGGCCTTGAGCGGCCTGGTGGGTATGGCGTTGGGCATGACCTTTCTTCTGGCGGCCCTGGCCCATGGTCCGGCCGGCCTGGTTTCCACCCTGTCCGCCACCTCGCCCATCCTCACCCTGCCCGTGCTCTGGATCGCCACCGGGGAACGTCCCGCCCTGGGCGCATGGATCGGGGCCTTCGTCGCCGTCGCCGGGGTCGCCTGCATTTTCAACACCTGACTCCAAAGGTTGCGAGTTGCGGGTTGCGAGTTGCGGGTGGTTCCTTTCAATGGTTTTCATGCTTGGAAGGGTCCCGAAGGGCTGTCCGGGCGGCTGTACAGGATCTGGCCGAGGAAGACCCGCGCCCGCTCCGAACCCGGCGAGCGGAAAAAGGCTTCCGGCGTGTTGATCTCGAGAATTTCCCCGCCATCCATGAAAATGACGCGATCCGCCACGGTGCGGGCGAAATTCATTTCATGGGTGACACAGAGCATGGTCATCCCGCTTCGGGCCAGGTCGACCATCACCTCGAGCACTTCCTTGATCATTTCCGGGTCGAGTGCCGAGGTCGGTTCATCAAAGAGCATGACTTTCGGGTTCATGCAGAGGCAGCGGGCGATCGCGGCCCGCTGCTGCTGCCCTCCCGAAAGTTGCCCCGGATACTTGTGGACCTGCTCGGGAATGCGCACGCGTTCGAGATAATGGAGGGCCAGGTCGGTAGCCTCCTTGAGGGGCATCTCCCGCACCCACAGGGGGGCGAGGGTGCAATTCTCGAGGATCGTCAGATGAGGGAACAGGTTCAGGCCTTGAAAGAGCATCCCCACTTCGCGGCGCACGCGGTCGATGCGCTTCAGGTCATTGGTGAGCTCGATACCGTCCACGATGATGCGACCGCGCTGAAAGGTTTCCAACCGGTTGATGCAGCGGACCAGCGTGGACTTGCCCGACCCGGACGGGCCACAGATGACGATGCGCTCCCCCCTGGCGACGTCGAGGTCGATCTCCTTCAGGACATGAAAATCACCAAACCATTTGTTCAGCCGCTCAATGCGAATGATCGGCATGGCCTCAGCGGCGGCGGCAGGAGTTTCCATCTTCAGATCCCTCAGGTTTTTTTCGATACCCAGCATCTTTTCCAGCCGCAGGCCATCTGGTGCATCCCGGAAGCAAGCGCCGATGCTGAAGCCCATCCCCCCTGCTCACTTCGTGTAGCTCACCCTGCCGGCAAAGTCAACGAAAGCCGAGGCCTGTCGCATGGTGGGATGAATCCTGGATAAGGTTGAAAATCACGGGGCTCCTTAATAAAGAGTGTTTCCCTCCTCCCCAGGGGGACCCGGGCCTGTGGACAAGCCCTTTGGGACCGTCCGAAAACAAGTGTTGTGCTTGATCAGTAGCGCGCCACAGAATGAAGTGACCATGATCCTCGAGCGTCATTCCGGCATGCTCCCGGCCTGAAGCCTGCCGGGACAAGCTTCGGCCGTTCGTTTCCTCGGTCCTTTGGGCGGCTTGCCGATCTCGGTTGAACAAGAGTCTCCGGATCGCATGCTCAAGGAAATCCTTTCGCTTGCCCGGGAACATGAGCTTTCAACTTATGATGCTTCTTACCTGGACCTCGCCATGAGACTTGATCTGCCCATCTCGACACTGGACACATCTCTGTTGAAAGCTGCCGGGAAATGCGAGGTACCTGCCTACGAACCGGCCCGCTCCAGGTGAAAGAAAACAGCGTAATTGTGAAGAGGGCATCCGGTGCTGGATTCCCTGCCCCAGGGGTTCCTCTATGGTTGAAACCAACGGAGAGGTACCGGGAGGGGATTTCCATACTCGGGCAGTTGGTCTCCTTGAACCCGAGAAGAATCGGCAGTTGCCTTGATTCCTCTTGAATGTGCTATATTAGAAAGCAGATTGCCTCTCTGATCCACACAAGGACAACTGAGCGGCGTGAGCAATGATTAGAGGGAGTCTCAAATGCCGCCGAAGGTGAGGGAGTTGATAACGGAACTTGAACACGCTGGATTTGTCAACCGAGGCGGCAAAGGGAGTCACAGAAACTTTGTCCATTCCAAGGTGCCAAAGCCAATCACCGTAGCCGGGAAGCCGTCCGATGACGCCAAAGAGTATCAGGTTCGGGCTGTGAGGTTGGCCATTGAGGAATCAAGGAAATGAAAGACAGTGCCAAGTATGCAAAAATTGTAGAGTGGTCGGAGGAAGATCATTGCTACGTGGGCAGCGCTCCGGGCCTGATATACGGTGGTACTCACGGCGATGACGAAAAGGCGGTTTTCGAAGAACTGTGTCAAATAGTTGAAGAGGCAATTGATCTCTATCGCAAGGAGGGCAAGTCGCTCCCACCGGCAACATCAGGTCGCGACTTCGCCAATAAGATGCAAGAGGTCGCCTGAGCCACTCAAGGCACTTTTCGCATGCAGCACTGGTTGCCAAACTCCGAGGATGCCCGGAGGGCTCTTCCATCATTGAGACCACTCTGGCGGGGCAAGCGAGATGTAGATCAGGACGATCAGCCAATTCCTCCACAGGGTATTCCATGGTTGAAACCACCTGGGACGCATCGGGCTGGCTGTGGATCAGGAAGCACACCCGATTTGTCCACAGGGTATTCGATGACTTGCGATCATGTGGGAGGGGTCGGCATGTGAAATCGGCACTTCGAAATTGGGTTGATTACAGCCGAAAGGAAGTTACGTCCAGGCAAAGGCCTACGCGGGGAGTGCCCACCGAACTCAAACCCATGGGCGAGATCGATACACCACCCTTCAAATTCGTCTCGCACCGTATGGTGGTGAACATAGTTTGACTTCTGGAATCTTGTTCCTACAATAGCTACAGGAGGTGAGACAATGCAAGTGGGAATAAGAGATTTAAAAAACAAACTGACCCAATACATTGAAATGGCAAAGAGAGGCCGTTCCATCATCATCACTGATAGGGGGGCGCCAGTGGCGGTTTTGCACAATCTCGACAGAATGGAGCAGGATGCTGGGATCGAGGAGCGTCTGGCTCATCTTGCCGGGCAGGGTTTACTGACCTTGCCGAGGACACTTGAGAAACCGGCTTTTGTGCAGGTTGACAGGGCGGAAGTAAAAGGCGAGCCGGTATCGGAGATGATCATAAGGGAGCGCAGATGATCTACTTTGACAGCAGTGCACTGGTCAAACGCTATGTTGAAGAACAGGGAAGTGACAAGGTCAATGCGCTCTTCGAAGAAAAACCGATTGCGACTGCTTCGAGGCTGGCCTACCCTGAGATACTGGCAGCGATTACACGCAGACACAAAGCCGGGGATATCGAAACCGGTGCTTTTGAGCGAATCAAAACGGCCTTTCAAGCCGATTGGACATGCTTTGTCGTTATCGAAATACACAAGGAAGTTTTCCAATTCATTGATGAAGTGATTGCCAAACATGCACTGAAGGGTGCTGACAGCATACATCTTTCGACTGCTTTGTGGCTCAAAAAGGCAACGAAAGGAGATGTTGTTTTCGTTGCTTCCGATCTTATACTCCTCAAGGCAGCCAAAGCGGAAAAGCTCAGAGTATGCAATCCTGCGATAGGTTGCGCCAGTTTTGAACAATAACCATCAATTGTCTTCTCGATGCTTCACCCAAGGGCTCTTCCATGATTGAAGCCATAGGGGACGGGTCGGGTTGGGTGTGGATCGGGAAGCACACCGGATCTGTCAACGGCGTATCCCATGGGTTGCAATCATGGAGTACGGGCCAGGGTGGTACTTCGATTCATCTTCACCATGTATGGATTCATTTTTCGGGTCGTTGAATGCGAACCTTGTGGCCTGTTACGACAACAAAGCATCCGGCCCACTTCTCGAAATCTTCCGTCTTGAAAAGCTCGACGATCTTTCGGAAGAGCCTCTCGCGACCAGGTGTGCGAAGCCGAAGGAGGATGATTCCATGATGCAAGCCGGGTTGAAAACGACGACTGTCCGAGAAATCCAAATCCTGGGTAATCAAGAGACGCTGTTCGTCTTGAGATGCAGCCCACACCACATCGTCTTTTGCGCCGCTCAGTCCTTCCGAATAAACAGTCTCAACGTCGTTTCCCATGGCGTTTAGAGCAGCCCATATCCGCACAGGCATGTTTTCGCCAAGTTTGATCCTCATGCAACCTTTGGAATCCCCGGAATCGGCAGGTCCTCTTCAGCGGAAGCTGCGGCGAATGCAATTACCGCCATGACCTGGTCCTCGGTCAGTGCTGGAAAATCGCTCAGTATCTCCCCTATGCCTGCCCCTTCCGCCAGACCGGCCAGAACTGTTCGCAGCGTAACTCGGGTGCCTGCAATAACGGGTTCACCGCCACAGACTTGTGGGTCGCGGAGGATGAATTTTGAGTAGTCCATTAGATTTCCTTTCCCGACCGCGACCCTCTTCGTCAGGTCGCGCCTGCGTTTTACCCAAGCCTCTCTATGTTCGAATCCAGCACACTGAAATTGTTTTTCAATTCTCAATCTTCCGGAAGCAAAACGGCAGCAATTTCAATGTATCTGGGGAAGGGCCACACCACAAGGTCAAGTTGCCTGCCTGCCCCCTTTTCTATGGTTTGAACCACCGGGGGCGGGTCAGGCGGTGTTTTCCACAAGACAGACCTCGGGTTGAACTCTGAGGGATATTCCATGTTGGAAACCCTCGGGAAGGAGCCGGCAGAAGGGTCCATGCCGACATTTGTCGGAGTTTGGCATCGGTTCATCAACGACGTATAATACCGTCAATTGTACGTCATCAATCACGGGGATTGTGTATGCAGACGAAACTGACTTTGCGCCTGGATGAAGGGCTTATCAGGAGAGCAAAGAGATTCTCCAAGAGGACCGGGAAATCAGTCTCAAAGATCGTGGCGGATTACTTTGAAAAACTCGATGCGCCATCGCCTGACGAGATTGAAGGGCTTACCCCCAAGGTCGCAAGCCTCAAAGGCATACTCAAAGGCACCTGTATTACGGAAGAAGAATACCGTGGGCATCTGGAGGAGAAGCACCTCTGAGAGTGCTATTCGACACAAATGTAGTCTTGGATCTCCTGCTGGACAGGGAGCCTTTCTCACTGGACGCTGCCAAATGCCTTTCAATGGTTGAGTCAGGCGAGATAGAAGGTTGGTTGTGTGCATCCACTGTGACAACGCTCCACTATCTGATCCGAAAATCGGTGGGAGCCAGAAATGCCTTTGATGGTATTTCTCTCTTACTCTCTCTCTTCGAGATCGCCCCTCTCAACAAAACAGTTCTGGAAAGCGCACTGGGTCTGCCGTCTAAAGATTTTGAGGACGCCGTGCTGCACGAAGCGGCCCGGTACTCCGACGTCGACATGATTGTTACCCGTAATACCACCGACTTCAAGAACTCGTCCGTCCCGGTTCAATTGCCCGGAGATCTGCACCTCAAATAGTAATACTATTGAGATTGGGCCAAATAGTGGGCCATCCCTTCGCTCTACCCAAGGGCTACTCGATGATTGAGACCACCGGTGTGGACCCCTTGCTGAGCGGCGGACCGCCTCTCGCCGTCGAGCTCACACTCAAGCGCTGCTTGGCTAATCTCCAGGCCAGATCGGCTGTCGACCAGCCGGATGAGTCCCGATTGGCTCACAAGGACCAGTCTTTGCCCGCTGTGATCAAAAAAGGAACACATACCATCTTCTTGCCAGCGAGCCACTTCTCCGCCTGTGGGGACATCGAGAAGCCGGAGCATGCCCTCACCCTTTGTCACCATGCGCTCACCGTCTCTAGAAACATCAGGCCAGCCAACTTGACCCAAAAAGATAGAACTCATTTTGTTTCCGGTCCCAGAATCGATCAGATGAATTGTCACGTCTCGGTCACTGTGTCCGGACTTGATCATCAAATATCGCCCGCCTCCAACGAATTCCTCCCGGACTCATGTCAGTTGGTTCATAGCCCGTTTGTTTCCCTCTTTTCTCAGTATGTTCTCCCAAATATTCCGCGCTCGAAGCAAAGACCACCTTGCCGCTCTCTGTGTTGACCAGTCTTTCGTTGAACCGGAGGAAGCTACTGTCAGGACTGAACTGAATCTGAGGACATATCCTAGTAGCGAATGTATCTTCGTCTTTTATCCGCATCAACTCCCTGCCATCCGCTATTTCGATGAGCCTGGTAGGAATACAGTCATTGATCACCAAAAAACGTCCATCCGGACTGAGTAATACCCCTGGAGAAGTGCGTGATCCAGGATCAGCCTCGATGCGACGAACGGGAGACCATTCGAGAAGTTTCATCGCCACGGCATAGGCGTCGGCATTGGGTTCTCGCCGCCAGGACTCGATCGCCAGCGTGGCAGCGCGCAGCATTGCATCCTCACTTTGGCCTCGTTCCACCAGGAGCGTTGCCTGGGTGGCAAGCGCCCGGTCGTAGAAGTCCAACCGCAGGGCCAGGACTACCCTGACGGGCGTGTCAGTGGCAGCGGTGAGCAGCTCATCGATGAACCACCGGCGAGCTTCCTCGTCCTTGCATGCCGTGTACAGCTCCTCCCACTGGTCCACGAAGAGGAGCAGGCGGTCCGTGCCGCGCTGGGCTTCCAGGCACTGCTGGACGGTATCCTGGAGAGATATGGTCTTTGTGGCGAAATTCTTGGCGAGCTTGCCGAGTTTGGCCAGGCGGTCCACCCCGGTTAGCTTCGGTTCCAGGGTCGGGACGAGGGCGGCGGCGAGGGCGCGCAGCGGCCGTGAGCCGGGGGTCAACGCAAGGACCTCCCAGACATGACCGTCGGCACCCTTGCGCAGGTGTGGGACAAGGCCGGCGCGTACCACCGACGATTTGCCGCTCCCCGAAGCACCGACGACGGCGAGGAAGGATTTTTGTTCGAGCTCCTGGATGAGCCTCGCGGAAAAGGCCTCGCGTCCGAAAAAGAAGGGGGAATCCTCTTCGCGGAAGAACTGCAGGCCCCGATAGGGGCATACAGCGGGCCGGGCCCTCACGACTTCGGGGGAAAGCCCGCGGGCAGCGCGCGTGATCGCCTCGAAGGCCAGCTCGTCGTCCACGCCGGACCGCAGGGTGACCCAGGTGTTGAGTTTGAGAAAGCCGAGCGGGAGGTCCGCACCCGGCAGCACCACGGGAATCACCGGAAACGACTTGCCCCCCTTTTCCTCCCGGACCTGCCGATCGAGGGCGAGGAACTGCTCCCGCATCTGCCACGGCCCCATGCCTTCCGGTCCGACGCAGACGGCAACCGCCTGGCAGCGCTCCAGGGCCTGTTCGAGAGCTTGGGGCCACGGGAGACCCAGTCTCAGATACCAGCGGTCGAAAAAGACGCGCAGCCCCCGGGTGTCCAGGGCATGGGCGAGGCGCTCCGCCGCGTCGTGATCGCGCCAGTGGTAGCTCAGAAAAACATGGAACTGGTCGGCCGGGAGTTCCATGAAAGTCATCTCTCTCAGGTTTTTCCGATTCGCAGCATCTTTTCCAGCCGCAGGCTGTAGCGCGA
>CAZDKX010000034.1:0-23894 GCA_964505935.1 uncultured Syntrophobacteraceae bacterium
GGTTGAAGGCCCGCACCACTTTATAGAAGGCATCCCGGGCATCGGCGGGAGCGAGGACCATCTTGGGGAATTCCCCGTGGCCCGCGTTGACGGCAAACAGCAGGTCCCCCTGGGCGGTGCGGGTGGGAAGCCCCGTGGCCGGCCCCGGGCGCTGCGCCAGAATGATCACCACCGGTGCTTCCACCATGCCCGCCAGGCTGATTCCCTCGACCATCAGGGCAAAGCCGCCCCCGGAGGTCGCGGTCATGGCGCGCGCCCCGGCATAGCTCGCCCCGATGGCCATGTTGATGGCCGCAATCTCGTCTTCCGCCTGTTCGGTGAAGGTCCCGAAGCGGTCTTCGTGCGCTGCCAGGTAAGTGATGATTTCGGTCGAGGGGCTCATGGGATAGGCAGCCATGAACCGGCAGCCGGCGTACCCGGCCGCCAGCGGGATGGTGCGGTTGGCGGGCATTAGATAATACTTCCCGGAGCCACCCGGAAGGCGCCAGTGGCAGATGTCCCGGCAGGCCACCTGGACATGATCGTAGCCTTTTTGCGCCGCCAGGTGGTTGGCGGCAACGACCTCGTCGCCCTTGGCGGCGAATTGGCGGGCAAGGACTTTTTTCAGCACCTCAAGGTCCATCCCCAGGGCGGCGGTGAGCGCGCCGACGGCGATGGTGTTAGCGTAAACGGCATCGCCCAGGTCCTTTTCCGCCATGTCCTTGAATGACATGGTGATGGTGCGCTGATCCCGTTCAACCGGGGCGATGAGAATGCCCTCGGCCTTGAGGAGACGGCCGTATTTGGCCACGGCCTGATCACTCAGGGTGAGCAGAATGTCCGCCTCAATCAGGGGGGCATTGACCACCTTTTCCGACACTCGCACGGAATAGCTGTTGAGTCCCCCCCGGATGCGGGATTCGTTTTCCTGCCAGGTAAAAACGGCATACCCCAAGGCCGAGATGGCCTCGGCCAGCACCTCACCAATGGTCTGGATGCCTTCCCCGGCGGCGCCTCCAATGACGATGTTCAGATCTTCCATAAATGCTCCCTTTGCTGTTGAAGAGTTGATGCCGCCCGCTCCCTGCCTCGATGGCGTACTGAGCAGCAGATCTGCGGCCAACACCGCCATGGCAGTGACGACCCTCGATCCCGCCTGCATCGTGTGACTTGGCGGATAAAAATGCGGCCATGGATGTGCCAGAGGCCTCAAAGGCCATCAAACAGGGCGGTGGAAAGGTAGCGTTCCGCCAGATCGGGCAGGATCACCACAATGGTCCTGCCCGAGAACGTTTCCTGAAAAGCCAGTCGAATCGCCGCCGCGGTTGCCGCACCGCAGGAAATGCCCGCCAGGATGCCCTCTTCCCGGGCCAACCGCCTGGCAAAAGTGATGGCTTCGGCGCTGTCGACCTGTTCGACCCGGTCCACCAGCGAGAGGTCAAGGAGGTCGGGGATGAAGCCGGCACCGATCCCCTGGATCTTGTGAGGACTCGGCCTGATGGGCTCCCCAGCCAGGTGCTGACTGATTACCGGGCTTTCGCTCGGTTCCACCGCGACCGAGAGGATTTGCTTGCCCATGGTCCGCTTGAGGTAGCGTGAGATGCCGGTGATGGTGCCGCCGGTGCCGACCCCGCTCACCAGGACATCAATGCCGCCGTCGGTATCGTTCCAGATCTCCGGGCCGGTGGTCCGCTCGTGGATGGCCGGGTTGGCAGGGTTCTTGAACTGCTGGGGCATAAACCAGCGGTCGGGGTCGGAGGCGGCGATCTCCTCGGCTTTGCGCACCGCGCCGCTCATGCCTTCGCTGCCCGGCGTCAGGATCACCTGGGCGCCGAGGGCGGCCAGCACGCGGCGGCGCTCGAGACTCATCGTTTCGGGCATGGTGAGCGTCAACCGGTAGCCGCGGGCGGCTGCCACAAAAGCCAGGGCAATGCCGGTGTTGCCGCTGGTCGCCTCGATGATGTCGATGCCCCGTTTGAGAAGGCCACGGTCCTCGGCGTCCCAGATCATGCTGGCGCCAACCCGGCATTTAACCGAGGATGCCGGATTCCGCCCCTCGATTTTGGCCAGGACGGTCGCCCCGGCGCCCTCGGCGAGACGATGGAGTTTCACCAGAGGCGTGTTGCCGATGGTCTGTGAATTGTCCGAATAGACTTTGCTCATTTCCGATTCCCTTTTCGTTCATCACCCGGTTCTGACCGTCGACGCTATATTTCCAGAAAGCCCGGCATTAAGCCACCGATGGAGGCAGCTGGGCCTGGCGCCTTGCTCATGCAGGATATGCCTCATGGTCTGTCGGGATGAAAGCGGTGCCACGCTGCCAACTGATAGAAACACACCGGCAAGCGCTTGGCAACCCCATACCAGCAGCACTCATTTCTGGAGCACTCTTGCGAAGAGTTGTGATGCCAGGCCGTGAGCTTCTCAATGAGGGGGACAATGGGGGGCGATGGCAGCTGGGGCAGAACCACCTCCCCTCAATAACCGGTATCCCTTGCCAAACAAGAGACGATAATTCCTGTTGCCTTTATGGCAACTTGATGGTTGTATAGAACAAAATTTTCCTTTGTCCTTTTCCAACCATGAAGGTTTTCTTACCAGGGAGGGCTGCAATGAAGGCGAGACGAGCCAGCATCCTGTTTTTGTCGTTATTCGTTCTGGGAATTGTTCTCCTCGCGACCAGCGGTCTGGTCCATGCTCTTCCTGCCGGGTTTCAGGAATTTTACCTGCCGCTGCCCACGGGTGACAACCGAGCTAGCCCACCCTTCAATGGGACCTACTCGATCTTCAATGCCATCGAACCCCCCATAACCGCCGGCAGAGGCATGCACTATGTTGTGGGTGTCACGGCCAGCTCCGACAATACGGCCGTCTATTACGACCACTGGGAAAACGGCCTGGGGACCGGCCCGTCAGGGGACGAAGTGGTCTATCTGAGCAAGGGGCAGGTCCACTATTTCGAGAGTGCCAGCATCCCTGTTCCGCGCGGGACCAACACCTACTATGACGGTGGCGACCGGATCTTCGTATCGGGAAGCCTTCTGCAGCTCGTCGTTTCCACCTGGACGGAACACCAGGGCACAGTTTTTTCCGACGCCTGGGAAATCTATCCCAGACAGGCCTGGGAAGCGGCTTACACCATCCCGGTGGGCCAGGACCTCGCCGCCTCCCCCAGGAACTACAGAGATTTTACTTACGTCTATGCCGTGATCATGTCGGGAAGCGACAACAACGCGATTCAGATTCGTAACGCAGCGGGTACGCTCCTGGCCAGCACCACCCTGAATCGCGGGAAAACGTATATCTACCAGGTCCTCACAGCTGGCACCACGGTGAGCGGGTCGGCCCCGGTCCAGGTCCAGCTCATGACCGGCCGGCGAGATACCAGCGGCTGGGAGATGCGCGGCTACACCATGATGCCACAATCGTTCTGGGGCAACAGCTACTGGGCGCCGGTCCCCAGCTGGAGGAACAGCAATACCGATATTTTTCTTTACAATCCCAACACCGCTGCCATCACCGTGTCTTTTGAGGACCGCACCGGGAGTGGTTCCTTCACTATTCCCCCCAGGCAGACTATCAACTACCGCACGGGAGCAGGGCGGTATGTGCCGCAGAATTCGGGCGTGCATCTCAGCTCGACCAGCACCTTTTGGGGAATTATCTCGGGCGATACCGGTTCCGCCACCTGGGATTGGGGCTGCAGCCTCATTCCCGAGAATTTTCTGGGTACCGATAACTACCTGAGCTGGGCGCCGGGGACTTCCAATCTTACCGGCAACGGCTCGCCCGTTTTTGTGACCGCCCTGGTGGACGGCACCAAGGTGTTCGTCGACTACAGTCCCAGCGACGGGACCTTCGACGACGTTTTCAGCCTCAACAAGCTTCAGGTCGTCCCCATCTACGCCCCCGGCAATAACAACACCGGCATGCACCTTGTGAGCACCCAACCGGTTTCCATCGCCTGGGGGGAGAACCCGGACCGGGCCGCCTCCGGAAACCCCTACCTCGACATGGGCTACA
Organism: uncultured Syntrophobacteraceae bacterium; assembly: GCA_964505935.1. GTDB lineage: Bacteria > Desulfobacterota > Syntrophobacteria > Syntrophobacterales > Syntrophobacteraceae > JADGQM01. The sequence goes on from CAZDKX010000034.1 coordinate 4,003, forward strand.
CCACGCTGCCGCTCCCGACCGAGTGGATCGACCTGGCCCTGGAGGTCACCAAGAGCGCTTCCCCGGAGTCCATTGAGCTGGGTGATAACGCAACTTTCACCATCGTCGTCGCCGTCCCGTCCACTGCAGGCAATCCGGTAACGGGGATCAACCCGGTGGACAGCCTGCCTCCCGGCTGGGTCTATGTGACCGGCAGCAGCAATGTGGGGGAACCGGTCATTTCGGGGGAGCTTGCTTCGGGCTACCAGCTCACCTGGAACGTGAACTGGACCATTTCCCCGGGGGCTTCTCAAACCATCACCTTCAAGGGGCAGGCGGTCGGCTGACACCCTCAACCCTAACCGCGATGTTGCCACCGCCACCGGCACCGCCCTTGGCGCAACCCTCACGGCGGATGACGATGCCTTTGTGAGGGTTGTGCAACTTGGGCCGGCCGTTATCGAGGCGGAAAAAACCGCAACGCTGTACAGTGATGTCAACGGCGACGGGGATGTCAACCCCGGCGATATCCTGCGCTACGTCATCACCATCCGGAACACGGGCCAGAGCGATGCCTCGAGTGTGGTCCTGAGCGATACCCCGGATGGCAATACGGCACTGATCGTCGGCAGTGTGGAACTCTGCCAGTGCCCCGGATGCACCGTCACCGGCGGGAACACCGCCGGCGATACCGCGGTTGGGGTAGATATCGGCACGCTCGTTTCCGGCACCTCCGTCCAGATTTGCTTCCTGGTGCGCATCAGCGGCAATGAGGGGTTCAGCTCCGTGATCAACCAGGGGGAGGTCAGCAGTGATGTGGTCCCGGTCTACCCGTCGGTCGCAACCCTGGTGGTCATCCCGCCACCGGTCCTTACCATCTCCAAGGAAGCTCCTCCAGAAGTGGTGGTCGACCCGTCCGGGAGCGGGACCATCATCCAGTACACCGGGACCCTCACCAATACCAGCACCACACCCGCTCATAATGTGGTCCTGGTCGACCAGCTCCCCCCCGGCGTGACCTTCATCAGCTCCAGCCATGGCGCCGTTTATGACGACGTCAACAACCGGGTCACCTGGGACCTTGGTACCGTTGGTCCGGGAGTCGCCATCCCCGGCTGGCTTACGGTAAGGGTGCCGACCGGGCTTCCCGACGGGACGCTGTTGACCAACCGGTTCAGCCTCACCTGGCAAGACCTGGGCGGGACCTCCTACGGCCCCGCGGAAGCGACGGCAGCAACGGTTGCCTACAATCATCCCCGGCTCTCGATCGAAAAGACCGGCCCTGAGACCGCCATCAACGGCCAACAGTTCAGCTACACGGTTACGCTGCGCAATATCGGGGATTCCATCGCCACCCATGCCGCCCTGACGGACACGCTGCCCTCAGGTCTCACCTATGTGAACTCGAGCCCCGTTGGGACCCATAATGCCGGCCCGCCCGCCACGGTGACCTGGAGCGATCTCGGTTCCATCGAACCGGGCGGTACCAAGACCGTCAGCATCACCGTGACCGTTACCGGCTCCCTGCCCAATGGGACCCTGCTGACCGATACGGCCAGGGCGACCTGGAAGGATAGCCTCAACAACCCGTACGGTCCCATAACGGCCACTGCGGGGACGACGGTCTACACCTCCCCTCTGCTGACCATGACCAAGACCGCTCCTGCCGAGGCGGAAGTGGGCTCCGTCATCACCTATACGGGGACCCTCAGCAACGTCGGGGGGAGCGCTGCCACGGACGTCATCCTGGTGGACCAATTGCCGTACGGTGTGACGTTTGTCAGTTCGAGTAACAATGCCGTGTACAACATTGAGTCCAACACCGTTACCTGGTACCTCGGGACCATCCCTGCCGGTGCGTCGGTCCCCGGATGGCTCACGGTAAGGATTGCCGACACCCTTGCCGACGCAACCCTCCTGACGAACCAGTTTACCGTGACCGGCAAGGACGGTGCCGGCAACCCGGTCCCGGAAGCAACGGCTGCCGCGGATACCACCGCGCGCTCGCGTCCCCTGCTTGCCGTTGAAAAGACCGGTCCGGCGCAGGCCCACCACGGCGAGACCATCAGCTACACCCTCACGGTGACCAATTACAGCGGGACCGAGGCGGTGAATGTGGTCCTGATGGACAACCTGCCCATCGGCCTCACCTATGTCAGTTCCAACCCCATGGGAACGGAAGTCATGCCGGGCGTCGTTTCCTGGGGCCTCGGCAATATTCAGCCGAACGGCAGCCGCACGGTGACGGTCAGCGCGACCGTGGACGGCACGATACCGAACGCGACCCCCCTCGAAGATATTGCCAGCGTGTCGTGGCAGAATGCCGCCGGTCAGAACTTCGGGCCGGTTGCGGCGACCGCTCATACCGTCATCCATACGCTCCCGCAGCTGCAGATCACCAAGTTTGCACCCGCTGAAGCCCAGGTTGGGACGACCCTCACCTATACGGGGACCCTCACCAATGTCGGCGGGAGCACCGCCTCCAACGTGGTCCTGGTGGACCAGCTGCCTCAGGGGGTCACCTTTGTCAGTTCGAGTCACAGCGCCGTCTATGATCCCGTGGCAAACACCGTCACCTGGCAGTTGGGAAGCATCGGGCCGGGTGCCTCGGTCCCCGGATGGCTTACGGTCAGCATCGCCGAAACCATCCCGGACGGGAGTTCGCTCACCAATACCTTTACCGCTCGGGGAACGGACCCGTTCGGGGCCTCGGTCCCTGATGCCACGGCCAGCGTGAATACCACGGTGCGTACCCATCCGGTCCTCATTCTGGAGAAATCCGGCCCGGCAACATCATTCCCCGGCCAGGACGTCACCTACACCATCGCGGTCACCAATACCGGGGGGACTCCGGCCTCGAACGTGGTCCTGATGGATTCGCTGCCCCTGGGACTCACCTATCAGAGTTCCAACCCCGCGGGGGTCTACGCAAGCGGCATTCTCACCTGGAACGTCGGCGTGGTCGACCCTGGAAAAACGCTGACCTTTCAGATCACGGCCAGGGTGGACAGTGGTATCGAGAACAACTCGCATTTGGTCGATACCGCCATGGCAACCTGGAAAGACCCGCTGGGGCAAGATCATGGACCGGTCACCACCCAGGCCGCCACGGAAATCTTCACCCTTCCCCAGGTCACCATCGTCAAGAGTGGACCAGCTTCCTCCTATGCCAGTGCAACCTTTGCTTTCACCCTCCAGGTCTGCAACGTTGGCGGCACGGACGCCCAGAACGTCATCGTTCAGGACAATCTCCCGGCAGGTTTGAACTATGTGAGTTCGAACCCTTCTGGCACCTACAGCGACAGAACGATAACCTGGTCACTGCTAACGCTGGCTGCCGGAGCGTGTACGAACCTCACCCTCACCGTTCAGGTTGCCGCAGGCACTCCCGAGACCACCCTGGTCAATATTGCCGGTGCCACCTGGAATGATCTCCTGGGGGCAGCAGGTCCCCAGAGCACCTCCTCGAGTATCATTATCAAGGCCGGTCCCAGCCTCACCGTGACCAAATCCGGACCAGACCAGGCGATGATTGGCAGCAATATGACCTATAGCAATGAGGTCTGTAATGCGGGAGGAACGGCTGCCGAAAATGTCAGCGTCATCGATATGGTCCCGCTGGGTTTCGAGTTCGTGAGCGCCAATCTGGGCGGGACTTACAACCCCTCATCGGGCATGGTCACCTGGTCGCTTGCCTCCCTGGCCCCCGAGAGCTGCCAGACCTTTACCGTTACCCTGCGAGCAGCCTGCTCTCTGCCTCCCGGCTCCGCCCTTGTCAATACAGCCATGATCGGGTGGCAGGGGCCGGGCGGTGCGCCCGACTACGGCCCGGTTTTTGCCACCAAACAGACGCAACTCGACCGACAGGTGCTCCTCTCCAAAGTCGGCTCCCCGCGCCAGGTTGCTCCAGGCGCCGACATCACCTATACCATCACTCTCAAGAACATCGGCACGACCCCGCTGACTAATGTGGTGGTACGGGAGACCTACGATGCCAACGTTTCCTTCCTGAACGCAACTCCCAGTCCCGATACCGGCACCAACAATCGATGGACCATTTCCTCGCTTGGCGCCGGGGTGACCCGTACCATCGTGATTACGGTCCGAGTGAAACAGGCAGTCGGGAATGGAAAAATCATCCAGAACCGCGTGACCAGCAGTTTCAACCAGCTTGCGTGCACCCTGGAAAACACTGCCACTGCTCAGTCCACGGTGAGAAGTTCGGCGTCCGTGCCGGCGCTCTCGGGTTGGGGGCTCATCATTCTCTTCCTGCTGTTGAGCGTTGCCGGGGTCGTTCGAATGAAAATGCTCAGGCGGCCAGGGCTTCGCCCCTAGAAGCTGCCCAAAGGGGGACCGGTGCTTGAGTACCAGCTCCTTCGACAAGCTCAGGACAGGGTTCTTCTTGTTGCTCCCATGGGTCATGAACGGGAGGTCGGAGGGCAGAGCTCGGAAATCGGAATGCATGTGAGAGCATGTCCAAAAAGTGGCTCCAAGCGTCATCCCGGCATGTTCCGCGCGTTAAGCCTGCGGGGACAAGCTTGGGACGAGGTTCAGGGTCTTGGGAAAAAAACCTGGATTCCCGCCAGAAGCATGCGGGAATGACGATCTGAGCCTTTTTACAGCGATTGCCGCACCCGTTCAAGAACACTCATTTAAACTCAGACCCGGTGGAAGCGTGAGATGATTCGGCGTCACGGTTTCCCCGGCTGCTGCTCTGAAGTCCTGCTGGCAACCGCCGGGCTGAAATAGACGCCCGCTCCCTCCGGGATCGAGCCTTTCCATGGGTTTCCGGGTGTCCCACGGGGACATGAGCAACTGCCTTCTGAGTGTTCACTCCTTCACCAGATGATTTTGATAGGGTAATCGGAGAAGTGGCTATCGTTGGTCAGAACATGCATGCCCTCCACCATGGCCTGAGCAATCAGCATGCGGTCAAACGGGTCTCGATGATGGAAAGGGAGTTTGGTCACTTGTTCGCAGTGCGGCATTTCGATGGGAAGCCAGATGACCAGGTTCCGCTTCATTTCCTTTTGGACGGTCTCTATCCATGCCTTCTTCAGCTTTAGCTTGCCGAGACTGATTTTGATGGTGATTTCCCACAAGCTCGCTGCACTCAGGTGGACCTTGTGCTCAGTGTCCAGAAAGACTTCCCTGGCTCTTTCGCTCAAACGACTGTCGCCGGTCAACAGCCAGAGGAACGCATGGGTATCCATCAGAATTTTCATTCCATGTAATCTTTGAAGTCTTCAAGGGGAGCGTCAAAATCATCAGCCATGTACAGAACCAGCCCTTTTGCCTGACCGATTTTCCTCTTGAGCCTGGCTTCGGGAAGAACATCGAGCCTCACCAGAGGCCGATTATCCTTGGCAATGATGACTTCTGTTCCACTGAGAGCAGCTTGAATCAGCCGCGACAAGTGTGTCTTGGCTTCATGAATGTTCACTTTTCTAGTTTCCATAAGAATCCTCATCAGTCAGGGCCATTACTGACTAATTTATCTGACTAATCTAGGATTGTCAAGATTAGTCTGGTCGGCTTTCTGCGCCGTATCCACAGATTGCTCCGTGAACATTCCGATCACACCGTAAACGGCTGGTACGCGTAGGTACTGGTCGACCAGTAATCGCTCGAGCGGATGACAGATGGAGGGTCGAAGCCCGCAGGGTTGAAAGCGGCAAAGTTGATGAGGCTGATGATCTTCATTTCATGGGCGCATCGAGGACACCTGACCATCTGGAAACCTTTGTCAGGAATATGCTGAGTGATGGCGGCGATGAATTCCTCGGCGGAAAAGAATTCGAAGTTCTTCTTGTTGGATATTCATAGGGCAGGGATCTATCTCCCTATGAGATCGCGGGCAGTGTAGCTCACCGCGGGCCGGCAGTACACGATGGTTCCTTCGAACCCTGGTGTCCCCCGCTGCACGTCAATGGAGGCGATCACCAGGACCCCTGCATTGTCTGCGATGGCCTGCACCAGTTGGCGGCCCGGGCTGTTCGGGCTGGAAGTCCCGGGCACACACGCCGTCCCCATAGGGCGCCACCTCCATTCACACCACACCTCGGTGGAACTTGCCACCCCACAGCCGTGTAACTCTATCCTGGGATATGCCCCGACCCAACTACCCCGCAAATGCTGAAAGGGAATCGTATCGCGCGGCACCCTCAACCCTGTCCCAAGCTCCATGTAGGAAGGGGCCCCGTGGCAGAGTATCCTCAGCACTCCCACAGGTCCGTGATCCCGGACACGGGTGCAGATCTGATAGATGGTCCACGTCTGGTCCACCATGATGGTTTGATCAGCCCGGTTGCCGGTGCGCTCGAAAAACGCTTCCAGATCTGGGATGGTAATTGTCCGGCGCCTGTCCAGCACATCGATATTTGGCATGACAACACCCTCCTCCTGTTGTTTACAGGTCTGCTCAACCTGCCGATCCTTTTGGTGCCTGTTCCGTGGAGAGTCCACCCACCTCGGAAGGTGAGGTGATACAAAATGACGATCTGTGCCATACAAAGCAATTGCAGCAACCGTTCCGCAGGTTTCCCGGCGCTTGCCCGGCTGCTACTCGGGGCTCTTGCCGGTAACCGCCGGGCTGAAATAGACGCGCGCTCCCTCGCTGACTTTTTTGCCGTTGTCGTCCGTCCCGTAGAAGGTCATCGCCACCGACCCGGACGGCCGCTGGCCCAGCTGAGCGCAAAGCTCGCCGCAGACCGTCGCCCTGGCTGGGAGGTAGGTGCTTCCCTCGCCACAGTCGTTGAACCATTGGACGAAGTCCTCGCTGGTGCTTTCCGATTGGCCCAGGTACTTGCCATCCTGATCGTAGAAATCCCAGGTGAATCGTTCGATGGTAACCCCCACCCCGCCCTGTTCTTCCAGGTAGGCGGTGTACTGCCACTCATTGACGCCGCTGTAGCAAGGGTTGTCGCCGGTGTAGAGGGGAACAGGGTTGGGCTCGAACCAAACGCTGAGCCGCCCTTCGGGCTTCGGCGCGAGGAGCAGCGGCAGCCAGGGCATGCCGGGGGCATTGAAGACGTTGGGGTCGCGTTCGCCGGGATCGACCCGGCCGTTGTGGTTTGCATCCTCCCGGCCGTCCTGCCACCGGTCGCCGTCCGTGTCTTCCTTCAGCGGGTCGGTGGTGGTGGCGGGATCGAGGTCTTCCTGGAAGACGCTCGTATCCGTGTCGGCGCCCACGTCGCCCAGGGTGTAGCCGAGTTCGGTGCCGTCCTGCAGGCCGTCGCCGTCGGTGTCCACATTGCACGGATCGGTTTCGCCGGCATTCACGAGGCCGTTATGGTTCTGGTCTTCGATGCCGTCGAGGATGCCGTCGTCGTCCGTATCGGCATCCAGGGGGTCGGCACAGGTCCCGATTTCCAGAGCATTGGGGAGGCCGTCCCCGTCCGAATCGACCCCGGGGCCACCCGGTATGACTTTGAAGGATACCCTGTTGCCGGCAGCGTCGTAGACATACCGGATGAGCCCGCCGTCAGGATAGTCGGCCCCGGTCAGCCGGCCGAGCGGGTCGTACCGGTAGTTCACCGTGCCGGCAAGGGATGAAGATACGATCAAGCAAAAGACAAATGCGATTAATGATAAGCTCTTCCCTGACATGGTTGCTACATCCTTGCTCCGCCAGCCACACTGGACATCTCCAGCGCATCAGTTCGCCTTGGCGGCCGCATCGGCTCTGGAATAGGACGGATGATGCCTCTGTCCAGCTCCCATCTGATTCTCGCTCTGAAAAAGGGTGGCTCGGAAGGGAGGTACAGGCCTGCTCTTGCCCGAAAATGAGCACCCTCGAGTTGAAGGGTTCTCTCCCAGTAGGTTCTAGCTTCTTCCATTCGAGCTCTGGATTCCGCACTGATAGGTCTATCCTGCAACATTTCATGAATGTTTGGATATATCTTTCTGTGCAGTTCAAAAAGCCGATTCGAACGCCGTTGTCTTTCATCCCAATGACGCCGCATCTGCTGCACCTCTTCTTCTGTCGGCTCACGCCAGCGTAGCGGTGACCCGCCGATGATCGCAACATTGGGATTTGGCGGCAGGTCTTTATCCAATTGCTGCAAGGCTTCCCAATAATTATCCGACTCCCGGAAATCCTCTTCCTTCCGGTCCTTACACCAACCAAAGGGATCCAGCCAGTTCAACGGGTTGTTTTCGACATAAACGTAGAGGTTCAGCCCGCCCAGATAGCCGATGGGATCAACCTGCAGGAACCTGCCAATCCCAGGGGCATAGTACCTGGATCTGAAATAATAGAGGCCCGTCTCGGCGTCGAAAGCCCGTCCCGTAAAGAGGTAAGGATTGCCCACTCCGCTGGCCCCATTCACGATTCCATAAGGACTGTAGGCATAGCGCTCGGCGACCTTGCCCGAGCCGTCGCTCAGCACCGAGACCGATCCCAAGCCGTCGAAATGATAGGAATAGCTTGCCGATCCCGTCTTCATGCAGATGGGATCATCGATCAGGTCACTGTAAACATAACGGCGCAGCAGATTATCGGCGTTGTCGTATTCGGCAATCACCTGGAGGCCGTCGTGGACATATTTGGTGGTGGCGCCGTCCGCGATCTTGCTGGTCCGGCGCCCCAGCGGATCGTAGGCGTAGGCGGCGGCATGACCCGGCGCGGAGTAGGAAAGCAGCCGATTCTCCACATCGAACCCGTAACTCCTGACTCCATCCGACACCAGGTTGCCGTTCGGATCATAGCTGAAGGCAACTCCTTTGACCGCGGCATACTGGTTCAAGCTGTTCGCGGTGTAAGTATCATCGATGCTCGCCGGTGCCTGGAAGAGATAGCGGTCGTCATCCACCGTGAAACCGGTCCGGTTGCCGATCTTGTTGTAGCTGTACGAGAAGGTGGCATTGCTGCCGCTGAATTGATGCTGCACGGCACTGAGATCGTCGTCCATTTCGTAGCTGTAGGTCGTGACCGTCCCATTGGGGTAGGTGAGGCGCGTTCGCCGCGACAGCGAATCATACTGGTATTGGGCCAGAGGCGTACTCCCCTGTTCATAGACGCCTGTAAGACGGTTCAAGGCGTCGTAGGCGTAGGTCACAAAGAAGCCGTCCGGGTAGGTGAGCCGGGTGCGGTTGCCCGCTGCATCGTATTTATAGGCCACGGTTTTGCCGTCCGGACGGGTTTCTCCCACCACTCTCCCGGCGGTATCGAAGTCGAAGTGAGTCGTGCCGCCGGGGCCGGTCAGGTCGGTCACGCGGCCGACCAGGTCATGGACGTACTGATAGCTGATCGGGCCGGGCAAAGTCCTGCTCTTCAGGCGGTTGAGCTCATCGTAGCCAAAGGTGATCAGCGAACCCGACCGGGTGCGCCTGGTGATCAGGTTGGATGCGTCGTCGAAAGCAAACGCTTCCCAGGAGCCGTCGGGATAGGTGACCTTGCTCGGCCGGTCGAAACCGTCATAGGCATAGGTGGTGATATTGCCCCTGGCATCCGTCAGCGTCTCTGTAAGCCCGTTGGGCGTGTAGGTTCGCGTGACGGCGGCATTTCCCAGGGCGTCGACCACCTGGGAGGGGCGGTCGAGCGCGTCGTATAGATGCTTTTTCGTCTGCTTTTCGGCATCGATCACCTTCCACAGCCGATCCTTCTGATCGACCTGGTAGGCGGTGGTATGGCCTTCAGGGTCGGTCCGGCTTTCGAGGTTGCCGGTGAGGCTATAGGTGAGCGAGCTCTTCTGCCAGGGTTTCGCCGAAATGCCCGTTTGCCTCGCCAGGCTGGTGAGCTTCCCGTTCGCGTCGTAGCCGTATTTGGTTATGAAGCCAAAAGGGCTGGGAGCAGTGCTCTGAGTGAGACGCCGTGTTTTATTGTATTTGAATTTCGTGGTGTGATTGAGCGGGTCGGTCAGGCGGGTCAAGTTCCCCATGGCGTCGTAGGCGAACCGTGAACGCAACCCCAGCCGGCCCTGGTCAACGGTAACGGAACGGAGGTCCGCCGTCTTGGCGTCATAAGTGCGGCCGGTTTTCATGCCATCGGGATCGGTCACGGTCTGCACCTGGCCTCGACTGTTATAGGTCATGGTGATCTTGGGAACCTGACCATCCACCTGGGGAAGGTCGATCCGAACGGGATTCCCCGTGCCGTCATAGGTGAAGGTGGTGATTCGTCCCAGGGGATCGGTAACGGTCTTGACGCGGTTGAAGGGCGGCTCGTAGGTGTACTGCGTGATAATGGGAGATTCAGAAGCTCCCGGCTTGGGAAGCAGGGTCTCTTTGGTGATGTTGTGGTTGGCATCGTAGGCGTACTCAACGGCGTTGCCTTCCGGCAGGGTGGTCCTGGTCAACCGGTTGCGGCCGTCGTAGACATAGGTGCTGGCATGCCCCAGAGGATCGACGGTCCGGGTGGTCCTGCCGTGGCGGTTGAAATGGAGAACGCGGGACTTTGCGAGCGGGTCTACTTCCTCGGATCGATAGGGGGAAAAGTAATAGAAATAGGTGTTGCCTTTGGCGTCGCTTTGCATGGCCACCCTTCCCAGCGAATCATAGCTGTTGGTGACGACGGGAACCTTGGGATGGGCGGGATAGAAGACCTTGGCAAGCCTCCCTTCGGCGTCGTACTGGAAGGTGGCGGTGCGGTTGAGGGGGTCTTTGACGCTGATCAGGTTGCCGGCGGCATCATAGCCGTAGGTCACTTTTCGCCCCGTTCCGTCGGCCACAGTGCTGAGGCGATCGCCGCTGTAGGTGAAAGACAGCACTCGATTCAGGCCGTTCTGGACCGACTGGAGCTTGCCGCTGCTGTAGGCAAAGCTGACCGTATTGTTGTTGGGGTCCTTCCAGGCGCTGATTTTGCCGTCGGCGTCGAATTCGAGGACAATGCCGTGCTTGGTGGTCGCCTGCCAGGTTTGGTCCGCGTTCTTGACCAGCGTGCCGGCAAGGTGAGGCGGCGGGTGGTAGCTTTCGTCGGGAAGCTTCACATATTTTGAGGTCGCTTCGGGTTCACTGACGGTCACCACGTTGTCGAGCAACTGGTCCATGAACCAGCGGTGGGCCACCGAGGCAACAACCAGGCGCTCGACGGTCTTATCGCCATAGAGAAGGTCGTTGGCCACAACCTGCTCCACCATGGCGGCCGCCGCATCGATGGGCGAGTCCTCCCCCAAGCCCTGGAACCCGTCGCTCTCGGGCAGGGCGGTGATCTGAAAGCTGTGGGTCCAGCCGAGGCCCAGCGGGCCGTCCTCGAACCGCGTCCCGGAATTGTAGGAACGGCGGAACCCGAGACCGAAGGGAAAGATGCTCCCGCCAATTGTCAAATCGGTGTGTTCGTGGAGATAGTCTCCCGTCTGAAGGTCGATGGGTTCATAGCTCTGGGCGTGGTCGCCGGAGTTCACGCCGTCATCTCCCGCGCCGGCTGCGGCTAGTACGTTCACCGGAATTTCTTCATTGCCGACCCCGCCGCTGAACCCTCCGCCGATCATATGGAAAATGAGGTCCTCGGCGGCACTGACCGCCACAAACCCGATGCCGGTCCACTCCTTGTCGTTGAGGTTTCCGTCTCCGGGCAGGATCACGCGATAGCCCGCATTGAGGTAGCTTTCCACCAGGGCCAGTTCGGCGGCATGGTAGTTAGTGAGCTGCGGCTTGACGGTGGCTGCATAGTTTGCGCTGGTGGCACTGAAGATCTTATCGGCTTGACTGTTGGCAAGATCGATGAGCTTCACCGTCGAAACCGCCGAGTAGGGCTGCATCTGATCGAAAACCCCCCATTCGAAGGCGCTTTCATGACCTGCCCCACTGTAGAAGCCGGCTATTTCTTTCTGGGTGTCGCCCGTGCCGCTGACCACCATGGTGAATTTCATGGGAATGTCCATATAGGGACTATCCATCTGCCCGCAAAGCCCGAGCCGGTGGTGGTGGACGGTGAAGGTACCGGCCACCCGGTCGCTGATCTCGTCCGCACGGCCGGCTTCGGCCAGCCACAGGTGGCCGATCATGGCCAGGGTTTCCCCGAGAAGCGGCTCCGAAGTATCGGCCAGACCCGCATGGCGCGCTTCCTTGAGGGCGCTCCGGTGCTTTTCGAGGAACCCTCTTCCCGTCTCATTCCAGCCGTTGACGATGAGGTAGGAACCGCCGGCCTTGACGTACATGGTCATACTCTGGTCGGCGTAGGTGCCGCTCAGGGCGGAATAGGGGTGGTCAACCGAGAGCGTGAGTGCCAGCCGCTGGTCGGGCGCGGCGGCGGAACCGGTGGCGATCGTCTCCCCGTCCAGGCGCAGCACCGGCTGGTTGGAGGCGTTAAAGAAGACGGTCAGGCGCCTCCCATAGATGTCGTCGGCGGATAAAGTCTCGTCGATTCCCTGGTGCTGAATCCTGAGGGTGGTTTGGTATTGGGCGGGAATCTCGGTCCATTCGGCGGTGGTAGGTTGCTGATAGGGAAGCGAGGTCTGCCGGAGCGTCCCCGACGCAGGCACGATGGTCCTTCCTCCCAGGATGTCCTCGACGCTCGCTGCCGGGTATTCGGTTTTGATGGTCTCGATCAGGTTCGTCGCATAGCCGGCGAGTGCGCTTCGGATATTGGTCCGATTGACATTCTGCACATAATGGACGCCAACGGTTGCCCCGCCGAGGGCACTGGTCAGAAAAGCCTCTCGATCGTAGCCCATGGCGGAGGCCAGGTTGATGCCGGTCGTGTAGGAATGGGTCTTGAAGCTGGGATCGAAAACATAGTCGGTGCCTCCCAGGTTCACCTTGACCCAGACGTGAAGCATGTCCACATAGGAGAGCGTTCCGCCGGGGGCTTCCACCACCGCGGGAATTCCCGCAACCGCCAGGAGCCGATAGATGACGGCGGGGTCATTGGGGGTCCCCAGCCAGTTGGTGACCTGATCGGAACTGAGCCGGATGATCCCGAAGATGAAATTGGCGGTCAAGCCGACTTCCCGCAGCAGGGCCACCATCAGGGAAGCCTGGTCGAAGTCGTTGCCCCGGCCGTCCAGCAGTGTCGCCGTCGGGCCTTTCAGGTAGCCGTAGATGGGGGTGTAGGCAATGTGGTCGTGAACATACTGGTAGATGAGGTCCGGATCATTCTTGAGGCCTCTTGCCAGCTCCTTGATCTCGTTACCTGCCCCGGCGCCCAGAAGTCCCTTTGCAACAGGCTTTGTTTCGGGCGCCTCGAATGAGCTCGCCAGGACTTCATAGGGGGAAAGGAGGGTCGGGTTGGTCCCTGGCTGGGGTAGGGGAATCGTTTGGGCCAGAGCTCGAGCCCCAAACACGAGGCAGACAATTACAGAAAGAATAGAAAAGGAGGCCGTTCTGGGGCTTGCTGCGGTAAGGCGACCCCTTGGGGCCGAGATCACAAGATGCATCTCCATGAGGATTCCCCTCCGGCAAAACAAGGTCCGACCAGAGCACCGGCAGAAACATCAATTACCGGCTTGCTTACTGGACGAGATAGATCGTGGTGATGACCGGGACGTCCCCCGCCGAGGGGTTGGTATTGACTCTGACCTTCATGCCGCTGACCACTGCCGCCAGGCCCACCGCCAGCATCTCCTGGGGTCTTTCGCTTCTGGCCTTGAAGTCTTTGTTGACAAAGGCCTGCTCGGTATCGGTCAATTTGAAGCGCACCTCACTCTTGCCATAGGTCCCCGCTTCCTTGACTTCACAGAGGTAACTGCCCGCCAGAGCATAGCTGGAATAGCCCAGCAGGGCGACTGCCAGACATACGACCTTAAAGGTCCTGGCTGCTTTCATAGCGCCTCCTCCTCTCGCAGAAACACCGGATGTGAGAGACCATCGGAGCCTCGCCGAGACTTCGGGAAACTATGCGGCTCCAGGGAAGACTGAAAAACGGTGAGCTGAGCAGCGGGCACAGGGCAAGTGATGTACCCGGCCACGGGTCGATGGTGGGCCGGGAGCACGGTGGCGTGGAACAGTGAATGGAAGTTGCGTCTTCCCTCCTCTCTTCCGACTTCGCCTCTTGCTACCGAACAATTATATGGGGGCGGGCTCCAGGAGTCAACGGCGAGTCAGACCGTTCCTGCCGGTAACTTTTGAGCTTCATGCTTGTTAAAGATGAGGCGTAGCATGAAAATGAATCTTACAAAAACGCTGCCTGCCCGAGAGCAGGCAGCGTGAATGAGCCTTGGCGGGCTGGAATCAGAGGGTGAAGCCGCTCTCCCGGTGTTTGCCGGCGATCGCCTCGGCCAGATCGTCCAGCGCCTTGAAAACATTTGCCGACGGGAAGCCCTGGGACAGGACCGGGGGCAGGACCTCGACCTTGAGATTGGGGATCATCCCGGCGAGGGTCTCCACGGTCTTGCCGCCCCATCCGTAGGAGCCGACAATGGAAAGATACTTCACCCTGGGCCGCAGGGCATTGGCCAGGAATGCGGCATACGCGGCCAGGGGGTGAGGTCCGGCCAACACGGTCGGGGTGCCGACCACGATGGTCGCGGCATCCACCAGCGCCATGGCCAGCTTGCCGATATCCGTTACGACCAGATTGAAGAGTTCCACCCTTACGCCGCGGCTTACCAGGGCCGACGTCAGGTGCTCGACCATGCGCTGGGTACTGGCGTGCATGGAGACATAGGGCAGGACCACCGTATTGTGGGGAGGCCCCAGCACCCAATCCCGGTAGGCATCCATGATCCAGGCAGGCTGATCGTGGATCTGGCCGTGACTGGGAGCGATCATTTGGATATCGAAGGCCTTGAGCTTTTCGATGTTCTTCTCGATGATGTTGCGAAAGGGCATCATGATTTCGGCGAAGTAGCGCTTGGCCGCCTCGAACACCCGCCCCCGATCGGTCACGAAGAGATCGCTGCCGGCGATGTGCGAGCCATAGAAATCACAGCTGAAAAGGATGCGATCCTCCTCGAGATAGGTCACCATGGTTTCGGGCCAGTGCACCCAGGGGGTGTGGAGGAACTTCAGGGTCTTGTCGCCGAGGGAGATCGTTTCCCCGTCCGCGACCGTGATGAAGGCGTCCCCGGGAATCCCGAGGTGATCCATGAGCATCCCCTTGGCCCTGGGCGTCACGACCACCTTCGCTTCCGGGTAGCGTTCGAGCACCCGGCCGATGGAGCCTGAATGGTCCTGCTCGGCGTGGTGGGAGACGATATAGTCAACCTTCGGCACGTCATCCAGTTGCGCCATCAAGGTCTCCACCATGGGGGGGTCGACCGTGTCCAGGAGGGCGGTCCTGGTGCTGCCTTCGACCAGGTAGGCATTGTAGGTGGTGCCGTCCGGAAGCGGAATCAGCGAGTCGAACAGACGCCGGTCCCAATCGACGGCCCCCAGCCAATGAATCCGATCTTTGATTGGCCTCTTCTTCATACCAACAACTCCTTCTTGAAGCGCTTTCCGTTTCCGGCGGCTCAGCCAAGAATCGCCTTCAGGTCCTCATCCGGGGTGCTGATGGGCATGATGTTGAAATTCTTGACCAGCACGTCGAGAACATTGGGAGTCACGAAGGCCGGCAGCGACGGCCCAAGCCGGATGTTCTTGATACCGAGATGGAACAGGGTGAGGAGAATGGCCACGGCTTTTTGTTCGTACCAGGAGAGGATCATGGAGAGCGGCAGGTCGTTCACACCCACATTGAAGGCCTTGGCGAGGGCAACGGCAACCTGGATGGCCGAGTAGGCGTCATTGCACTGGCCCATGTCCATGAGCCTCGGCAGGCCGCCGATGGTCCCGAGGTCCTTGTCGAAGAAGCGGAATTTCCCGCAGGCGAGGGTCAGCACCACGCAGTCCTTGGGGACCTTTTCGACGAATTCGGTGTAGTAGTTCCGGCCGGGTTTGGCGCCATCGCAACCCGCCACCAGAAAGAAATGGCGAATGGCCTTGCCCTTGACCGCCTCGATCACCTTGTCGGCCACGCTCAAAACGGTGTTCCGGCCAAAACCGACCATCACCTCGCGGCCGTTGGCATCGTCGGTGAACCCGGGCAGACTCAGGGCCCTCCGGATGACCGGAGTGAAGTCCCGGTTGGCGATGTGAGGGACTCCCGGCCAGCCCACCAAACCCGAGGTAAAGATGTTGTCGGCATAACTCCCCTGCGGGCGCTGGATGCAGTTGGTGGTCATGAGGATGGCGCCCGGAAACTGGGCGAATTCCTTCTGCTGGTTCTGCCAGGCCGTTCCGTAATGGCCGTAAAAATGGGCATAGGCTTTGAGCTTCGGGTAGCCGTGGGTCGGCAGCATCTCACCGTGGGTGTAAATGTCGATCCCCTTGCCCTCGGTCTGCTTGAGGAGCTCCTCGAGGTCCTTGAGGTCGTGGCCCGAGACCAGGATGGCCTTGCCCTTCCGGTGTCCGAGCGGGACCTTGGTCGGCACCGGGTGCCCGTAGGTCCCGGTGTTGGCGGCGTCCAGGAGTTCCATGGTCCTGAGGTTGACTTCGCCGCACTTGAGGGTCAGCCCCACCCAGTCGTTGAGGTTCAGGTCCTTCCGCAGCATGGCGGCCAGGGCTTCATGCACGTACGCAAATACGCTGTCGTCTTCCTGCCCCAGGATCTGGGCATGGTCCGCGTAGGCGCAGACTCCCCTCAACCCGAAGAGCACGGTGTGCTGCAGCGACAGGATATCGGCGTCGATGGACGGATCGGCTTTCAACCCGACCTTTTCTCCCTGGGCTACCAGACCCTCCAGGGTCGACGCGGGCGTGAAGGTGGCGGCGTCCTGAGCAAAATCGGTCTTGCCGCCCGCGGCTTTGACTTTGGCCTTAAGCGCGTCTCTCAGTTCCACCGCGCGCCGGATGAGGTTTGCAATATCCGCCGGATCGAAATTGACGTTGGTGAGGGTCGAGAACAGGGCTTCACAGGTGAACACATTGACCTGGCGGTCGCTCACCCCGACTTTGCGTCCCTCGACCGCGAAGAGGGCCAGGCCCTTCATGGCATGAGTCAGCAGATCCTGAAGCGCTGCGACGTCCGGCTGCTTGCCGCAGACCCCGATTTTGACGCAGCCTTCACCCTTTGCCGTCTGTTCGCATTGGTAGCAAAACATGGTCTTCCTCCTTGGTTACCGGTTAGGCGGATTCCTTCTCGAATTCGCTTTTGGGCGCCCCGCAGGGAGGGCAAACCCAATCATCGGGCAAATCCTCGAAGGGTGTCCCCGGGGCGATGCCGTTGTCGGGATCACCCTCCGCCGGGTCGTACACATACTGACAGATGGTGCAAACATACCGTTCCATGGTTCTCCTTTCGTCCTGAATGCTGATTCACTTCGCCTTGCTCTTCGCGCGAACACAAATGGCTTCCCAAAAAATCGGCCAGGCTCGTTCCACTTGCCGGGCGGCGTCAAACTGGCCGTCGCTCAGATGCCACAGGATGGCGGGCGGTTGCAGGAGCCCGAGAAACATCACGGCAAGCGTGCCGGGATCGAGTTCGGCGCGAATGAGACGCTGTGTCTGGCCGTTGCGAATGATGGTCACCACCTCCTGCAGGTAGCCCATGATGATCCCGTTGAGCCGCGCTTTGCGCGCGGCATTCCCGCCGTAAATGTCTTCGGAGAAGAGGATGCGCGGCAGCGCGCTGTATCCCAGGACCAACTGGGCATGGGCAGCGAGCAGCTGCTTTAGCTGATCGAGTGGATGTTGGGTCTTTTCAACAACCGCCTCCACGTTGCTTCTCAGTTTTTGCTCGAGCAGATCGAGGACGGAATCGAGAATCTCGTCTTTCCCCTTGAAATGATGATAAATGGCGGAGGGAGCCACCCCCACCCGCCGGGCGAGCAGCACCACATTGAACCCCTTCATGCCCTCCTTGGCAATGAGCTCAATGGCTGCCTGGACGATCTGCTCGCGGCGTATTTCCGTGGCGAATTTCAGGATGCTCATTGCTCTCCCTGGTTATTCCAAACGGTTGAAAAAATTGAACCTTAGCGGTTGCAGTCCCCTGGTCGCTGATTGGGAGTGTTAGAAGTCGAGGTCTCTTCTATTTTTTAAACGATAGCAGCAGGGCGATCGGGCAACTGAATTGACTTTCAGTTAATAAGGTCTCCTTCCCGCCGTGTCAACCCGAGGTCACGAGGCATACCGAGACGGCTCTCTCAAAACGACGATCAAGAAAGGTCGACGGCCCATGGTGTCCAGGGGTATTGCGGTACAGTCGCCAGGCAAGTTGAAGAAAACCTCCACGCTGCCATCAAGGCCCTCCTCCAGTGCCACGGGATAGGCGTCATGCGACCCAACACGGTTCTGCTCGGATGGAGCCAGGACCCGGAAGAGCTGGAAATCCTCCAAGAAACCATCCACATCGTCAAAGAGATGAAACGCAGTTTCGTCATTATGGCGGGTTGGCGGAGAGCAAAGCCCGCAGGAATTGATTCACGAAACCGTCCCCAATGGTGTATTCTTCACAAAAGGTCTGCTATCGGACAACCCATATTAAGGGTAGGGACCAGGGGAATGCCGGGCGCTTTCGCTGCTTCACCCGCCGGCAGATCGCCAGGCACAGCGACTGGCCCGATATCACCTGGCTGCGGGACGACAGCATCCGCCGGGGCGACGGGCTGGCCGAACCGGCCGACATCGCCGATGAGATTCTCGCCCAGCTCAGGATCGCCACTCAGGAGATGCAGAAAGTGGCACGACTCCTCGGGGAGACCAAGTGAGCCATGACGACGAGAGACGTTTTCCTTCCATCCGACTATTCGCGCACTCTCGAAGAAATCAAGACCTGTGTGCGAACGGCCCAGTACGAGGCACTGAAGGCGGTCAACCGGGAGCTCATCGCCCTCTACTGGGACATCGGCCGGATCATTGTCGCCCGCCAGCAGGATCACGGCTGGGCCGGTCGGTGGTGGAGCGGTTGGCGGCCGATCTGCGACGGGAATTTCCAGGGATCTCGGGTTTTTCGGCCAGAAACATCTGGTACATGAGGCAGCTTTATCTTTGCTGCCAAGCGAACGAAGAACTGCAACCGCTGGTTGCAGAAATTGGATGGACCCACAATCTCATCATCCTCGATAAGTGTGAAGACGACCTGCAGCGCGAATTCTACCTCCGCATGACCCGCAAATTCGGCTGGACCAAAAACGTGCTGGCCTTGCGGATCGAAGACCAGACCTACGAGACAACCCTGCTGGGCCAGACCAATTTCAACCAGACCTTACCCGAACCACTGCGCCATCAGGCCAAACCAGCAGTCCGCGACGAATGCACCTTCGGTTTCCTGGAGCTCGGAGAGGAGCGCAGCGAGCGGGAACTGGAGCGTGCCATCATCGCCCGGATCGAGCGTTTCCTCCGTGAGATGGGCGGGATGTTTGCTTTCATGGGCAGCCAGTATCGGCTCGAAATCGACGGGGACGAGTTCTTCATCGATCTCCTGCTCTATCGCCGCATTCTTAAAAGCCTGGTGGCGGTTGAGCTCAAAATCGGCGAATTCAAAACCGAATACGTGGGCAAGATGCAGTTTAACCTGGCGGCCCTGGATGACCGGGTACGGCTGCCCGAGGAAAACCCGTCCATCGGCATGGTCCTTTGCCGGACCAAGAATCGCGCCGTGGTCGAGTACGCCCTCCGCGACAGCCGCAAACCCATCGGCGTTGCCGCCTACCGCATCGTCCGCCGCCTGCCTGCCGCCTTCAAAGGCAAACTCCCCGAACCCGCGCAGATTGAACGCCTGATGGAAGCAGTGGAGTTGCCGGAGAGGGCTGCGCACACGGCAAAGGAAGAGGCGTGATGCTAGCGGCGCAGCCGAAATTGCCTGAGAGGTGGGCAATTGCTGAACTGAATGAGCTTTGTATTCTGAATCCCAAGGTTGAGAAGGTTCCTTTCGCTCCCCCTAGTGACAAGCAATATCCAGGAATTCCAGAGAGTTCCAGGGCTATCCACAGAGAATTGGATCCGACTGTTTCACGAACCAAGCGGGCAGCCTCTCTTTGTCAATCATCCCTTTAATTAGTGTCCATCCGGAAAGGTCAACTCGCTAAAAAGATTACCTAATCCGGTTATTT
>CAZDKX010000035.1:0-8148 GCA_964505935.1 uncultured Syntrophobacteraceae bacterium
GTTGGTCAAGTAGATGAGGGTGTCCACGGCGACCGTTCCTGATTCGGCATCTCCCTCGGTTTGAATCTTGGGAAAGATCAGGAGGCTCCCCTTCTGACTGGTGTTTGCCTTCGGGACTTCCTTGGCGCCATATGCGATGTTCGCAAACAAGAAGACCATGACCAGTGTTGCCCACACCATTTTCCTCGACATACTTCCCTCCTCGCATTGAAATTGTAATGCATCACGACCCAACATCCTCAGCACTTCAAGCATTTCTGGATAAGCTGCTGAAATATTGCCTGGCGAGACCCGCGGGACGGAACCGACCCGAGAGCTGAGAGCACCCCAAGGCACGTCCGTCCGACGTCTCTATCGAGCAGACGAATATCGGAAAAGATCTATGTTGGCCCGGAGGACACCGGACAGCTGACAAACGAGCTTGATCTCACCCGGATTGCGATCATGCATCTGAAAAACCGCGTGTGTTGTCTCCCAGTCCAGGCAACTCGGCTGTTTTGACCGCGAGACCGGCGGCCTTCCGTCTTCATCTCGCGGCGAGTGTGGCCTTCCCTGGATGGGTAGCGTTCTTTTTGCTGCAATTTTGGTTAGATGTCAAGGTTATACTGCAGACGCTATCTGAAAATGCCCATACCCACTGTTTGACCCAGGGGCATCGTTGTTGTAATGATAAGGGGTCTATCGCCGAGGTGCTGCATACATCTTGCCCGTCTGCCCGGAATGGTCCCCGCCTGGTGGTATCATCACCATTTCGGAGAGGCAGGCCCATACCACTGGAGGATCACCATGCAACAGAGGAGTCGGCCGGCGCTCTCTCTCATGGGAATAAGCGGGCTGGTTTTCATGGTTCCCGGGACGGCCGCCGCGACCCAGGTCCACGTGCCCTCTGAAGGCCTCTATGTCCACCAGATTGCTCACCTCTTCTTCGCCCTCGCCATGGCGATTTTGCTTTATTGGCTGCGGCAGCGGCAGTTGGTGAGAGAACGCGGCTGGCGCTTCATTCAGCTGGGAGCGTTGTTCTTCATCATCTGGAATGTAGACGCCTTTTTCGTCCATATCCTGGATGATCGCAGCGACCTCTTTCGAACGATCGACGCCGGCACCTGGCACGCCTCCATCGAGTTTGACCGCAAGCTCGAACTGCTCGCCTTTTTCTATTATTTCGGCAAGATGGACCATCTGCTGTGCGCCCCGGGCATGGTCCTGCTGTATTTCGGGCTGCGCAGCCTGCTCCACGAAGCCCAACGCCGCCAGAAAGCCTCCGGCATGAGCAGGGAGGGCGAGGGCGGCAGAGGAACGACCCTTCCTCAAAACACGACCGGGCCGTATCCGGGCAAGAGCTGACGCCATGAGCTTACCCCTGCTGCCCGTATGGATCGCCGATCTGCTGGGTTCGGCGCTCATGTGCGGTTTTGCGCTGCTGGCGGTGCTGGCAGCCATGCGTCTCCGCCGCACGGACCCGAATAATGTCGTCTGGACCTACCTCCTCTGGCTTTGTTACGCGCTGACGGCTTTTGCCCTGTCGCGCTCCGTCGGGCACATCGTCAGACGACTGCTCTTACTGCTCGGCTACGACGAGCTGTGGACCTCGCTGCAACCTATCAGCGGCGCCGTGAACTCCCTCCTGTTTGTGGTCGTGGCTTCCTTTACCCTGTTTTTCGAACGGATCTGGAAGATCTACCAGGAGATACTGGGCGATAAGCGAGCCCTGCAGGAAGCGCACGGCGAGCTCTTGTATCTCAATCGCAACCTCGAGCGGATGGTGGAGGAAAGAACGCGCGAGCTGAGTCTTTCCGAGCGCAAGTATCACCGGATCTTCGAAACCTCCCAGGACATGATCATGGTCACCGAAGGGGACGGTCTGATCCTGGACCTGAACGATGCCGGAACCAGGATGCTCGGCATCTCCAGCGCCGCCGAAACCATTGGTAAGGCTCATTTCAAGGACTTTTTCGCCTATCCGGAGGCCTGGGAGGAGTTGGTTGTTAGGCTGATGAAAGATAGCACTGTCAGCAACGCCGAGCTCCGCCTGCAGGGGCTTGACGGGCGCTCGTTCCCAGCCCTGATCAGTGCCAAGGCGGAGCTGTCGGAACCGGGGAAGGCTCTGGCGGCGATTCACTTTCTGGCCAAAGATATCTCACAGCGCCAAGCCATGGAAAAGCAGCTCCTGCTGGCGGACAAGCTCTCTTCCATCGGGCAGCTGGCAGCGGGAATCGCCCATGAGGTGAACAACCCGCTGGGGATGATCCTGGGGTACACCCAGCTCCTCATTCGAGGAGAAAAGGCGGAAACCCAGCGCTACGACGATCTTAGGACCATTGAAAAGCACACCCGCACCTGTAAGACCATTGTCGAACGGCTTCTCAATTTTGCCCGCAGTACCCAGACCGTTCGCGAACCGGGTGACATCCATCAACTCATCGACGAAGTGGCAACCCTGCTGAAACATTCCCTGGAAATGGACCAGATCCTTCTCGAAAAGGAGTTCGACGCCCGGATCCCTTTCTTACCTCTGGATAAGGAGAAAATGCGGCAGGTCCTGATGAATCTGCTGGTGAACGCCAGGCAGGCCATTGGCAAGCACGGCACTATCACCCTCATCACGCGCTACGACCCCGAGCGTGACGAGGTCATGGTCCAGGTGAAGGACACCGGCTGTGGCATCCAGCCGCATCACCTGAACCGGGTCTTCGATCCCTTCTTCACCACCAAGGCGACCGGCGAAGGAACCGGCCTGGGTCTGTCCGTCAGCTACGGTATCGTGCAAGACCACAAAGGGCAAATCCTGGTCAGTAGTGAGCCGGAAAAAGGCTCCACCTTTACCCTCGTTCTCCCCAACCCCATTCCTGAAACGGATGGCAAACCATGAAGGAAACCCTCCTGGTTATCGACGACGAACAAGACCTGTTGCTGCTGCTCAAGAGAAGTCTCGAACCCGAACTCGACTGCACGGTGGTGACAGCGCGTTCGGGCAGGGAAGCCATTCGCCTCGTCCAGGAACAACCCGTCGACCTCGTGCTCGCCGACCTCAAAATGCCGGAGATGGACGGCCTGGAGCTCCTGAAGCAGCTTCGGCAGGAATATCCCTGGCTGACCGTGGTGTTGATGACCGCCTACGGCTGCATCGAACTCGCCGTGGAAGCGATCAAAGCGGGGGCGTATGATTTTGTCACGAAGCCTTTTGATCATGAGAGCCTCGTCCTCACTTTGAGAAAGGCGCTGGAGCGCAGTCGACTGCTGCGGGAGAATCTTCGCCTGCAGCGTTGTGTCCCGGATGAGTCGGCCTTTCAGAATCTGGTGGGGAGAAGTCGCGCCATGCAGCGGGTTTATGAAGCCATCCAGATGGTTGCCAAGACGGATCTGACCGTCCTCATTACCGGAGAATCAGGCACCGGCAAAGATCTGACCGCGCGGGCCGTGCATGCCCTCAGCAGCCGCGCGCGCCAGCCCTTCGTCGTGGTCAACTGCCCGGCAGTGCCCGAGCAGATCCTCGAAAGTGAGCTCTTCGGGTACCGCAAGGGGGCCTTCACCCATGCCACCCAGAACCGCCCCGGGCTTTTTCAAGAAGCCCATGGCGGCACCATTTTCCTTGACGAAATCGGCGATATCAGCACCTCGATCCAGACCAAGCTGCTCAGGGTGCTGCAGGAGAAGGAAATCAAACCGCTGGGAGATACCCGCTCACTCCGGGTGGATGTGAGAGTGCTGGCGTCGACCAACCGGAAGCTCAAAGAAAAAATCCGAAACGGTGAATTTCGAGAAGACCTTTACTACCGCCTCAACGTTTTGCCCATTGTGTTACCGCCCCTCCGTGAGCGCCGCGAAGACATCCCTCCCCTGGTGGATCATTTCCTCGCGAAACGCTGCGCGGAACTGGGCAAACCCCATAAGACCGTTTCCCCGGAACTGATGAATCTCTTCCTCAGACACCCCTGGGAAGGCAATGTGCGCCAACTGGAGAATATCATTCTGCGCGGGATCCTCTTTGCCCCCCAGGAAGAGATCCGTCCGGACGATGTCGGTTTTGTTCGGAGCATGGCAGGGGTGCCTCCCATGGAAACGGCAGAATACGCCGAACTTCGGTATCGCGACGCTAAGGAAGAGGCCATGCGCCGGTTTCATACCCAGTATCTGGGAGAACTCCTGAAGGCAACTGCGGGAAATGTCAGCCAGGCCGCTCTGCGGTGCGGTCTGGAACGGCAGGGTCTGCAGCAGATCTTGAGGCGCTACGGCATCCGGGCGGATGACTACCGCTAAGACGTTGTGGAAACATGGTAACAGCAGGGCGGCGAGAATGATGAGCAAAAAAGGCTCAGATTTCTCAAGAAAGTTTCTGAAGAGTAGCTGATCCCCAATCCGTCACCCCACATCCGCAATTCGAAATCCGAAATCCGAAATCCAAACTGCTACTGGTTGGCTTGCAGAAAGCTGGTCAGGCTCGCCGCGTCTTCCACGTTGAGTACCTTTACTCCCCGGTTGATCCGGCGCATCAGCCCGCGCAGGACCTTTTTCGGCCCTATTTCAACAAAAGACTGGTGCCCATCCGCGATGAGCCGCTCGACCGACTGCTGCCAGAGCACCGGGCTGCAGACCTGATCAATCAGTTTGTCTGCGGCCTGAGTCGCCGCCGTCAGAGGCAGAGCATCCACGTTGTTGATCACGGGGATCTGGGGTTCCCGGAAAGTGCACCGGCGCACGACGGGTTCGAACTTCTCGCGCGCCAGGCGCATACAGCGGCTGTGCCACGGACCGCTGACATTGAGTTTCATGCACTTCTTGGCGCCGGCATCTTCACTCATGGCGATTGCCTGCTCGACCGGGTCTACCGGCCCCGTAATGATAATCTGCTCAGGACAGTTGACGTTGGCGATCTCGACGCCGCACGATTCACAAATATCCGTGAGCTTCTCCCGCGGCAGCTCCATAATCGCCGCCATGCTGCCGGGTTCCTGCTGCGACGCTTCGTGCATGAACAAACCGCGCCAGCGGACCAGCTCCAGGACTTCTTTGAGATCCAGCACCCCCGCCGCATAGAGGGCGCTGTATTCGCCGAGGCTGTGACCGGCAGCGGCTGTCGGGTAAATCTCATGCAGTTGCATCACGGTATAGCAGGCCAGGTTCACCACGGTGATGGCGGGCTGGACATTCTCGGTGAGCACCAGGACTTCCTCCGGACCCTGAAAGCAGAGCCTGGCAATGTCCATCTGCAGGATTTCACCGGCCTGGGCAAAGAGCTCTCGAACCTCGCTGTAGCTTTCATAAAATTCCTGTCCCATGCCCACGTACTGTGAACCTTGACCTGGGAAGAGGAAAACCCACTTCTGCATACCCATCGCTCCTTCGGGCGGTTAAACAACCACAGTGGCTATCCGACATCTCGGATTGGGCATGCTTGTATTCGCCTCCCTCATGCTTGTCAAGACGAATATTGTGATGGTGTCGAGGCAGGACGGCGCTAAATTTGAACGGCGTGTTGCAGGGAGCGGAGAGTCATCCACCGTTGTCGCGCTGAAAAAGAGTTCGCCTTTTTGGTGACTATTGCTAAACTTGGTTTTTTTGAAGGGACCTATCTCGGCAGGGAGAGGGACCCTGTCTGTCAGACCTGCAACCGTGGAGGGGTAATCATGCAGCACCAATTTCGCTTTAGGCCCATGGGCATCCGCATCCTGGTATGGCTTGTCTTGCTCTTTGTTGTTTCACCCGGCGTCGCCGCCACTTCCCCGATGACCCTCGTTCAGTCCGGAACCGACCGGGCCCTCGAGATCATTCGCAGTGCTCAGACGGGGACCGCGCCGAGTCTGCGCGAACGCCGCGGCGAGGTCCTCAAGATCGTTGACGAATACTTTGATTTTCAGGAAATGGCCAAGCGCGCTCTCGGTCGTCCCTGGAAAGAGCAGTCATCTCAGAAGCAACAGGAGTTCGTTGATCTCTTCAAGCAATTGCTCTTCAACAACTACGTGGGCAAGGTCGAAACCTATACGGGCACCAATGAACGGCTCGCCTACGATACGGAAAAGATCGAAGGAGACTACGCCCTGGTAAAGACCCGGGTGCTGGACTACAAGAACACCAACGTTCAGCTCGACTACCGGCTGAAATTGATCGGCGGTCAGTGGAAAGTCTATGACGTTGTCGTCGAAGGCGTCAGCCTGGTAGACAACTACCGGGGGCAATTCAATTCCATCCTTGCCAGTAAATCGTTCGATAGCCTTCTGAGTCAATTGCGGGAAAAGGTCGCTGCCCAGGAGGGTACGCTTTGATTCTTGCATGAGCGCTGAAAGCCAGTGGAGCGTCCCATGACAATTGGTCCCGAGGGCCATCGGAAGCGCCTTCGCGAGCGATTTCGCGAGAGTGGCCTGGACGGATTTCACGACCACGAAGTCCTTGAGCTCCTGCTCACTTTTGCCATTCCCCGCAAGGACGTCAAAGACCTCGCCAAAGAGCTCCTGAGCCGGCTCGGGAGCCTGGCTGCGGTCTTTGATGCCCCCTTGGTGAGACTTCAGCAGGTCGACGGGATCGGAGAGAACGCGGCCACGCTCATCGCCGCCATCCCCCGGCTCTTTGACCGCTATCAGAAAGTGCGCTGGAAAAAAGACGAGAAGGTGCTCACCACCGACGACGCCGTGCGGCACCTGCGGCCTCTGCTGGGAACGGAGAGCAGCGAGGTCTTCTGCGTCCTCGCCCTCAACAGCCAGAATGTGGTGATGGCCGTGGAACCCGTCCAGAAAGGCAGCATCAATCGCACTGCGGTCTTTCCCCGGCTGGTGGTCGAGGCAATAGTGAAGCATCGCGCGACCGCCGTCATTCTGGCACACAACCATCCCGGAGGCGACCCGAACCCCTCGGCTGCCGACCGGCAGCTCACGCGCAGGTTGAAGAAACTCTTGAACGACCTCGACATTCACGTCCACGATCATATTATCATCGCCGGTCCCCACTATTTTTCCTTTAGCGAACACGGAGAACTGGAATGAAGGAAGCCTTGATGGATGCCATGGTGGTGCAGGAATCCGGCAAGAAGGGAGATTGGAACGCGCTGGTGCTGGCTCAGGTCCCTGTTCCTGCCCTGAGCGCCGGTGAAGTCCTGGTGCGGGTCAAGGCTTGCTCGGTCAATCGGGCGGACCTCCTGCAAAGGCGCGGGCTCTACCCCCCTCCCCCGGGGGCCTCGGCCATCATGGGATTGGACTTTGCCGGCGTGGTCGTGGAAAAGGCGCCCGACGTGAGCGACTGGCGGCCGGGAGCCCGCGTGTTCGGGATTATCGCCGGGGGCGGTTACGGCCGCTATGTTGCGGTAGCCGCGGATCACCTGGTGGCCATTCCCGACCATCTCGATTTTGTGGCGGCCGCAGCGGCCGCGGAGGTGTTTTTTACCGCCTTTTTCAACGTGTTTGGCGAAGCCGGGGCGAAAGCCGGGGAAACCCTGCTGGTTCATGGCGGAGGAAGCGGCGTGGGCACCGCGGCCATTCAATTGGCCCATGCCCGGGGCGTAACCGCCATCACCACCGCCGGTTCCCAGGAAAAACTTCAACGCTGCCTGGACTTGGGAGCAGCCCACGGCATCAATTATGAAACCGAGGATTTTGCGGCCCGCGTCCTCGAAATCACCGAAGGCCAAGGGGTAGACGTCATTTTGGATTGGATTGGTGGCCCTTACCTCGGGAAACACCTGGAAATCCTGAAATCCCAGGGGCGTCTCGTCATCATCGGCTTGATGGGGGGCACCAAAGCGGAAATCAATCTCGCCACGGTGGTCGCCAAACGGCTCCGGATCATCGGTTCCATGCTCCGCGTGCAATCGCAGGAAGCAAAGGCCGCTCTGACCAAAGCCTTCGCGCGGCAAGTGGGACCACTGCTTGCCTCAGGAGCGGTGCGGCCCATCGTCGACCGGGTCTACCCCATGCAGGCCGTCGAGGAAGCACACCAATATATGAAAGAAAATCGGCACTTCGGCAAAATCGTGTTGAGGTGGGAGCACTGAGGCGACGCCAATCCATCAGCGATGAGGATATGAGGACACATGGCGGATCAAACAGGGACCTTCAGAAATGGACGATCAATGAGGTGAAAAAGCCATGTTCGTTGATGTCCTGGGTAAGGCCCAGACCAGGAACGGTTGACTCCCCAACATTTCTGCCGAACCGATAGACG